>NZ_FPBU01000007.1:0-380242 GCF_900116775.1 Pantoea sp. YR525
CACACCAGAAGCCGCCATAACAGGTTCCTCAGCAGGTCACCCGAAGCGGCCATGTCAGCTTAGCTCAAAGCGGACATTACTACTTTGCCTCCTCATATTCGGTGCGCATAATCATGATTATGTTAAATGAAGTATCTAAGCGCACTCAAACCACGCCTATTCCCTAGATCAACCGTCACCCTTTCGAGTGACGCTTTTGTTCAAACATCTGCATTAAGGCGACTGGTAATTATCTCAAGGCCAATCTGCTGGCCGTATGAAAGCTCAAGCGTATTGCCATCAGGATCGGCGAAGAATGCCCAATAACCCACTGGTGCGGATGATTGCTGCGCGGGTCGGCGTAACACGCCTTCGCGTTCTGCCAAAATAACTTTGGCATCAATCTCTTCTTTGCTGTCACACGCAACGCCAATGTGACCAAACGGCCCCAAAGGCGTATCCACGGTGGTTTGAGATTGCACCAGCACCAGCGCAAATGGACGTGTTAAATCAGAAAGCCATGCGACTTTTTGCGCTTCTGCAATGCCTGGTTCACGCTCATGGATCACCTGCATCCCTGCGTAACGTTGATAGAAGTCGATGCTGCGTTCTAAATCTCTGACTTGCAGCGCTATGTGGCTAAAACCAATATCGTGCTGTTCCATATTCCATTCCTGTGAAATCATCAGAACTGGAATATGTCATAAATCTTTGATGGCATTTGTTCATGAATGCCTAAATATGCAGCTCATACACCACGCAAGGCACATCGTAATGTTGTTCAATCGCTTTGTAGGTCATGCCCAGCCGCTGCATCACCTTTTGCGAAGCGGCATTTTCAGGATCGGCCACCGCGACCAGATATTTTACGCCGACATGTTCAACTGCAAACTTAACCATCGCCTGCGCTGCTTCTGTGGCAAAACCTTTACCGTGATAATTAGCATTAAGACGCCAGCCAATTTCCAACGGCGCACCATCCTGATTGGCTAAATGCTGCAGGCAACACGCACCAACGATTTCGCCAGACTCTTTTTCCCGCATCGCCCACCAGGAAAAACCATATTGCTGCCAGCGCGATTGAACGCGTTCAATACTCGCCAGGGTTTCTTCTGGCGTTTTAACCACGCCATTACTGATATAACGCATAATTTCCGGGTCGTTTTCCATCGCCCGCAGTCCGTCAAAATGCGCGAGTTCAAAGGGTTCCAGCCGCAGTCGGGTTGTTTCTAATTCCATTATTCCTCCGCTTTATGAAGAGCTTGCACCAGCGTCATGGCATACGGTGACGCTTCAGAAATATCCAGCTGCTGCTCCAGCTCAATAAGATGATCGCGCATCAGTTGCTGCGCCTTAGCGGTATTTCCGGCAATCAGTTCATCGATGATGTGCTGATGCTCGTCACACTGACAAACCGGCATCTCATTGCGCTGATACAGCATCACAATTAATGAACTTAACACCATCAAATTATTGAGAATATCTTCCAGCACTTTGTTATCGGCAATTTTGCCTAACAGCAGATGAAAGGCGCCAAGCTGATACACCACGCGTTGCCGTTCCTGGCTGTGAATCGCTTCATGTTCTTCTTTTTGTTGCTGCTGCAATTGCACGGCAAACGCCGTCATTTTTTGCGGTGTAATGCAGGCAATTATGGCCGATTCAATGGCATGGCGGGCGGTGAAGATCTCACGCGCGGTGGTGGCTGACGGCTGCGCAACAATCGCGCCGACATTGGGTTCGATGGTGACGATGTGCTGCAACGCCATGCGCTGCAGTGCCGCCTGCACATGGTTGCGATTGGCTTTCAGCGCATCGACAATCTGCGCCTCAATTAAGCGCGTGCCGGGGCGCAGCTTGTGCTGGGCAATCGCCATGGTAAGCGACTCATAAATGCGAGCGATCTCTTTTTGTCTGGGGGTTTGCTTCGCGCCCATACTCAATCCTGTATCGGTCATAATAGTCCCCAGAAATATACATCATTTATGCGCGGTAAACCTGCTGGCCACGGAAGTAACTGGCTGAAATTGCTGGCTGACGCGCCACAACTTCGGCGGAACAACTGGCGTCAATCAGGATAAAATCAGCCGCGTCGCCAGCCAGCGGCCAGATACGCGCGCCCTGCTCATCCAGCGGCAAAATATCGCCGGTGGCAATCGCCAACGCCCTGTTCAGCGAAAATTCGCTGCCGCGTCCGTAAAGCTGTGCCCATAAATTGGCTTTATCCAGCATGCTGCCGGTGCCGAAGGGCGACCAGTGATCGATGACGCTGTCGGTGCCGGTCATTAGTTTTACGCCACACTGTTTTAGCAGCGGAAGCGGCATTACATTTTTGCCCAGCGGCAAACCAGACGCCAGGCTCACGCCCAGCGCGGCCATGCGTTCACCCAGCGCCTGCACCTCAATATCACTGATTTGTGCCAGACAATAAGCGTGGCTGAGTGTCACTCGGCCTTGCAGTTCAGGCGCATGTTCCAGCGCGTTCAACAGATAATCAATACACGGAATGCCGCTGCTGGCGGCTTCATGCAGATGA
Source organism: Pantoea sp. YR525 (assembly GCF_900116775.1). Taxonomy (NCBI): domain Bacteria; kingdom Pseudomonadati; phylum Pseudomonadota; class Gammaproteobacteria; order Enterobacterales; family Erwiniaceae; genus Pantoea; species Pantoea sp. YR525. The sequence goes on from NZ_FPBU01000007.1 coordinate 2,516, forward strand.
ATATCCACGCCGGTGCCACTCTCATGCGCCAGACTCAGCATGGTGTCGAGTGAACGCGCCATATCGCCATCAACCTTCGAAGGATCGAGTCCGCCGGTCCACTGGCAGCCGAGCGCCAGCGCCTCGCGCATCAGTGAAGTCACGCCAGAACGCAGTAAACCGTGTTGTGGAAACGCCACGATTTCACACGCTATCTGCCCGTTAAACGCGTCTAACGCCTGCAACAGATGCTCCAGGCTGCGCAGCCCGCTGACCGGATCGATATTGCAGTGGCTGCGAATCACCGTGGTGCCTTTACTCAATAGCAAGGTGATCAACTGCTGCGCATGCTCGACCGAATCGGCAAGCAGCGTCGGCAACAGCTGCTGTTCCAGCGCGATCATCTGGAAAATATCCTGCTCGTTATTTGGTTTAGCCGCTCGCCATGCGCGACCGTAGAAGGTTTTATCGAGATGGATATGCATATCGCGCAGAGTTGGCAGCATCAGCATGCCGCCAGCATCACGCTGTGGCAGCGCGCTTTGCACCTCGCTCTGCCCGTGAATCGCCACTATCCGCCCGTGTTTGATTTCTATGGTGAAGAGATCGCATTGGGTGCCCTGAATATGGCCGTTAATTTCGATAAACCCGGTTTCAAGCCTGACGTTGGTGAGCAAGTAGTGATCAGTCATGGTTTACGCCTCTGTTCACGCGAGGAAACGAGGAGGACACGATCTCCTCAACAGGCGGATGCCCAACGGTTCGTTCGGGATAAGTTGAGACAATGTGCGAAAATACCTGCTGCGATGCGGCGTGTAACGCTGCCGCACCCTGCCCGCTGTTAACCAGTTCGCGTTCCCACACCACTTTGCGTCCAGCCACAATCACGCCGGTGACATCGCGACCATTGCCATTCAAAACCAGCGTGGTAATTGGATCGAACACTTGTCCCAGCGCGGGTTGGTCAAGATTGACCATCATCATATCGGCCTGACATCCAGCCGCCAGTCGGCCAAGATCATCGCGTCCCAACGCCTGTGCGCCGCCCAGGGTTGCCATGCGGTAATAATCGGCGGCGCTGGCCGCTGAGATATCGCCGGTGACCACGCGCGTCAGCACCACGCCCATCTGCATATTGGTGAACATATCGGCCGGGAACGTATCGGTGCCAAGCGCCAGATTAACGCCAGCGGCTTTAAGCGATGGATAATGTTCGAGATATTTGCCGTGGCGACCGGATACCAGCGGACAAGCCACGATTGAAGCACCTGACTGCGCCAGCCGCGCGATGTCCTCTGCTACACGCGCTGCGTCGGCGTTCAATCCACCGAGAAACTGGCCGTGTGGCAACAACATGTGGCGATTGAGCAAATCGTTGTCGGCCAGCACTTGCAGCGAACTGCGGCCTTGATAGCGACGGGCGATTTCCCGCACTTCCAGCTCGCTCTGGCAACAATGCAGCCGCGTTGGACAGGCGAGTGACGTGACAATGTCACCCAAATCCTTCAGCCAAACGGCATCACCGCCCTCAATACGGTCGGGAGCCAGCATGCCGCTTAAGGTTGAAACGCCGCGCTGCTGTAGACGCTGATAGAACTTCACCGCATCGTCCAGCCCCTTTTTCGCGCGATCGCGGTTGCCTATCCACGAAAATTGTCCCTGCTCATCGCTGGCGTAGTAACCCGCCATAAAAGCCGGCCCCAGCCACGCTCGCGCGCCTAATGATTCGGCCACATCTGCGGCATACAGGTATTCATCAACATCTTCGGCCCATTCGCGATAAAGAATCGAGGTGATGGGCGCAAAGCTGGTGATGCCGTTAAGCAGCAAATGGCTGTAGGCATAATGCTTGGCGAAGTTAAGCTGCTCGCGGCTGTAGAGGTCGCGGCGCTGCCAGTCGGCGGCGACAATGCGCCCTTTTTTCCAGCCGGGCTGGTTGTCGAAGGCCAGCACGGTGGTATCGAGATCGCCGAGTGCATCAAGGTCAATAAATCCCGGTCCCACCAGACAATTCCCGGCGTTGATCTCTTCATCCACCTCGCCGGGATAATCAAAACCCACAAACAGAATGCGTTCGCCCTGCCACACCACTTCGCCATCCTCCAGCAGGCAGTGATCGCCATCGCGATAGCCCACCACCCACGCGGCGCGCAGTCGGGTTACTTTTTCGCTCATCAGAACAGGCACTCCCCGTCAGCGGCGATCAGTTTGCCGCCTTTGATCACCTTACGGTCACGCGGCAACTCCACCAGCGCTTCCACCATGCTGCGGCCGGGAATCAACACCAAATCGGCGCGATTGCCGGGCTGTAAACCATAATTGTCCAGCGCCATCACGCGAGCTCCGCCAAAGGTAATGGTGTGCGCGGCGCGCATAATCTCGCGATCCTGACGCCAGCGATAGCGCAGTCCCATGGTGACCGCGCGTTGCAGCATATCGCCGCTGCCGTACGGGCTCCAGGTATCGCGCACGCCGTCATTACCAGCGCAAAACGCGACGCCAGCGTCGGTGAGCAATTCATAAGGCGGAACCGCGATATCCGCCGGTGCGGTTGTTGCAACCGACATTCCCAGCTCCGCCATCTCTTCGGCAAACTGCTGTTGGCGCGCCGGTTCGACCATGCCGAGACAGAAGCCGTGGCTGAGCGTGACGCGATTATGCATCTGATAGCGGCGGGTAAAATCAATCAGCAGCTCAAGGCTAAACGCACCCAGTTCACCGCGTTCGTGCAGATGAATATCCACTTTTTTGCCGTGACGAACCGCCAGCTCGAAGATGATCTGCAGATGGCGTACCGGATCTTTATCGTATGAGCAGGGATCTAAGCCGCCCACCAGCTCGGCGCCCATCTGCAGCGCGCGATCCAGCAGCGCTTCGGTGCCGGGACTTTGCAGGATGCCGCTTTGCGGAAACGCCACTATCTCAATATCCACCTGTTCGGCCAGGCGACGCCGTGTTTCCAACACCCCTTCGAGATTCGCCAGACCGATTTCGTTATCAATATCGACATGGGTGCGAATAAATGAGGTACCTGCCGCGATGGCGCGGCGCGTGATACGTTCTGATTGCAACTGCGGATCGGGCTGCTGCTCGCGGCGATAATCACGTTCGTTGGCGATGATCGCCGCCAGATTGCGCGGCACTTCGTTGCGGTACCAGTCACGTCCCAGCAAGGTTTTGTCGAGATGAGCATGGCCATCGACTAAGCCAGGAAATGCCTGCATACCGCTGGCATCGATGACTTTAGCGCCTGCAGGCTCAGGTAAATTGGGGCCACGCGCCGCGATAACGCCATTTTCCAGCAACAGGTCTACGCGCTGATTTTCATCAAACGGCATGACATTTTGAATTAACACACTTTCCATCGGCGATCTCCTTGTGATGATTAAGCTGCGGCGACGGCCGCAGGGAAATGGCATTCAATCTGATGCTCATCAGAAAGATCATGCACCGGCGGCATCGCTTGCTGACACAGCGGCTGGGCGTGGCTGCAGCGGGCGGCAAAGGCACAACCGAGCGGCGGCGACATCGGATTAGGCGCTTCGCCGACGATCGGTTCACGTTCAGTCGAGGGATTATCGAACTGTGGAATCGCGGCAATCAGCAGACGCGTGTACGGGTGCGCGGGACGAGAAAAAATCTCCTCCACCGTGCCTTGCTCGACAATACGGCCAAGGTACATCACGCCAACTCGGTCGGAGATGTGGGAAATCACCGCCATGTTATGGCTGATGAAAAAGTAGGTCAGCCCGTGCTGTTGCTGTAACCGACGCATCAGATTTAACACCTGCGCCTGCACCGAAACGTCGAGCGCTGACGTCGGTTCGTCACAAATCAGAAAGCCTGGCTGCGTGGCCAGCGCGCGAGCAATCGAGATGCGCTGACGCTGGCCGCCGGAGAATTCATGCGGAAACTTATCCAGATCGTTAGCGGAAAGCCCAACCTGCTCCAGCAGTTGTCCACAATAGCTTCTTGCCTGCCGCGTGCTGCCGACCTTTTTATTCAGCACTAACGGCTCGGCCAGCGAACGTCCGATGCGCCAGCGCGGATTGAGGCTGGCATAGGGATCCTGGAAGATCATCTGGGTGCCATTTTGCGCGCTGTGGCTGTCGCTCACCTCGCCTTGCCAGGCAAATTTTATCGAGCCTTCTGATGGCGTATAAAGCCCGGCCAGCGCCCGCGCAATGGTGGATTTTCCGCAGCCGGATTCACCGACAATGCTAAAGGTTTCGCCCTGGCGGATAGAGATATTGATGCCGCGCACCGCATGCAGTTCGCGCTTCGCTCCGCGCCGAAACAGCGAAGTCCGCTTTTCGCGTCCGAGATGAAAACGAATGTGCAGATCGCGCACGCTTAAAACTTCCGGCGGCAGTGCTTTTTCACTTTTCATGGCGTCTCTCCATACGGATAAAAGCAGGCGATTTGTGACAAATGGCTGAACTGCATCTCCGGTTGTTGTCGTTGACAGCGCTCAGTGACATGTGGACAGCGAGGATGAAAGGCGCAGCCGCCCGGCAGCGTATTAAGGCGTGGCATCGCACCGTCGATCTGTGCCAGAAACTCATGCCGTTCGCGCATGGAAGGAATCGAGTTAATCAGGCCGCGCGTATACGGATGTTTGGGCGAACGAATTACCTCTTCCACTGGCCCCATTTCTACGATGCGACCGGCGTAGAGCACCGCCACTCGCGAGCACACTTCCGCTACCACGCCCATATCATGGGTGATCAGCATCACGGCGGTGCCGTGCTGCTGACAGAGACGTTTGAGCACGCGTAATACCTGCGCCTGAACTGACACATCCAGCGCGGTGGTGGGCTCATCGGCGATCACCAACTGCGGATCCACGCACAGTGCCAGCGCAATCACCACACGTTGCCGCATGCCGCCGGAAAGCTGATGCGGATATTGATGCATACGCTGCGCCGGGCTGCTCATCCCCACTTCGGTGAGTAGGTTGATGGCGCGTTCACTGGCTTGCGCCGCCGAGAGCGGTAAATGGGTGCGGATGGTTTCAGTCAGTTGCTGGCCGATGGTCAGCACCGGATTGAGGCTGGTGAGCGGATCCTGAAAAATACAGCTGATGGCTTTGCCGCGCAGCTGGCGACGCGCGTCATCATCCAGGTTATCAATACGCTGGCCCTGAAACCAAATCTCGCCGTTCTTAACGCGGCCGGGCTCCTGCAACAGGCCGCTGATAGCCGCGCCGGTCAGCGATTTCCCCGCGCCGGATTCGCCGACCATGCCGAGCACTTCTCCCGGCTGCATGCTGAGCGACAGATGGTGTATCGCCTGCAAATTGCCCTTGCGATGGAGAAATTCAATGCTGAGATCTCTGACGTCCAGTAACGTCTGGTTGGCTGGCTGCATCCTGAGGCTCCTATCGTAATTTCGGGTTAAGGGCGTCCAGCAACCAATCGCCCAGCATGTTGAATGAGAGAGACAGGATTACCAGCAGCGCGGCAGGGAAAGCCACAATCCACCACTGTCCGGAGAACAGATACTGGTTACCTTCATTGATTAAGGTACCTAGCGAAGGTTGATCCGGCGGCATGCCGACGCCAAGAAACGAGAGTGTCGCTTCAGTCAGAATCGCTACGCCCAGATGCAGCGTGGCCATCACCAGCACCGGACGCAGCACGTTCGGCACGATGTGGCGCAGCATAATGTGCAGATGATTGGCGCCGCTGATGCGCGAAGCCATCACGTATTCGCGCCCTTTCTCCAGCATGGTCAAGCCGCGCACGGTGCGGGCATATTGCATCCAGCCGGTTAGCGCAATCGCGCCGGTGAGAATGGCCGGCGCGAAGTGCCCCATCAGCTCTTTGGGGATCACCACGCGCGCCACACCGCTGACCAGCAGCGTGAACATAATGGTGGGAATGCTCAGCATCGCATCGGCAAAACGCATGATCAGCGTGTCCACCAAGCCACCGAAATAGCCGCTCAACACGCCCAGCGCCACGCCGAGTACCACCGATAACAGCACGCTGATCCCGCCAATAATCAGCGAGATATTCAGGCCGTAGAGCATCAGCGACAGAATATCGCGGCCCTGCACATCGGTTCCCAGCCAGAAACGCGCGTCGCCACCGCTCATCCACGATGGCGGCAATTCCGAATCCATCAGGTCAAACGTAGTGGTATCGAACACGTTGTGTGGCGCAATCCAGTGGCTGGTCAGCGAGCAGAGCAAAATCAGCAGGCAGCAAGTGAAGGCCACCACCGTGCTTTTGCTGCGCCAGAACAGCCAAAGCAGATCGCTATCGGTAAAGGCGCTCCACTGCTGAGCCAGCCGGGTACGACGGCGTAACGGGACATTATCGTTAATCATGGCAACTCCTTACTGAGCCCGCATGCGCGGGTCGATCAGGTAATACAACAGATCAACCAGCGTGTTGATCACGATAAAAATCAGGGCGGTAAACAGCAGATAGCCGGAAAGAACCGGTACATCGACGAAATTGATCGACTGAATCAGCAGCAAGCCCATGCCCGGCCACTGGAAGACGGTTTCAATCACAATGGCGAAGGCAATCAAACCGCCAATCTGTAAACCAATTACCGTCACCACCGGCAGCAGCGCGTTCTTCAGCGCATGACGAAACCAGATGCGATAGTTTTCGATGCCGCGCGCGCGGGCAAATTTGACGTAATCGGACTTCATCACTTCCAGCATCTCGGTGCGAATCAGACGCATGATGATGGTCACCATCGACAAACCGAGCGAAAGCGCCGGCAGCACGATCGAGTGCCAACCGGATGCGGTAAGAAAGCCGGTGCTCCAGAAGCCGATTTTCACCACTTCACCGCGACCGCTGGAGGGAAACCAGCCGAGCCACACCGAAAACACGATAATCAGGATGATGCCGGTGAGGAACCATGGCAGCGAAACGCCAATCAGCGACAGGATTTGCACGCCCTCTTTCAGCAGTTTGTTGCGGCTGATGGCCGACCAGACCCCGAGCGGAAAGCCGATGGCCATCGCCATCACCACTGAAACAAACACCAGTTCCAGCGTGGCCGGCAGGCGCTCCATGATCAGCTGAAACACCGAAACCTGGTTGTAATAGGAGATGCCAAAATTGCCGTGCAGCAGGCGCGTGATGTAGTGCCAGAACTGCACAATCACCGGATCGTTGAGGCCAAGACTGGTGCGCAGCGCGGCACGCTCCACCTCTGTGGCGCTCTCCGGCAGCATGCTGGCCACCGGATCGCCAAGATACTGAAACAGAATAAAAGAGAGCAGCGCCACACCCGCCAGCAACATAAATGCCTGCAGTAACTTGCGCACAAAAAACACCATAACGGCCTCCCGAAGGGTCGCCATTTATGGCGACCGATTTACGCTTAACTGAGGTGCATGACCTGGCAGATTTAGTTGCTGACCTTGCCGTACCACAGGCGCTGAACATTATCTGGCGTCTGTTTCAGCGTCAGTTTTTTGCTCATCGCCCAAACGGTGGGTTCAAAGTGCATCGGCAGATAAGGCAGATCTTTATTCGCCAGCGCGACGGCCTGGCTCAGCATGGCAATGCGCTTGGTGTTATCCAGCTCGCCGACCGAGTCGTCGATCAGCTTATCCGCCGCCGGATTGCTGTAGCGCGGGATGTTAAAGGTGCCGAGGCTTTTCCCGTTACTGGTGTGCAGCAGCTGTACCGCCACGCTATAAGGATCCATGATCGGCAGGTTGGCCCAGCCGAGCACGCCGACATCCGTGCGGCCATTGACCAGAATCGGGTCATAGACGCTGGCCGGATGCACATTCAGCGCCGCTTTCACGCCAATCTTCGACCAGTAACTCTGCACCGCCTGGCACCATTGCGGAGCATTGATGTAGGTGCCTTCCGGGCAATCAAAGTTGAGGTTGAAGCCTTGCGGATAACCGGCTTCCGCCAGCAGTGCTTTGGCCTTCGCTGGATCGTATGGATAATCCACGCCCGCCTTAGCGTCATAACCCGGAATATCCGGCGCCAGATAGTTGTTGGTCGGTTTAGTCAGACCGCGCATCACTTTTTGCGTGATCGCCTCGTGATTGATCGCCATGTATAGCGCCTGACGCACACGAATATCTTTCAGCGGGTTCTCCGCTTTGGCGTTTTTGGCATTCAGGGTGTCGCGCATATTGAGCGCCAGATAATCAACGCGTAACGACGGGCTCACCTGCAGCTGCACGGCAGGATTGTTTTGCAGACGCTGAATATCCTGCAACGGCACCGAGGTCACCAAATCGTATTCACCCGCCAGCAGGCCAGAGAGGCGCGTGGCATCGGATGAGATTGGTTTGAAAATGATTTTGTCGATATTGGTGGTGCCGGCAGCGGCATTCCACCAGTCAGGATTGCGTACCAGCACCATCTGCGTATCACGCTGGCGGCTCTGCAAAATAAACGGCCCGGTACCATTGGTATTGTTGGTGGCGTAACCTTCCGTGCCCTGGCTGATATCGGTAGGCTTCAGCGCGTTATGCTCGCTGAGCCACTTCTTATCCATGATCATCACGCCGGTCAGCTCGTTGATGGCGATGCCGGTTTTCTTCACCAGATGAATATCCACGGTGTATTTGTCTACCGCCACCGCGTCTTTAATGGTTGAGGCGTTGGCGCGAATACCCGAAGCCGGATCTGTGACCCTCGCCACGGATGCCACCACATCTTCTGACGTCAGCTCGTCGCCATTATGAAATTTCACCCCTTCGCGCAGTTTGAAGCGCAGCGTGGTGTCATCGATCTGCTGCCAGCTCAGCGCCAGCCACGGCTGGATTTTCAGATCGTTATCGCGCTGCACCAGCGATTCATAAATGTGATTCTGAAAGGTCAGCGCTTTGGTGGATGCGTAGGCATCCGGATCCAGCGTCGGGATATCGGCATCGGTTGCCCAGCGCACCACGTTCTCCGCCAGCGCCGCGTGACTGACCACACCTAACGAACCTGCTACTAACAACGACAGAAAAAGTTGCTTCATCATTGATCTCTCATTAGTTTGCTAAGGTTATTGCTAGCAATGCATGCAAAGCCAATGCCAGTTGATTTGTTTGTTATTAACGTGGTGACTGATTCAACTCTGGCGTCAGAATCCACTCGGCGCTGTCGTTCCACACATCCATTTTGCTAATGCGTCCTGCAATCACCTCATAGCGGTCGAGGTAGCGATTACCGGCGAATTCACGTCCATCCGGCCAAACGCCATAAAGAAAGCCGGTGCAGTACACCACCACATGACCGGGACTTTTCTCCATCCAGTCAAAATCGCCCAACTGCTTTTTCACCCATTGATAGCGCCCGGCGTTAAATGCGGTGACGCCATGTACGGTGGGCATTACGCGTTTGCCGGTAAAAGTGATGACCACATCCGCGGCCATCAGCGCTGCGGCTCGGTCAGGATCCGGCGCCATCGACGCCGCCAGAAACTCTTTCACGATCTCTACTGCTGTTGATGCTGCGGTCATGCTGTTCTCCAGTGATATCAGGCGACTTTGTTGGTTACGTTCAGTGAATGCGCGGCGATCTCGCCTGGCGTGGTAATCCATACGTCTTCGCACTGCGCGATAATGTTCTTTAGCGTCTGCCGTAAATGATGAAGTCGGAACGGCTGACCGACGATGTAAGGATGCAACGCGATGCCCATCACCTGCGGGCGCTGTTCGGCGCGCAGTTTCATCTCGGCGAACTGGCTTTCGATCATGCTGCAGAAGGTTTCTATCGAGGTGCCGTTAGGAATGATGGTGGGAATGTCGTTGATCTCCTGCGGATACGGCACCGACAGCAGATCGCCGTGCGAAGTTTGCAATGCCACCGGACGATCGTCATGCGCCCAGTTCAGCGTGTAGCTGAAGCCGTTTTGGCGCAGTAAGTCAGGCGTGTCGTGGCTTTCGGAGATCCACGGCGACAGCCAACCCGCCACCGGACGTTGCTGATATTCGGTGAGTCGCTGCTGGCAGCGGGCGATCAGCGCAAACTCATCTTCACGACTCAGTTCGCCCTGACGCTGCGAGTTAGTATGACCGTGGCCGATCAGTTCGCTGCCGGGCAGGCTTATCCAGCGATCCAGCAACTGTGGGCAATAATCGATGATCGCTGTGTTGGCGATCACCGCTGGCGGAATAGCCAGTTCGGCAAACAGATCGGCCAGATACCAACCGCCCACCCGATTTCCGTAGTCGCGCCACGCATAATTCAACACGTCGAGGCGATTCGCCCCTTGCGACAGTTTGGCGCCTTCCGGCAAGCCAAACGCAAAATGCTCCAGATTCATGGCGATATACAGCGCCAGTCCTTTACCTTTTGGCCAGACGGGCAATACCTGATGTTCGATTGAGCTGTAGGCGTAACGCTGGTGGCTGGCGATATCCCACAAAACCTGCGGCGATGACATAACGGCCTCCTGATTGAACACACATCTTGCGATGTCAGGAGTAAAGCAAGGGATATGCCACTCTAGCTTTATTGCTAGCAATATTTCTTAACGCGAGGAATTCGTGGGTTTTTCATCGGAATTTTCTTTCTTTGGATTGAGAACTGCGGGGTCAAGTGCGTAGGAAAAAGAGTAAAAGGTGAGCTGTTGGTGCAGCATCTGCCCTAAAAATGCGCAAAGACGAATTTAGGAAATTTCATACAAACCTCCCTTCCCCTGTCCGATATTTATCGCGCCGCCATCGCGCTTAAATAGCAACATAATAAGGATGGGGATAACTATGTTGTCATTAACGCTGATAGACAATAACAGATGGATTACTGAAGGCATTTCACGTTATTTTGCCGGGAAATTCATTCAGATTAAAAATATTGATAGTGACGATGTGGACGTAGCGTTAAGCAAAGTAGCAGGAACCGATGTGCTTATCAGCGAATTAACCGCTTATGGCCGCGATGTGCAGTACTTCACCGAGCTGCTACTCAAAGTGCAGCGTTCATCTCCGGCAACGCGAATTATCGTGCTGACCGATCTGCATGAGAAAGCGGTAATCAGCTATGTGGTTGGCGTGCTGCCTGGCGTTACCTTTCTGCCGAAAAAGTGCAGCCTCAAGCAACTTTCAGATGCTGTATTAGGTTTGCCGTCGTCTGCGGAATTTGCGGTGGGAGTTCGCCGCACCAAACAAACCCTTTCACCGCGTGAATTTGGCTTATTGCGCATGCTAGGCCAAACCAGCAATCTCACCGATATTGGGCATAAACTGCATCTCAGCTGTAAAACCATTAGCCATCATCGGCAAAGTATTATTCGCAAACTCAACTGCGCCAATAATAAAGAGTTATTTAGCCGGTTAAGCCGTATGGGTTATCAAGCAAAGATGTAATCAACGTAGGGTCGCCATTAATGGCGACCACCGTTCTTCGCGATCTCCAGCCGAATCTCCGCCAGCAGCTCACGCCCTGATGCGGACAAAACCGCCCGTGAAATCGACTCATCCTCGCAGTTCTCTTCTAGCGCAACGCATTTCGCTACCAGCGCGTTCGCCCCGGTAATGCCAGCGCTGCCTTTAATCTTATGCGCCAGTTCACCTAGCTGCTCGCGATCGTCGCTACTCAGCGCGACCGTCAATGCCACGATATCCTGCTGATAGCTTTCGATTAATTCCGCCTGTAATTGCGCGCTCCACTGTTCATCGCCCGCCGCCAGCTGTAAAAGCCCCTCATCCGCGCTTTGCAGCACGCCCTTACCGAGCCAGTTTTGCAGATCCTGCAAGGTGCTGGGTTTAAACAGGCAGCCATCCATGCCGGCTTCACGGCAGCGATCGCGCTCTTCCGGCAAGGCGTTGGCGGTAAAACCTAAAACCAAACAGCGTGGCCGATCCCGCAGCTGCTCTTCACGACGAATCGCCTGTGCGAGTCGATAACCATCCATCACCGGCATGCGGCAATCGGTGATCACCACGTCAAATCTTTGCTGATGCCATGCTGCCAGCGCCTGCGCGCCCTCTTCCGCTTCAATCACCTGATGACCGAGGAAATGCAGCTGACGAGTTAACAGCAGACGGTTAACGCTGGAATCATCAACAATCAGAATGCGCAGCGGAACGCTGCTACGCTCGGCGGGCAGCTCAGCAATCGGCGTGGCCTCAGCGATGTCATCCGGAAACGCATCCGCCATCACGCGCACCACAATTTCGCTGCCTTTACCCAGTTCGCTGTGCAGCTGAATATCGCCATCCATCTTTTCACAGAGTGTTTTACAGATGGTCAAACCCAAACCGGTGCCACGTTTTACCTGCTCACCGTTTTGTCCCACCTGATTAAACGGCGCAAACAGTTTTTGCTGATCGGCCAGAGAAATGCCTTTTCCGGTGTCGCGCACGGTGGCGGTAATCTGCCAACGTTCATGATGTGTCAGCCTGACATCCACACTCACGCTGCCGCTGGCGGTGAACTTGATCGCGTTGCCAATCAGATTGGAGAGGATCTGCTTAAAACGCAGCGGATCGAGCCACAGCGCGGGCCCGGTTTGCGGATCGACAGATAGGTGCAGATCGAGGTTTTTCTGCGCCGCCATGCCGGAAAACACGCGCACCACCGACTGACAAAGTGCCTGCACGTTGCAGCGCTCTGGCTGCAGCGTCAATTTGCCGGCTTCAATGCGCGCGATGTCGAGAATATCGCCAAGCAGCTCCACCAGCTCATTCGCCGAACTAAAAGCGACGTCTAACGCCTGATGATCCACCCGATTTTTATCTGCTGATTTCCGCGCCATTTCCAGCATGCCGATTACCGCATTGAGCGGCGTGCGAATCTCATGACTCATGGTTGAGAGGAACTGCGTTTTGGCGCGGTTAGCGTCCTCGGCTTGCTCTTTGGCCTCGTTCAGCGCTTCAAGTAATACGCGCCGCTCACTGACATCCAGCCAGCCGCCAATAACGCCCTTCACATTGCCGCTGGCATCGCGGTAAGGCAGCAGCCAGTGAAAAATCGTTTTCTCCGCACCGGAAGCATGCACAAAGGTACGATCTTTAAAGATGGGCGTGCCGCTGCTCAGCACCTGATAAAAGTCCTGAATATATTGGGTGTTCTGCTGCTTATCGTGAAAAACATCGCGTTTAAACAGCGACTGATTAATCACCTGTTCACGCGTGGCATTGAGAAATTGCAGATAACTTTCATTACATTGGGTTAATGTGCCGCTGGCATCGCGGATATAGGTCGCATTCGGCGTGCCGTTAATCATGTCGTTCATGAATTCCAGCTGATCGTTCAACTCGCGCTGCACGCGTATCTTGATACGAATCTGCCGGCGCAGCCAAATAGCCCAAAGCAATGACACTAAGATCAGCGCCGTGGCGAATGCTGCAGCGCTGTATATAAAAATGCGGTTCTCACGCCAAAAATTATCTGACGACACCATGTTATTCGGCCGCCATAGATTACCAATCACATCCATTTCATCTGGCGGAATGCTGAGCATTACTTTATCGATAATGCTCAGCAGTTCTGGTGATTGCGGCGGCACGGCAAACGAGAGAAACGCCGGCGATTCATTCAGCGTGGCGCTGATGCGCATGCGATTACGATAATAACGCGCGATTTGATATTCGGAGTTGGCGAGCGTATTGGCTGCGGCATCCACATCGCCACGATTCAACATCGCCAGCGCATCACTGGCGCTGGCCGCATCAACCAGTTTCACCAACGGATAGCGACTGCGAATATAGGTCGCCATGCCGGTGCCATTGATTACTGCCAGCTTTTTACCATTGAGCTCATTCAGGTTGCGCGCGGCATTGGGCTGCTGACGCACCACCATCACGAAAGCGCTGGTAAAATAGGCGCGACTGAACATCAGGTCATTCTTACGAGTTGTGCTTGGCGTTAATGCACCAATCATATCGGCCTGATTATTTTTCAACATGGTCTGCATTTCGCTGACATCACGCGCGCTCACCATTTCGAAATCGAGTCCGGTGCGCAGACGAATTTGCGCCAGCATATCGACGGTGATGCCGCGATAATTACCCTCGTCATCGGTGAAGGTTAGCGGCGCAAAACCATCAATGGCGACGACACGCACTTTGTTGTGTTGTTTTATCCACTGTTTTTCTGCATCACTCAGTTGGAATATCTGCTGATTTAATACACTGGCGCTGCGGCCTACATGCCAGCGCTGCAGGATATTTAATCGCTCTTCATTGTTAATCTCCTGCAGCGCAATATTAACGATTTGCTGCAAAAGCGGATGAGTCGATCGCACGCCAAATGCGAGATCTTTAGCCGGGAAATCGGCGAAGTTAACCACGCGAATATTATTAATAAAATTTCGACTGATCGGATAAAGATCGCCAAGGAATACGTCGGCATCACCAAACGCCACCGCGCCAATGGCTTGCTGATAGCTAGGATAGGTTTGAATACTGGCCAGCGGATATTGTCGCTGAACCCATTCCAAAGGCAGATAACCGCTGGCCATCGCGATATGTTCGCCTGCCAAATCGCTGCTTAGCGTGCGGCTGTTATTGCTGCGCATCGCCAGAATCGCTTGCTCACTTGCGTAGGGTTCAGTGCGCACGACCTTGTTGCGATCATTATCAAATTGGGTGACGGAACCCAGCAAATCCACCGTGCCAGCGTTCAGGGCTTCTTCCGCCGCTTTTTGACTGGAAAACAGACGGATTTTTACCGGTTTATTGATGATGGCCGCCAGAAGTCCCACATAGTCTGCCGTGATCCCTTCCAGCTCCGCATGATTGTTGATGATGGTAAAAGGTGGATATGAAGGCCTGGCAATGCCAACGGTGAGTTGCGGTTTGGTCGCCAGCCACTGCTGCTGTTCTGTATTAAAACCTTGTGACGGAAGATGATTAAGCTGGGGCGAACGGCTCAGCAGTTTGAGGTTTAATACCTGCTCGGCGGCGGAGACCATCGCTTCATTCAGCACATAGCATGAAGTAAACAGCAGCAGAGCAAGACCGATTTTTTTCAGGGAGTTAGCCATAACGCGTGATCAGCCCACCAGATTATTGCGGTTGGCGATAACAATCAGATCTACCAGTGTTTTGACACCGAGTTTCGTCAGCAATCGGGTTTTGTAGGTACTGATGGTTTTATTGCTCAACGTCAGTTCATTGGCGATTTCGATGTTGCTATAACCTTTGGCGAGGTAGATCAGCACCATCATTTCGCGATCGGTAAGCGTAGCGAGTTTTTCACTCTCCGTATGGGATGAAGCTTGCAACGTCTCAACCTGCAGGAAATCTTCAGCCGGGAAAAAGGTGTATCCCGCTCGCACGGCGCGAATGGCATCCAGTAAGTCTTCTAAGGTTTCCGTTTTTTCCACAAAACCCGACGCGCCGGCTCGGCGACAGCGGCCAGCAAACGAAGCGGCACTCTGAGAAGTAAACACCAGGATTTTAACTGCCATACTGGCGGCCCGAGCACGGGTAATCACTTCAAGTCCATTGATGGTAGGAATAGCAATATCCAGAATCACCAGATCCGGCTGTAAATTTCGCATCATCTGCAGTGCTTCAGCGCCATCTGCAACTTTGCCAATCACCTCAATGTTCTCTCGCGTGAGTAACATTTCCACCGCTGTTCGTACCACCGGATGATCGTCGACAATGAGCGCCGTCACTATTTTGCTGGTTCCCGACATGCCCAGCCTATCCTGTACGGCCATCATTAGCCCCTTTGCAATCAAACATTAACCGTATCTATTACCGTTAAGATTAACCTGGTTTTCACAACTATTACTGTCAGCGAGAAAACCGGGTGAAATTCACCCGGTACGTTACTGAGCATTATTGCGATTAGAAGCTCAACTTCACACCAATCGCCGCGCTGGTATCACGATAGTGATTATTACCTGCCTGCTGACCAATGCTGCCCCACAAATTGAGGTTGGAACGCAATTGGCTATCAACACCGACACGCAGCTCAGCAACATTCTTCTCGCCCTGCGCGCTTACTTTCACGCCGTCCAGCGAGGTGGCAAAAGTCTTGCTGTTATTGATCCAGTTGGCTTCCAGATAAGGTTTGAACACCGTCTGACCGTTTTCGCCCGCTGTTTTCATTGAGGCGCGGACGCCTAAACGTGACTGCACGTTGCCATCGCCCTGACTAGTGACGCGCGTACCATTGGCTTCAGTCACATCATCAGTTTTCACGCCCATCCAGATAAACTGCGCGTTAGGCTCGATAAAGTAGCTGTTGTTATAGCGGTCCTGACCCAGTTTCCAGCTATAACCGCTTTCCAGCGAGGCGGTGAAACCACGTGACTGATAGCGCTCGGCGCTTAAATGATCGCCATTGACGCTGTTATTAAACCAGCTGTACTGCAACCAGCTATCCACATAGGCACCGGTTTGCTGTTCAGGCTGCTGATACCAGGTGCCGTAAACGCCGAGATTATAACCGGTGGTATGGCCCTGAGAACGATAACCGGTCACGTTCGAATCGGTGTTGCTGCGCGCGTTGCCATATCCCGCCATAGCGCCAAGGTGCAGATTGTCGGTGGTTAACAGATCGCCGCCCAGTTGCAGGACATAACGATTGGTTTCGGTTTTCAGCTGCCCGGAGCTGTCACGCACCTGCTGATGACCGCCCAGATTACGCATCCACAGACTGGTGACTTTTTTCTCGCCGCTCAGGGCATCAACATACTGTGTTTCACCGCCGCGATCGTGCAGGCGCAGGTTAAACAGCGTATTGGAGGCTGCGATGTTAGCAATATAGTTGCCGGCCTCAGGACGTAGCGTCATTTTCCCTGCTGGCGGAGGCGTAATTACTGGGCCGCCAAAGTCACCATCGCCGCCTACCGGATCGGGATCGGGTGCAGTAACCGGCGTTTCGCCGCTCACCAGATACCAGTTCTTACTGTTGCTGTCGATTCCACGTTGCAGATGGTAATCATAGGCACCTGCGACGATACGCCCTTGCTGGGTAAATTCGCCATTTGATTCACCGGCGACGGAAATCAGTTCGATACCTTGCAAGGTCTGCGCACCGTTACCGCCCGCTTTGTTAATCACAACCTGCGTGTTGCCAGATGTATTGCCATTCACCACCAACTGGTCGTGCGGCGAGTCATCGCCAGCCAGCACGTTGTTCATTACCAGCGTACCGTTGTCACTATTAAAATCACCGTCTACGGTTAGCTCCCTGAAACCGCTATCGTTGTGCATAAAGACGATTTGGCTGTTCTTCAGATTGATGCTGCCGACATCAGAATCCTCAGTCATTGCCCATTGGCTGCCGTTATCCAGCGTCAGTTGATGCAAGCCTTTTGCCGCACCTTGCCATGCTGAGGCATTGTCCAGCGCAATCAGGCTATCGCGGGTGTAAAGCTTGTCGATTGCCGCATCGCCCAACAGTTGTGAACCATTGGTGGCATTCAGACGAATAAAACCAACAACAGCATTGGTGCTGTTGGTTGTGCCGCCTTGAATCAGCGTTTTGCCCGTAAGTGTCGACGCATCGGCATTGATGAGCAGCGCGGAGCTCGCATCGGCTTTGGCTGCCACGTTATCCGAGGCAATCAAAGTGTTGGTGAGATTCACCGTTTGCACCGCGCCAACTTCAGAGCGAATACCAGCCGCATTACTTCCGTTTACGACTACTTTAGAGTTGCTAACATTTGCAGTGGTCTGGCTTGCGCCACGACTGAGATAAAGGCCTGTTGCAAAGCCACCATTGGCATTATTGATGGCGATATCAAGATTGTTGGCATGCAGGGTTCCGTTATAACGGGTTACAATAGCGGTGCCGCCGTTGTTGCCGGTGATGGTGACGCCATCAAGGTTTGCCGTGCCAGCATCAACATAGATACCCTGCGAATTTGATAGACCTTCGCCTAGCGTCAAAACACTGTTAGTTAGATTCAGTTGTGAACCTGAAAAGCCCCAGATCATCGGACCATAAGCATCCGAAGTTTGCGTTATATGCAGATTATTCGCATTAATCTGGGCTTTTCTAATCCAGATCGCACTGCCTGCGCTGGTTAAGTTGAGTGAATCGGCATTTACTCTTGCATCAGTGTCAGCAAAAATTGCCGCCGCGCCGTTACTCCCCGCCTGACGCAGTGCGGTAGTGGTAATATCCATATTGCTTACATCTACAGACGCGCCTGCGGTTGCCTGAATCCCATGGCCATTAGCACCTTGCGTGTTGATGGAGCCACCGTTTAGCATGACGTGAGTTGCAGCACCTGATGCAAGAACGCCACGTGCGCTGGCATTGGTCGTCGTAATATCAATATTGGTGGCACTAATATCGCTAACACTGGCATAGATGCCATGCCCGCCAACACCTTCAGTCAACAACGTCGCCGTATTAAGATCGATGTTGCTGCCGTTGGTGGCCGTGATTGCTGTGTTTGTACCGCCGCCGGTACCCGTTGCGTGAATATTAAGTCCACTGATTTTCACACTGGCATTGTCAACTAACATGCCATCTTTGCTACTGGTGATGCGCACGTCATTGCCAGTTACCGTACTATTTTCTCCGACAATTAAAGCCGCAGATCCTGAGATAGTTGATAGCTCACTATTGGCTATTTTCGCTGTTGAGCCACCCAAAACCGTCATCGTAGGCGTCTGGAACGTTTGCATGGTGCTGTTACGAACATCAAAAGTCGCGCCATCCTGCACTTGCACTGCGTTCGCGGTAGGTGCAGATGCACTGATAAATCCATTATCAAAAATAGCGTTAGCGGCTGAGCCCTTAACGATCATCGCCGACTCGGCACGCGCCGTCATGACGGTTTCACCTTCGAAAGTTGCCGTTGTGTTATCAACAACCTGCGGGTTTGAAGCGAAGCTCGCAGTGCTGACTGCCAGTAATCCGCCAGCCGTTATCAGCTGCAGCATTTTTGGGCATCGAACGACTGCGGGAATAATACCGGCAGTATTGTTGCTTTTGCCGCGACTATTCGCGAGTTCAGAAACCACCACCATGCAACGCTGTGAATTATTCCAGATAACGCGATAAACTTTATTCATTCCAGTTTCTCTTCTCTATTTTCTAGCGCCTCGCAACGGTATGAGGCATGCAGGATTTTGTTGAAGAGGACTATAAGGAAGTCGCACTGGAAGGATTAGTCTGACGCGTCCTATAGATTTGTAGGACATTTCCGATCGGACGATTCTTAAAAAATGAACGCCTTTAAAGGATTGATATGAACACTAATGCAATTGAAATAAGTGTCGGAACAAGCCGAGATATCCAGGGAATTTCGTACTTACAGGAACAGAATCTCGCTGCCAATAACGGCACGCTCTCCGCTGCTCTTCCAGAATCGGTAATTGCTGAGATGATGGCTGAAATGCCGGTGATCGTTGCACGTTCTGGCGATAAGGTGCTGGGATTTTTAATGACCTCGACATTAACCAAAAACGCTGACATGCCGATTATTAAAGCTATGCTCGCCAGTTATTCCGGCAGCGAAAACGCATTTTTATATGGCCCTATTTGCGTCAGTAGTGAGGCACGAAATCAGGGATTAGCTAAACAGATGTTCGCTGCACTACGTCCACGTGTGGCAGGAAAAGAAGGTGTGTTGTTTATTCGCAATGATAATGTCGCCTCACTTAAAGCGCATGTGAATATGGGCATGAGCGTGGTTGCTGAGTTTGAATTCTCGGGAAAAAGTTATTCGGTATTTTCGTTTATTGGTTAGTCCTTTCTTTTTTGATTTCCCCTTTGCTTTCAAATTGCGCACAAATTCAGGTCGCCATTAATGACGACCTTACGGTTGCGAGCAAATTTTGTGTGATTGTGGTTGCATTTTCTCCATTGATTGCTGGTTAAGTGCGCACATCAAGGCGCAAAATGGAATATATAATCCAATGTGAATATATATTCACGAATGCAATCATCTGAGGAGAAGGTCGAATGAGTTCCTACACGTATCCGAAATTCGGTGCCGGCTTGTGGCACTTTGCCAACTATATCGATCGTTACGCCGTAGATGGTTACGGACCGGCGCTCAGCACCCTTGATCAGATCAAACTCGCTGGCAGCGTCGAGGACCTTTCCTACGTTGATGTGCCCTATCCGTTCACCGAAGGCGTAACGGTCGCGCAGGTGAAACAAGCGCTGACCGATGCCGGACTGAAAGCGATTGGCGTGACCCCGGAAATCTATCTGCGCCGCTTCTCACGCGGTGCCTTCACCAATCCAGATGCCGCCATTCGTAAACAGGCGTTTGATTTGATGCATGAAGCGGCCACCGTGGTGCGTGAGTTGGGCGCTAACTACGTGAAAGTCTGGCCAGGTCAGGACGGTTGGGATTATCCGTTCCAGGTCGATCATAAAAACTTGTGGAAGATGGCGGTGGATGGCATGCGCGAACTGGCGAGCGCCAATCCGGACGTCAAATTTGCTATTGAGTACAAGCCGCGTGAACCGCGCGTGAAAATGACCTGGGATTCGGCCGCGCGTACTCTGCTTGGCATCGAGGATATTGGCCTGGATAACGTCGGCGTATTACTGGATTTCGGTCATGCGCTGTTTGCTGGGGAGTCGCCAGCGGATTCCGCCCAGCTGATTATCGATCGCGGCCGCCTGTTTGGCATGGACGTCAACGACAACCTGCGCGGCTGGGATGATGATCTGGTGGTGGGCACAGTGCACATGACCGAGATTTTTGAGTTTTTCTATGTACTGAAGATCAACAACTGGGACGGCGTGTGGCAGCTCGATCAATTCCCGTTCCGCGAAGATCATGTAGAAGCTGCCAATCTGTCGATTCGTTTTCTCAAGCATATCTATCGCGCGCTGGATAAGCTGGATATCGCCGCATTACAGGAAGCACAGCGCGAGCAAAACCCACTGAAAGCGCAAAGAATTATCCAGAATGCGCTGCTGACCAGCATAGAACAGTAAGCATCTAAACGCGCAGCCTGATAGGTTCTGGCTGCGCGTTTAGATTCAACCGACAATCTCGATCAGATTACCATCCGGATCGCGAATGATGGCTTCGTAAAAGCCATCGCCGGTGGTACGGGCCGGACTGACTAAAATCCCCTGCTCGCTTGCTTTGGCAACCATCGAATCCACCTCTTGCCTGGAACCGACATGAATCGCGATATGCGCCCATCCCGTCAGCTCTTTTCCATGAGGTCCTGCTGCTAAATCGTCAAGACTCATCAATTCTAAGGTTGGACCTTCGAGCAAACTGATGAAATGAGAGCGAAAACCTGGACGGTTTTTGCTGATGTAAAGTTCATTGGATGTCCCGGCAAAAAAATCCTGCCAGAAGGATTTTTGGGCACTTAAGTTGCGCGTCCACAATGCCACATGTGCGATTTTCATGCGTTCTCCCTCGCGGTTGTTTTCTCGCCCAGATTTAGCGTGAATGACAATGCCGCAACCACTAGCATCAGCGCCATGATCAGTGAAAATGCAAAAGTCAGAGAACTAAAGTGCGCAACATAGCCAATTACTGCGGGTCCACTGAGTACGCCGAGATAACCTAAGGTGGTCATTGCTGGCACCGCGACAGCCTGCGGCATGACTTTTTGCTGCCCAACGGCAGAAAACATCACCGGCACAATGTTGGCGCAGCCTGCGCCAATCAAAACGTAGCCCACCAAAGAGAGCGGCCACGATGGCACATAAGTGACCAATGCCAAGCCAATTGCTGCAGTGATTGCACCCGTCAACACTATAGGTAAACGCCCAAACGTGGAGATAATGCGATCGCCGGTCAACCTGGCCGCAGTCATCGCAATGGCAAAGCAGGTGTAACCCAGTCCACCTAGCGTCTCAGGCATATTTCGCGCCTGGGTCAAATAGACGGCGCTCCAGTCCAGTACCGTTCCTTCGGTCAGAAATACCGCGAAGCAAACGAGTCCCAGCAGCAGTACGCTTCCGCGCGGCACGGCGAAGGCCGGTCCTTCTTTAGGATTGGCATAGGTCAGAAGTCCCGGATAGCTGAGCACGGCGAGGATAATCACCGCAAAAGTCACCAGCAGCGTTCCGGCTAAAACGGTCATTCCCAGCGACAGCAGCAATGTCATTACGCCGGCACCGGCAATACCGCCGAAGCTATACATGCCGTGAAAACCAGACATCAGTGGAACTGAGGATTGTTTCTCCACCAGAATAGCCTGAATGTTCATCGCGCAATCTGTCACGCCGACACCAATGCCAAAAATCAGCAAAGCCAGGCCAAGCAGTAAAGGATCTGCAATCACAGCGAGCAGTGGCGTGCTGAGGATGATTAACCCCATTGCAACGATGATCACCCTCCGGCAACCAAAGCGGCTGGTGAGCAATCCGGTAACGGGCATGGCGATTAGCGCACCAAATCCCAGACATAATAGCAATGTGCCAAGCATCGCCTCGTTAACACCGGTGTTATTGCGCGCGAAAGGCACAATCACCGCCCAGGTCGCAGTCACAAATCCGGCGATAAAGAACGTCAGTCGTGTGGCATGACTTGGGGTGATGCTTTGGGGTTTATAAATCATTTCACTCCTCGTTTGAGCGGTTAATAAGCATGATTTCTGCAGAGGTACATTGCGATTGACATTGTGTTTGCCATTGCGCGATTATGCTCGTTATAGATTGGTTGTGTTTTTTTAAGGAACTTACATGCTCGATTATGCAGCTTTCCCAGAACAGCGACAAGAGCTGATACGACAAATTTTGCGCGACCAGGGCCGTGTTGTTTGCGTCGATCTGGCCGCCCAGATGCAGGTTTCAGAGCACACCATTCGGCGCGATCTGCATGAGTTGAGTAAAGAAGGCGTGTGCAAAAAGGTGTATGGCGGGGCGGTATTACAGATACCTGAAGCGGGTTCTTTCCAAAGCCGAAAAGAGCAAAATCACGCAGTAAAAGACATGATCGCGCAACAGTGTGCCAGCCTGGTAAAAAACGACACCTGCATTTTCATTGATGCGGGCACCACTAATCTGGCAATGGCGCTGGCGCTACCGGAAACACTCTCTTTAACCGTCGCAACCAATGCTCCCGATATCGCTGCAGCGCTGTTAAAACACCCGAAAATAGACGTCATCATGCTCGGCGGCCACATTCAGAAAAACAGTGGCGGCAGCGTGGGTCATACGGCGATTGAGCAACTGCGAAATATCATTTTCGATCAGGCTTTTATTGGTGGTTGTGCGATGAGCCCTGAATCCGGGCTGACGGGTTTTGATTTTGCCGACTGCGAATTCAAAAAAGTCGCCATCAAGCAAAGCAATCAAACCATCGTTGGGCTGACGGCGGATAAAATTCCCGGCGTGGCCCGGTTCTCGGTAGCCGGTTGCGAAGAAATCGATATTCTTGTGGTAGAAGAGAAACTTAACAAAGAGTTTTACAACGCTTTTCGCGCTGAGGATATCACGCTGATTAGCGTATAGAATGCGGACTCAGTTACGCAAATGCGAACGGCGCACACGCATTTCACCGTGGCGCCAACGCTCATCCGCACTCTCGCGACCATCAATCAAGCGGTTCAACGCTTCGGCGATCAGCAAATCAATACGCTGACTAAAGGTGGTGAGCTGGCAGCCTGGCGCGCTGGCTTCTTCGATATCATCAAATCCCACCACCGCAATCTTAGGCATATTCGGCGCGGCACGCATTGCTTCCATCGCACCGAGCGCCAGCACATCGTTTTCACAGAACAGCGCATCAATCACAGGGTCCGGCCGTTGCAGATAATCGCTCATCGCTTGCCAGCTGCGCGCGCGATCGTAACTGCCCGCTTTGAGCAGTACATTAATCTGGAATCCCGCTTGTTGAATCGTCGCTTCAAATCCCTCTTTACGTAGCAGATGAGAAGTCGGCGTATCCGGACCTTGCATAAAGCCAAAACGTTGCGCGCCCTGCGCCAGCAAAAGTTCGGCGATTTGTTTACCGGCGGCATAACCATCAATCGCCACCACATCAATGCCCTGCGCATGCGTATTGCGACACAGCTGCACCAGCGGAATGTTGTACATATCCTCTACCAGATTAATCAGCTGCGCCGATAGCACCGTACCGAGAAACAGAACGCCGTCGATCTGCAATTGATCCGCCTGCGTCATCACCGATCGATACGGTTCGCCATCAGTGATGTTGAGGATCAGCGCCATGTAACCACGGCGTTGCAGCTGCTGCGTGGCTTCATTCAGAATCATCAGCGTGTGTGGATTCTTCAGTTCATCGATCACCACGCCAATGATATGCGTCTTCTTTTTCACCAGGCTGCGCGCCAGCAAATTGGGGCGATATCCCAGCTCTTTAGCGATGCGCATCACCTTCTCCCGCGCCTTTTCGGAGATTGAAGCACCAGGCATAAACGCACGCGATACCGTCCATTTCGACACGCCCGCGAGAATGGCCACATCGCTGGCCGTGGCCTTTTTCACTGTTCTCGTCATCGGCTTCCTTCCGTAATTTACCTGGCAAAAAGTGAGCATAGAGCGATTCCCCACGTTAGCAAGAGGCGACTTTCGCAAACTTTGCACCCGGTTGCATTTTTGTTATGCACTCGGGTGCAAATCGTGATGATTTTGTGATCGTGGTGATGAAATCGATTTTTGCTGCGTTGACTATTTTTCAACCGTACCAGAGAGTGAAGACAGCACATCGCGTTGTCCGTCTGAACATGATGTCAATCAGCGGCAGCAATCCCGTTGATTTTGCACCCGGATGCAAAATAATAGAAACCTCCCCTACAGAGATAAAAAAATGAAATTATTCAAGGTAGTAATGCTTATCTGCGGTTTGCTCAGTGTGTTCACTGCCCAGGCGAAAACCTATATGGTTGGCGTCGCTCTGGCTAATCTCGATCTCAATTTCGTTTCCATACTGCGCAGTCAGATGGAAAAGCAGCTCAAAGACAAAGGGCTTAACAGCCAGTTTGCCGATGCCAAAGGTGATGTGTCCCTGCAAATTCAGCAGGTAGATGATTTCATCAATCAGGGTGCAGACGCGATCATCATCAACCCAGTGGATACGCAAGGCGTGATGCCAGTGATCGCCGCTGCGCAGAAAGCCAATATCCCGCTGATTTTCGTTAACCGTAAACCCGAAGTGAAACTGACCGGCAAAATGGCCTACGTCGGTTCCGACTCGGCGTTGAGCGGCAAGATGGAGATCGAAGCGTTAGCCAAGCGGATGGATAACAAAGGCAATATCGCTGTTCTGATGGGCGCCCTTTCCACTGAAGAAGCGCGTCAGCGCACCAAAGCGGTTGAGGACTATGTAAAGGATCATCCCGGCTTGAAAGTGATCCAGAAACAGAGCGCCAACTGGCAGCGCAACGAAGCGGTCGATAAAACCTTGTCATGGTTGCAGGATGGTAATGACATCAATGCCATCATCGCCAATAACGATGAAATGGCGATCGGCGCGATTATGGCGCTCGATCAGCTGAAGAAAAGCAATGTGCTAGTCGCCGGTATTGATGGCACGCCGGATGGTTTGCAGTTTATAAAGAACGGCAAAATGGCGGTGACGATTTTCCAGGATGCGAAAGGTCAGGCAACCGGCGCAGTCGATGTGGCTTACGACATGTTGAGCGGTAAAAAGACCGAAGCCTATAACTGGGTGCCATATCAAACGGTGACCAAAGAGAATTACCAGGAATTCACCAGTAAGAATCAGAAATAACACCACTGTGTAGGGTCGCCATTCATGGCGACCTCCTTCTAACCAATGCCTTTAAAGCAACGCAAAGCGCGAATTTTGTTGCTTCCATTGCACTGCCAACCCGCTATGTTGGAGTAAAAAATGGAGGTAAACATGCTCAAGCCGTCTTCGCCCTGGTGGTGGGATCTCTCAACCCGGGAATTCAGTGAATTGGATATGGCGAACATCGTCGCCGTGCTGCCGATTGGCGCAGTAGAACAACATGGCCCGCATCTGCCGGTGCGTGTGGATGCCGCCATCAACGCCGGGATCATTCAACGCACGGTGGAATTATTGCCCGACGATCTCCCGCTGCTGGTGTTGCCCGCGCTGCCGATTGGTAAATCGGACGAACATCTCGCCTATCCCGGCACCCTTTCCCTGCCGTATGACGTGTTAGGCAAAGTGTGGTTCGAGGTGGCGAAAAGCGCCTGGCGCGCCGGAATTCGTAAGCTGATTTTCTGGAACTCGCACGGCGGACAGCCGCAGCTGATGGAAATCGTTTGTCGTCAACTACGCATCGAACTGGGCATGTTTGCCGTCAGCGCCAGCTGGTTCCGCACCATTGATGCGTCAGACCTTTACAGCGCGCATGAACTCAATCACGGAATTCACGGTGGTGAATCGGAAACCAGCATGATGCTGCATTTGCATCCTGAATTGGTCCAGATGCAGCACGCCGCTGATTTCGTTTCTACTTCGGTGGCACTCGAAGCAACCGGCGGGATTTTGACGCCGGAAGGCGGCATTGGTTTTGGCTGGATGGCGCAGGATCTGCACCTTTCGGGCACCACCGGCAATGCCGCAGCAGCTGATGCTGAACGCGGGGCGATTGCCACCGATCGTGCCGCGCAGGCGCTGCTGAAGCTGGCGCGCGAGGTGCATAATTTCGACATTAATTTCCTCACAGAACGCACCGCGTTCTCGTAGGGTCGCCATTTATGGTGACCAGGAGCGCGTTAATGCGCTCCCTACAAAACCCACAACGTTGCCATTTATGGCGACCAGGCAATTAACGCAATTCCGACATCATCCCTTTAATGGTTTCGGCGAACACGCTACCAATCGCGCTGGTGCCACGATCGTGGCCGATCAACATCAGCGTTTGCGTGTGCTGCGCCAGTTCGCGCACCGGAATATAGATCAAGCGGCCGCTGCGCTGGTCGGATTCAATATCAATCGGCGTGAGAAACGTCAGGGTTTGATCCATCATCGCCGACTGGCGCATCACCTCGATCGAGTTGGTTTCAATTACCGGCTGCAGATTGATCGAGGCGCGCGCGAACACTTCATTTAGATACGGCCGAATCACCATCGATTTGTCGGCAATCACCACCGGATACGGCAAGCAATCACTCAAACGTAAGCTGGATTTCTCCGCCAGCGGATGGCCCGCGCCTACAACCGCACCCAATCGCACCGGCACGCTGGCAATGTTGCGATGCACCGGCTGCAGCTCGAAATCAAAACCAATCCCCAAATCGGCGTCGCCGCTAGCCACGGCGTTAGTGATGTTCTCGCCGGTGGTGAGCTGTTGCAGCAGTAATTTCACGCGCGGATTGGCGCGGCGAAACTCCGAGGCCACACGCGGAATCAGGTTCGCCGCTAATCCACTCATCATCGCCACCGTGACTTCGCCGCGCCGCAGCCCTTTCAGCTCCTCGATCTTCATCTGCGCGATTTCAATCTCTTTAAAGCTCTGTCGCACATGATGAATCAGCGCTTCACCGGCGGCGGTAAGGATCATTTTGCGCGGTAAGCGCTGAAACAGCGGCGTGCCCAGCTCCTCTTCCAGCGCAATCAGTTGGCGATTAATCGCCGAAGCCGAGATGTGCAGCCGTTCCGCCGCTTTACGAATCGAACCGCTGCGCGCCACCTGATCGATATACACAAACAAACGATGTTGCAGCATATTCCCCCTGCGTTGCCTTTAAGGCATCGGTAAGTGCTAAAAATGATGCTTTTAAGATAATGCTCTTCCGGTGATTAATACATCAAAACCACACCAGGAGAACACATGATGGCAGACGTATCCCGCAGAAAGTTTGCGAAGTTAGTGGCTGGCGCGCTGTTGTTACCCGCGCTGGCACCGATGTTGTCGCGCAAAGCGATGGCGGCGAATAGCACCATAAAAATCGCCCTGTTGTTGCCCGGCTCGGTTGCCGATGGCGGCTGGAGTTCACTGGCGTATGCCGGATTGCAGAGCCTGCAAAAAGCCGGTTTCACCGTGGCGCACAGCGAAAGCGTTTCGCAGGCGCAGATGGACCAAACCATTCGTGGCTACGCTGATGATGGTTACACGCTGATCATCGGCCACAGCTTTGAATACGGCTCGGCGTTTGCTGAAATCGCGCCGGAATATCCTGACACTTACTTCTTCGCCTCCACCTTCAAGCCAGGCGAGAAATCACCGGGCAACGTCGAATACGTCAACCTCGCCTATCTGCAAGGCGCGTATGCCGCCGGTGCGCTGGCGGCATTGATCTCGGAAAAAGGCAAAGCAGTTGGCTTTGTCGGCGGCGGCGATAATCCTACGCAGCAGGCGATGATGCGTGCTTTTATTCAGGCCGCAGAGAAAACCCGTCCGGGCATTAAAGGCATGGGTGTAGTCACCGGCGATTATGACAACGCCGCCAAAGGCCGTGAAGCCGCCACTACCATGATTGGTAACGGCGCGGATGTGATTTGGCATGCAGCAGACGTTACCGGCCTCGGCGCGATGCAAGGCGCGGCTGCGGCGAAAATCAAAGCCATCGGCTGCTATGTCGATCAGCGCGATGTCGCGCCCGATTACGTTGCCTGCAGTTTCCGCCAGAACCTCGACTGGATGGTGGAACAGGTTGGCGAATCGGTAGCGAATAAAACCTTCAAAGGCGGCGACGAATGGCATCCCACCGTCGGCAAAGCCTGGTCGGTGGTCAATGGTAGCGAGCACTACAACGCCAAACTGGTCAGCGCCAGCGCATGGGCGAGCTTCCAGCAGATCTGGCAGCAGCTTGACAGCGGCGCGCTGAAGCCAACGGTTTAATCATCATGACAGCAACCGCAAACATCCGCGTCGCGCTAAACAACATCACCAAACGCTTTGCGCGCGTGGTGGCCAATGACGACGTCTCGCTCAGCATCAAAGCCGGTGAAATCCACGCGCTGCTGGGTGAAAACGGCGCGGGAAAAAGCACGCTGATGCAAATCCTTTACGGCCTGTATCAGGCCGATGAAGGCATCATTGTGGTGGATGGCAAAGCGCAGCGTTTTCGCGATCCCAGCGATGCCATCGCCTGCGGCATTGGCATGGTGCATCAGGAATTTATGCTGGTGCAGCCAATGAGCGTGGTGGAAAACGTGGTGCTGGGTCTGAAAGAGAGCGCCAGCGGCGTGCTCAATTTGCCCGCTGCGGCGGCGCGTTTGCAGGCGCTGTCGGATAAACATGGGTTAGCGATCGATCCCTGGGCGAAAGTGCAGCATCTGCCGATTGGCGTGCAGCAGCGCGTGGAGATCCTCAAGCTGCTGTACCGTGATGCGCAGGTGCTGATTCTCGACGAACCGACGGCGGTGTTGACGCCGCAGGAGAAAGCTGGCCTGTTCGCTACTTTGAAATCGCTGTGCGCGGAAGGCCGATCGGTGGTGATCGTCACTCACAAACTGTATGAAATCATGGCGATTGCACATCATGTTTCAGTGATGCGCGGCGGAAAAATGGTTGATTCGGTGGACATTAAAGACACCTCGGAACGCGATCTGGCACGCCGCATGGTTGGGCGCGATGTGGTGCTGCGCGTGGAGAAAACGCCATGTCAGCCGGGCAAAACCGTGTTGCAGGTGGATAGCATTGCGGTGCGTGATGCCAGCGGACAGCAAAAAATCTGGCGCGTTTCGCTCAACGTTGCCGCTGGAGAAATACTTGGCATTGCCGGTGTGGAAGGTAACGGCCAATCGGAGCTGGCGGAAGCGTTGCTCAACCTGCGCGAACTGGAAGCCGGTCGCATTCTGCTCAATGGCGAAGACATCAGCGACGATTCCCCCGCTACGCGCCGCCATAAAGGCATCAGCTTTATCCCGGCAGATCGGCGTGGCGTCGGTTCGGTCACCGATTTATCGATTACCGATAACGCCATGCTCGGCCGCCAGCGCACCTTTACCCGCGCGGGCGGCTGGCTGCTGGACCGTCAGCGCATTAGCCAGCATGCGCGCGACATCATCGCCCGCTTTGCGGTACGCACGCCAGATGCCGATTTTGAAGCCGGCAAACTCTCCGGCGGCAACCTGCAGAAGTTGATTCTCGGCCGCGAAGTCGCCAGCAATCCCTGCTTACTGGTGGTTGAACAACCAACGCGCGGGCTGGATGTCGGCGCGATTGAGAGCGTGTGGCAAGGTTTGATGGCAGCACGCGATCGCGGCTGCGCCATTCTGATGATCTCCGCCGAGCTGGAGGAAATTATCAATCTCTCCGATCGTATCGCGGTGATGTACAGCGGCCAGATTGCCGGTGAATTGGATGCTGGCGACGCCACGCCAGAACGCCTCGGCGAACTGATGGCAGGTGCGCACCTGAAAAAAAACGGAGGCAATCATGAAGAAGCTGCTTGAGCGACGTCTGGCGCCCGCCGAATCAACTGGCGCGCTGATGCTGACCAGTTTCTGCGGCATTCTGGCCGCTTTCATCATTGCCGGTTTGTTGTTTATCCCGTTTGGCGGCAATCCGCTCTCCGCTTATGGCTTCCTGTTTGATGCTGCGTTTGGCTCGCTGCGCAGCTTCGGTCTCAGTTTGGTGCAAGCCACGCCGCTGATGCTGATTGCGTTGGCAACCATCGTGGTGTGGCGCGCCGGACTCGGTTATATCGGCTTTGAAGGCTGTTTTCTACTCGGTGCCGCTGCGGCCAGTTGGATCGCCCTTTCCGGCACGCCGCAGGGTTTTCCGTGGGCGATTCCCGCGCTGCTCTATTGGCCGATGGTGCTGATTACCGCATTCCTGGCGGGCGCGATTTGGGCCGGTTGGGTTGGCGCGTTACGGGTGAAGTTCGGCGGCAATGATGTGCTGATCTCGCTGATGGCCAACTATGTTGCGCTGTTCATGGTGCAATATCTGGTCTCCGGTCCGATGCGTGCGCCGGGCGATCTGCCGCAGACACCCCGTTTGCCGGTGGAGAGCTGGTTGCCGTTCGTGATGAACGGCATGCGCGCACATTGGGGCATCGCCATCGCGCTGGTTGCCACGCTGTTCGTCTTCTGGCTGATGCGCGCCACGCCCGCCGGTTTTGAAATCAAAATCGCCGGACTGAATCCGCGTGCGGCGCGCTACAGCGGCGTGGATGTCAATCGCCGTCAAATGGGTGCGGTTTTACTCGGCGGTGGATTGGCGGCGCTGGCAGGATTGTGCGCGGTATTGGGTGTGCAACATCGCCTGATGGAAGGGATTTCTGGCGGCGTCGGCTTTATCGGCGTGGTGGTGGCCTTACTGGCGCGCCTCAATCCGCTGCTGGTGATCCCGACTGCGATTCTCTACGGCGGGCTGGAAGTCGGCGGCAGCGCGATGCAGCGCCAAACCGGCTTGCCCACTTCGGTAGTGCTGATTCTGCAAAGTTTGGTGGTGTTACTGATTCTGGCGGGCGATCTGCTGCGCTACTACCGCATCAACCTGCCCGGCGGGCGTAAATCGCGCAGCCAGCTGGCGGAGGAACAATCATGAATTTTTGGATGAATCTCGATACCGCCTTTTTCGTCAGCTGGCTGGCCGCCGCCGTGCGCCTTGCCGGTCCGGTATTACTGGCGGCGCTGGGCGAAATCTATGCCGAGCGTTCTGGCGTGCTGAATATCGGCATTGAAGGCACCATTCTGCTCGGCGCGCTCTCCAGCTACATGATGGCGGTGGAGAGCGGATCAACCGCGCTGGGCTTTATTGCCGGTGGCGTTGGCGGGTTGCTGGTTGGCTGCGTGCTGGCGGCGCTCTACCTGCGCGCCCATGCCAGCCAGATTGTGGTGGGCATCGTCTTCAATATTTTAGCCGCCGGATTAGCCACCTGGATTTACGCGCTGGTAATGGGCAACGATTCCTCGCCTACCATCCCCATGCTCGAACCCTGGCATGTGCCGCTGCTCTCTTCGCTGCCGTTTATTGGCCCGATTCTATTCCAGCAGCCGCTGCCGCTCTATCTCACTTTGTTGCTGGCGGTGCTGGCGCACTTTGGTCTGTTTCACACCCGCTTTGGCCTGTCGCTGCGCGCGGTGGGCGAAAACCCGCGTGCGGCGCATGCCGCCGGGCTGAACGTATTGAAGATTCGCACGTGGGGTGTGCTGTTCTCCTGCGTCGGTGCCGGTTTGGCGGGTAGCTATCTGGTCACCGCGCAGATCGGTCTGTTCCGCGACAACATCGTCAGCGGACAAGGTTTTATCGCGCTGGCGATTGTCATCTTTGGTCGCTGGAGCCCGCTCAAAGCGCTGGTCGCTGCCTTTATCTTTGGCGCCGCAGACGCCCTGCAACTGTCACTGCAACTGTTTGAAAACACGCTGCCGCCGCAAGTGCTGCTGGCGCTACCTTACTTACTCACCATTCTGGCGATGTCCGGCGTGGTGGGACGCACATTGCAACCTGGCGCGTTAACGCAGCCTTATCGAAAGGAATAACGTATGAAATCGTTTCGTTTCAACAATCTTGCGGATGTGAAGGCGTTCCGTATCAGTCCGGATAGCAGCAACTATTTCGCCATCTTGTTCGACAAGCCGTTAGACGGCATTGAGAACATTTTCGTGGTGGAGATCTTCAACGTCGGCGGCGCCACGCCACCGAATGAGCACGCCACCGCGCACGAGTTCTTCTATGTGTTACATGGTGAAGGCGTGGCGCGCTGCAACGACGAAGAACTGGCGATTGGCAAAGGCGATTCGTTGCTGCTGCATCCGGGTAACGATCACGAGATTCGTAACACCGGCAACAGCAAACTCTACACGCTAACGGTGATGACGCCGAATGAAGGCTTCTCGGAACTGATTCGCAGCGGTGACCCTGTCACGCTGGATGAAGAAGATTTGCGTGTGTTAACAGGAGCCTGATATGCCGGAGAATGTTTTAGGCAGCAGTCGACATAATCAGTGGCGTGTCTCACCGCAAGTGGTTGATACGCGTCGACCGGCGCAGGCGTCGCGCACCGTGCAGCTCACCACGCGCGACCGCTCGGTGATTTTTGATCTGCAGCGTACGGCTATCGTGGTGATTGATATGCAAAACGACTTCTGTCATCCCGAAGGCTGGCTCGGGCATATCGGCGTTGATGTCACACCCGCGCGTGCACCGATTGCACCGCTGCAAGCGTTGCTGCCGACATTGCGCGCCGCGGAAGTGCCGGTGATTTGGCTCAACTGGGGCAATCGCGCCGATAAGCTCAATCTCAGTCCCGCCTTGTTGCACGTCTATAACCCGAACGGCGATGGCGTGGGATTAGGCGATCCGCTGCCGATTTCCGGCGCGCCGGTGTTGCAGGCCGGCAGCTGGGCGGCGGAGGTGGTGGACGAACTGACGCCGGATGCCGAAGATATACGCGTCAACAAATACCGCATGTCCGGTTTTCAGGACAGCGAGCTCGATAGCATCCTGCGAAATCTTAACGTCACCACCCTGCTGTTTGCTGGCGTTAACGTCGATCAATGCGTGCTGTGTACGCTTCAAGACGCTAACTTCCGTGGTTACGACTGCCTGCTGCTGGAAGATTGCAGCGCCACCACCTCGCCCGATTATTGCCGCGATGCCACGCTGTATAACGTGCAGCAATGCTTTGGTTTTGTGGTCAATGCCGCCGAATTACAGCAGCAACTGGAGAACGCCTCATGAGTTACCTGCTGGCCGACGGCTGGATTATCACCATGAATCCGCAGCGCGAGATTCTGGAACAGGCCAGTTTGCTGATTGAGGATAAGACCATTCGCGCCATCGGCACGCGCGATGCCTTGCAGCAGCGCTATCCGGAAGCGGAAATCATTGACTGCCGCGAACGCATCATCATGCCGGGCATGGTGAACACCCATACGCATCTATTCCAGACGTTGCTGAAAGGCCTTGGCGATGACATGGTGCTGAAAAAGTGGTTCACCTGCATGACTGGACCCAGCGCCGTGGCGTTGACTGAAGAAGATGTCTACGCCGCCGCGCTGCACGGCTGCATGGAATCACTGCGTTCGGGCGTTACCTCGCTGGTCGATTTTATGTATGCGCATCCACGGCCAGGATTAACCGCCAAAGTGATCGAAGCCTTTGAAGTCAGCGGCATTCGCGGTCATGTGTGTCGCGGCTTCCTCACCAGCGGCGCTGAGCACGGCATTCCTGCTGAACTGATCGAGACGCCGGAACAGGCGCTGGCCGATGCGCGTGAAGTAATTAATCGTTATCACAGAGTCGATGGCCGGGTAAAAGTCGGTCTGGCACCGAGCATGATTTGGGCGCTGGATGAGAAAGTGCTGCGCGGCACGCGTAAGTTGGCGGATGAAACCGGCGTGCTGATCACCACGCACGTGGCGGAAACCGATTTTGAGATTGAGCAGGCGCAGTTGCGTTTTCAGGCCAGCGACACTGAATTTCTCAGCGATATAGGCTTTCTCGGCCCGGATGTGCTGGCGGTACATTGCGTGCAGTGCAACTCGCGGGACATCCGCGCGCTCAAACATCACGACACACGCGTGTCGCACAATCCCTGCAGCAATCTCTATCTCGCCTCCGGCGTGCCGCCAATTCCGGAGATGCTGGCCGCCGGCTTAACCGTGGGTTTAGGATCAGATGGCCCAGCCAGCAGCAACAATCACAATCTTTTCCAGGCGATGAAAGTGGCGGCGCTGCTGCAAAAAGGCGTGCACCGCGATCCCACTATTATGACGGCGGAAAAAGTGCTGGAGATGGCCACCATCGACGGTGCGCGCGCCATTGGCCTCGAACATCTGGTGGGTTCGCTGGAAGTCGGCAAACGCGCCGATGTGGTAATTGTTGATACTTCGCATCCGGCGATGACGCCGATCCATCATCCGGTTTCATCGCTGGTCTACTCAGCGCTCGGCCACGAAGTCAGCGATGTGTTTGTCGATGGCGTTTATCTGCTGCGCGCCGGTAAGTTTACCCAGCTGAATCAAAAAGAGGTGATGGCGCGTTCGCAACGTGCAGCGCATTCGCTGGCGGTGCGCACCGGCAATGATAAAGCGCGCGGCTGGCGATCGGCGGCGTTTTGAGTTGAAGTGCTAATATTTTATCCTTTATGATACATAAATGATGATTTATTAGCATTTTCTCGCTTTTATTTTAATAACTAAAAATGGAATGCAGATCCATAAAGTGCTAATATTTTATCCGTTAAACCCCTAAAGAGATAAAATAGTGACACAATGGCACAGCGAACTTCTCTACTTCTTCCTCAAACAGGCGAAATCCTGGCCGCTTTTGGCGAGCGATTAAAACTCGCGCGTAAAAGAAGAAAACTTACGGCTAAACAGGTAGCTGAACGCGCAGGAATGACACCCATGACGTTGCGCTCGCTCGAAGCGGGAAGCGCTGGAGTCACTATCGGAGCCTATCTGGCTGTGATGCAGGTGTTAGGACTCGAACAGGATCTTAATCTGCTGGCAGCTGAGGATACGTTGGGTCGCCAACTGCAGGATGCACGTCTCACCTCGACGACTAAATTGTTAGCGGCTAAATCAGCGTATAAGGTTCATGAGGATGAGAACAGCCCACAAGTTGCAGAGGCTAATGAGCGCGGAATTGAGCAAAAAAATGCTCAGACTGTCACCTCTGCGGGTCTCGCCTCACTGTTGATTTCAGGGAAGAAAAAATAGGACACGACAATGACCATGATTAGCGTCTACGCCGACTGGAACGGACTCAAACAACCAAAACGTCTTGGGTTTCTGCATGTTCGCCGCAGCCGGGCGCGTGAAGCTTTTGAATTTCAGTATGATCCGCAAGCGCTAACCGATCCTGATTTGCTGTTGATCCAGTTGGATCCCGGCATCCACCTATTCGAAGGGCCACAATATCCCACCAACAATCGTGCTGGATTTGGTGTGTTTGGCGATTCAAGCCCTGACCGATGGGGACGCTTGTTGATGGAACGACGTCTGGAACGCGATATCCGTGGAGGATTATTGCCTGCTGGTACGCGCATGTTTGAATCCGATTTTTTGCTGGGCGTTCATGACCTGTACCGCGTTGGTGCTTTGCGTTACCGACTGGAGGATCAGGGGGAATTTCTCGATAACAGACTGGAAACAGCGGCTCCGCCATTTACCGAAATCGCCGCACTCGAACGTGCGAGCCGCGCCCTGGAAAGCGATCCGGATAATCGTGCGGTTCAGGGACATGAATGGCTGAGGATGTTGATCGCGCCTGGCGGTTCTCTGGGTGGCGCTCGACCCAAAGCAAGTGTGGTTGATGAGCAGGGTCAGCTATTTATAGCCAAATTTCCCAGCATCCGCGATGAATATGATGTGGGTGGATGGGAAATGGTGGTTAATGCTCTCGCCACGGCTTGTGAACTCAACGTAGCTGCTGCGATGGCGAAAAAATTTGCCAGCGATTATCACTGTTTCATGGTGCGCCGCTTCGATCGCACGCCCGAAGGCAAGCGTCTGCACTTTGCCTCGGCGATGACCATGACAAGCCACATTGATGGCGAAGATGCGTCCACCGGTGTGAGTTATCTCGAACTGGCGGAAGTATTGATTCGTCATGGTTCCCAAACCAATGCTGATTTACGTGAGCTGTGGTCGCGCATTGTTTTTAATATGCTGGTTTCTAACACCGATGATCATCTGCGCAATCATGGATTTATTCTGGTTCCTGGCAAAGGCTGGCGTTTATCTGCAGCCTACGATCTCAATCCAGTCCCCTACGCTGATGGTCTGAAGTTAAATGTCACAACAGCTGACAACGCACTTGATCTCGATTTGGCACGTGAAGTTGCGCCCTACTTCCGGCTGAATGCATCTGAAGCCGAAACCATTATTGAAAACTTCAGCAGTATCGTAGCGCAATGGCGCGTTGTCGCCGGACATTTAGGTTTATCACTGCGTGAGCAGGAAAAAATGTCTGATGCATTTCGACTTGCGGCGGCACATTCCGCTTAACTTACTTTTTGCTACAACATTCAAACTCATAGCCCTCTGCAAAATGCGCTTTTGGCCCTAAGCTTAAAGCCATTCAGCCACTGATGATGAGGTTTCAATGAGTTTACTGTTTAGTGCGACGCAACTGGGTAAGTTAACGCTCGATAATCGCATCGTGATCGCGCCGATGTGCCAATACTCCGCTGAGAGTGGCAAAGCCAGCGCCTGGCACCGCATTCATCTCGGGCAACTGGCGCTTTCCGGCGCCGGTTTGCTGATTATAGAGGCAACGGCAGTGGAAGCGGCCGGACGTATTTCTCCCGGTGATTTAGGCTTGTGGGACGATGCAACGGAAGCGGCGCTGGCCAGCGTTCTGCACGATATCCGTCAATATTCTGACATTCCATTTGGTATTCAACTCGGTCACGCCGGACGTAAAGCGTCCTGTGCCGCGCCGTGGCTCGGTGGCAATCAGCTGTCACTGGAACAAGGCGGCTGGCAAACCGTTGCGCCTTCCGCGCAAGCCTTTAATTCTGAAGAGCGCGCGCCGGTGGCGCTGACGAAACAGGACCTTGAGCGCCTAAAACAAGCCTTTGTTGACAGCGCGCAGCGTGCCGCCAAACTCGGTATTCAGTTAATTGAACTACATGCCGCACACGGCTATTTGCTGCATCAGTTCCTGTCGCCGCTGAGTAACCAGCGTGAGGATGAATACGGTGGTTCGCTGGAAAATCGTCTGCGTTTCCCGCTGGAAGTGTTCCATGCGGTACGCAGCGCCCTGCCGGATTCGGTGGCGGTTGGCGTGCGCCTTTCGGCAACGGATTGGGTTGAAGGTGGCTGGGATGTTGAGCAGTCGATTGTATTTAGCCAGCAGCTCGAATCGGCGGGCAGCGATTACGTGCACGTTTCCAGCGGCGGCCTGTCACCGCAGCAGAAAATTACCGTTGGTCCCGGCTATCAGCTGCCTTTTGCCCGCGACATTCGCAAACAGGTGAAGATTCCGGTGATTGGTGTTGGCCTGATAACGGAGCCCAAGCAGGCAGAACAAGCCTTGCAGGAAGGTGATGTGGATTTGATTGCGCTGGCGCGCGCAGTGCTTTACGACCCACGCTGGCCATGGCATGCCGCCGCTGAATTGGGTGCGCAGGCCAAAGCACCACCGCAGTATCTGCGTTCCGAGCCGCACGGCCTGAAAGGCACACTGATTTCGAATAAAAAGTGATTGTTTTACCCGGTGCGCATCAATGCGCACCGGGTGAACATAGGGTCGCCATCTATGGCGACCGATTCACTCTTAACCTGCTACTTCCGTCTTCATGGTTTGCAACATATGCTCAGCCAGGCGCAAGCTTAACGCGGCGCCGGTTAAGGTCGGGTTCATACAAGATGCTGACGGCATCACGCTGGTTCCGGCAATCCACATATTGGGATGATCATGCGTGCGGCAATCACGATCTACTACCGAATTATGCGGATCATCGCCCATAATGGTGGTGCCCATGATGTGCTGGCGATCCTGAAACTTGGTATCGATCGACAATATTTCCGCATTCAACAGTTCTGCAAACTTGTGAAAATCTTTGAGCCCCGCTTCTTTTCCGGCATGCCAGTAATCCGTCACGCTGTAGTAAATCTCCGGCAACGGAATACCAATCGCATCTTTTTTCGTCTTGCTCGGCGTAACGCGGTTTTCCGCCAGCGGCAAGGTTTCAAAATCGATAGCAAAGTTCAGCGAGCGTGCCGACTGGCGGCGGATCTCAGCATCCAGTTTGGAGCCCAGCACGCCTTTCTCAATCAGCGATGCAGCATAATCGGCGGTTGGCACCGTGTTACGCACTTTGATCTTGTAGCTGGGGAAATCCTTGCGGAATACGCCATCGCGGTTGTTCAGATACACCAGCAATTCGGTCGGCCCCTGACCTGGCCACACATCTTCCGACATCATCACGTTCATACTGATGCCGGTGTGGCCCATCAAATTGCGGCCAACCTGATCGGAAGAGTTTGCGATGCCATTGGGATATTTCTCAGACGTCGACATCAACAGCAGCTTCGGCGATTCAATACCGTAGGCCGCCAGCACAAAGTAGTTGGCGGTTAAATGGTGCTCGGAACCATCCGGCTTTTTATACCAAATGCCGGTAATTTTGCCATCATCCGCTGCCTCTATGCGGTACACCACCGCGTTATCCAGCAGTTTTGCTCCCAAACGTTCCGCTTCATCAATATGCATCGAGCCATCATATTTGGCGGCGATCGGGCAAACCGGATTGCAGTTATTATTGCCGCCACACATTGGGCGCTTGCCCCACGGCTTAGTCGCGCGACCGTTCGGTTCCAGCACCGGGTTATAACCGCCTTTACCCAGCATCTCAGTTAGGCGATCAAACAGATAACTGGTTGGCAAACCCGGCATCGGGAATGGCGTAGATCGCGGTGGCCAGGCTTTGCCGCCCTGCCCACTTTCGTCTTGTCCATCGACGCCTGAAACGCCCAGCTCATACTCGGCTTTGCCATACCACGCCTCCAGCTCTTCGTAGCCAAAGGGCCAATCGCGGCCCCGACCATAAAGGGTGTTGAGTTTGAAATCGTTGGGGATCATACGCCACAGTGCAGAGCCAAAGTGCCAGGTTGTACCACCGACAACGCGCAGGTATTTGGTGGGATATTTAACCGGCCCAACCTGCTGCAAATAGTCACCGTAGGTGGACGGAATATGTGGCGGATTGGGATAAGGCGAACCCACGCCCTGTAATTTGATATTGGTTAACGACATCTTGAACGGGGAATTACGGAAACGTTCGACGATTTCCTGACGAGAAACTCGCGGGCCCGCTTCAAGGATGATCACCGATTTACCCGCTTTTGCCATCTGGCAGGCGATCAACCCGCCCATCACGCCCGAGCCAATGATGATCACATCGGCATCGACTTTTTGTGCACTCATGCGCCTTCTCCTGTGGTTGCCACTTTGCCATCTTGCGTTACTGCCCAGTAGAACGGCCCGCCGCCATAGGTTGGGACCACCAGAATATCTTTGGTGGGCAGGTACATCATCGCATCGGCATAAGCGATCAACTCCAGATCGCTGCCGTCGCCGACAACGCCGGTGTACCACGCTGAAATGATGCGTTTTGCCGTTTTCCAGTCAGGATTATCTGCACCAAATGCAGCAAGGAAATCGTCGACATGGGCAAAATTATGCTGCTGCAACAATGCCTGTAGGCTGCTGAGCTGGTGCGTGAATTCGGCATTATGGCGATTCAAGGCATCGTAGTAGCGCTGTCCCAGCATCGGGCCGACCGGGCGACTGACCAAAAACTGCGAAACGGTCAGAAAACCATTTTCAGCCATCTGATCTGCAGCCAGCACGCGCGCCGGGAACAGGGAATTACACATCGCGCCGAGTGACAAAATGCCCATGCCTTGCAGCAAACGACGTCGGGAAAGGTTATGCGCCATGTTTTTTCCCCTTACGCGAAATTGAAACCAGCAGCACCAGTAAAATAATGATAACTACCGCGCCACCGCCCCACACAGCAGGCTGCGCCAGGCGAGCAATCAGTGG
This sequence comes from Pantoea sp. YR525, assembly GCF_900116775.1. Classification (NCBI taxonomy): domain Bacteria; kingdom Pseudomonadati; phylum Pseudomonadota; class Gammaproteobacteria; order Enterobacterales; family Erwiniaceae; genus Pantoea; species Pantoea sp. YR525. The sequence goes on from NZ_FPBU01000007.1 coordinate 42,690, forward strand.
GCGCTTGCCGCCTTCACGCACGGTTTTCACCTGTTCAGGCGTTACGTTCAGCTGAGCATTACCAAAGTTTTTCAGCACGTAGTTGCTGACGTCGGAAATTTGCTGGTCGCTTAATCGATCGGTTAATAACCCATCCGGGCCAAAAGCTGGCATGACGACATCTTTTCCATCAACCTGACGATGTACGCCGTAGACAATAGTGGCAATGAGGTTATCGGCCTGCGGTGCGCCGGTGGCGGTGTTGTGGAACAGCGAAGGATAGAAGTGATTGCCAGCACCATCCGCCTGATGGCAGTTAGCGCAAGAACTGGCGTAAACCTGCCAGCCTGCATCTGGATTTTTAACCGCTCGCAGCGCCGCTTCATCTGTTGCGGGTTTGCCAAGCGCGTCGCGCGGCGAGTTCGTGGCCTGAGTCACCGCGGGGATCTGCCGCAGATAAGCCACTATCGCATTGATATCGTCATCAGACAGATGCTGTAAGCTGTGCTCAACAGCTTCCGCCATCGGGCCTGCTGCCTGGGCTTTGCCTGCAACATGGCCCGTTTTGAGATATTGCGCGATTTGCGCATCGCTCCAGTTGCCAATGCCAGCTTGTTGATCGGGAGTGATATTCGGCGCGTACCAACTGCCCAGGCTGCCGCCGCTGAGAGCCTGATCGTTGTTTTGCCCCATCAGCGCGTTACGTGGCGTATGGCAGGTATCGCAGTGCGCCAATGCATTGACCAGATAATCACCGCGATTAACAACATCAGATTTATCTTTTGCCGGAATAAACGGCTTATTATCGGCAAATAGCATATTCCAGAAGAACATACTTGAACGAATATTAAATGGGAAAGGCAAATCCGTTGCTGGCGGTACATTATCGTCTGCTTTTACATCGTGCATAAAATAAACATACAGCGCGTGCATATCGGCATCAGAAATTTTTGCGTATGAGGTGTAAGGCATCGCCGGATAAAGATGCTGCCCCTGTTTATTAATGCCACTTCGCACGGCTTTAACAAAATCTTGTTCGCTATAATCGCCAATGCCGGCGGTTTTTGATGGCGTGATATTACTTGCAACAATATTCCCCAACGGCGAGGAGATAATATAGCCACCCGACATTTCCTTGCCCTGATTCGGTGCGGTGTGGCAAGCTCCACAGTCCGCAGCAATAGCCAGATACTTGCCTTTCGCAATAAGAGCCGCAGACTCAGCAGCATCTTCAGCGTGAGCTGAAAATGTGGCAGACATCAGAATGCTCAACGCGAAAGGCAGACAACACTGTCTCACCTTTCTTGCTTTCATTGTAATTGCTTCCGGTAAATAATTATTAGTATGGTAAAAACAATAATGCACTTCTGTGGCAACCCACAGAAGTGCACATTATCTGACAACGTCAATTCACAAAATACAAACAGTGCTATAACAATTCATAATCATTGAAGATGATATTTTCGCCACTTGCCGCCGTTATATCGACTTTACCTGGCTCGGTTAAAAAGGCATCGCCGGGATGTACCCAAACTTCTTTTACCCGATTGGTATGAGTTTGATCGGCAATCAGTACCCGCCCTTCGGTAAAGAACACGCGCACGCCAGGCCCGTGTTGCGTATATTCGCCGGTACTGGCGCCAGGCTTCAGCGTGACCTTCCAGCCTCTCACTGTTTTCTTATCCAGCACCTGACTAAATGCGGCATTGTTAGGCCGCGAAGCGTTACCAAAATGTTGCGGGCCTGGTATGTTAATTTCGAACGCCACCTGATGATTGACGTTATTTCCGGTATTGGTGACCTTATCCGTATCCGATTTCCCTTGATGCTCACCGAATTTAACATTGCCGCTTTTCATTTCGGTCATGTTTACCGGCTTGTCGGGATACTCTATTTTGACCGGGCTCCCTTCAATGTGCGTATTAACATAATCCAGATGCTGCTCATGAAATAGCGTCGATTGTCCGGGTTGAATTAATACGCGCATTACCGTAACGTATTTATTTTCCAGAATGACGTGGTGCAGTGGTTCCAGATCGGTGGCAACCCCTTTTTCAGCCGCTTGTGTCGGTAATCCTGCGCTTAACAACGTCGAGCACAATAATGTGCTGAATAATGTTTTGCGAATAGTCGACATAAACACTCCTTTTCTTACGAATGAATTAACTAGAGCAGAAATTTACTCAACGATGGTGACCCAATTAGCGCCCTTACCGGTAGGCACGCGCTCAATTAATGTCAGTTTTCCGGATGCTTGATCGATGGAATAAAGTGAAATCTGGGTCGACTTCTGACCGGACTCAATTAAATAACGTCCGGAATTATCAATAGCAAATCCACGCGGCTGAGCTTCTGTTGGCGTGCTATTAATCAACGTCAATCGACCATCGCTCGGTGAAACATGAAATGCAGTAATATGACTGCTGGTGCGTTCGGTGGAATAAAGGAAACGTCCATTCGGCGTGATATGAATATCGGCTTGCCATAACCGCGGTTTGGCGGATTTTGGCAAATCATCATCGCCTGTCAGTGGTCGCGCTTCACCACGCTGCATGTTGGCGGCAATGGCCGGATCGAGTGACAGTGTCGCTTCATGTTCCGTTAGGGTGCCATCTTTGTTCAAAGTCAGGCGGGAGATGTTGCCGGCCATTTCGGTCAGCACATAGAGATTCTGCTCACCCTTCTCATCCCGCTGCGGTGCAAAGGTGAAATGACGCGGCCCGGTTGCCGCCTCACGTTGAATATTCACAAAGGCAGGCGTATTTGCCGTGACGGTTCCGCTGTGGCTATCGAAACGGTACTGCAGCAGTTGATCGGCACCCAGCAGCGGTACATAGAGAAACTGGTTGCTGGGATCGGTCTGAATTGAATGTGCACGCTTGCCGGTATGCACCACCTGCACCGGCGCACTCTCAACTTTGCCATCCGCAGCAATGCGATTGATACTAAACAGATCGCCGCCGTAAGAAGATGAAAGCAGAAATTTCCCGCTCTTATCCAGCGCGACATACGCCATCGCCTCTGGCAGCGGCGTATCCGCAAAATGCTGCAGCGAGCCGTCAGGTTGAATATGCCAGGCCGAAACATGGTAAGGCTTACTGCGAACGGAAACATAAAGTGTCTTCTTATCCTGCGATACCACCATCGGCATACTTTTCAGGCCACTGGGGTATTCACCAATCGGTTTCAGCTGGCGCTGCGCCTTTTGCAGCTCGTAAGCCGTCACCGTTCCGCTGTCGCCATTGGATACGTAGACAAAGGATTTTTCCTGCGCCAATACTGTTGATGCAAAGAGCATCATGCCTGCGGCTATTACCGTCTTTTTCATCTTTGGTTCTCGTTTTTGTAGGGAAAATTGCGGGTGTTACCAGCGCGTATTAAAGTGTTCGCACAGCTCCAATACGGCTTGTTCTGGCAGCGCGGCGGGCTTATCCACGCAGTTCAGCCAAAGTCGCGCGGTTTCCTCCAACTCTTCCAACGCAAAGCTCACCGTTGAAACGGATTTACCCCACATCACCGGGCCAAGTCTCTCCAGCATCACGCCACGAACGTCATTAGCCAACTCAGCAACCTGCGCAGCTACATCGGCATGGCCAGGGCGTCGATAGGCGATTAACGGAATCCGCCCGACTTTCATCACCTGATACGGCGTCAGGGGCGGCAAAATGCTGTCGCTCTGCCACACGCCCGCTAACGTCAGTTGCACCAGATGCGTGGAATGGGTGTGTACCACGCCTTGCGCCTCCGGGTTGCGATCATAAATCTGGCGATGTAACAGCAAAGTCTTCGACGGCTTGTCGCCCGAAACCCATTCACCCGCGCGATTGACCTTAGCAATACGGCCTGGCTCGAGATGTCCGAGACAAGCATCGGTTGGCGTAATCAGCCAGCCATCCTCTAGCCGAGCGCTAATGTTTCCTGCGGTGCCGGTGGTATAGCCGCGGTTAAACAGATCAGCTCCCACCTGACAAATCTCTTCGCGTAAGAACTGTTCGTTTTGCATGTAGTTTCTCCTCTTATTGATTGGCGGTAGCTATGACGTTGGCATCAGGTTTAGGGCTGATCGGTAATGGCTCTAGTTTGCCGAGCACAAACATAAAGGTCAGCGCACCCAGCACACAGATTCCGCCCGCCACCAGCAACGGCACCACAAATGAACCGTGGCTAAGACTCAGCATCAGGCCGGTAAACGAGGCAGTAACAATCCCGGCCAGGTTGCCCGCAAAGTTCTGGATGCCGCCCAGCGTGGCCACGTAATTACTGGCAGGCGCAACATCGGCTGGCAGCGTCCAGATATTGGCGGCAGTGAAAGCTAAACCGGCGTAAGTGATGGAGAACAGTGTCAGGATCACCGTAATGCTGTCGGTGAATGCGGCGAAAGCAATCACGCTGGAGAGCAACATCCCGCTGATAAGACAGGTTTTACGTGCAGCCGTCAGGCTGAATCCTTTGCGGTAAAGGGTATCTGACACAATCCCGCCGAGCAGACTTCCCGGAATCCCCATCAGTGCAGGGATCGCACCGAGCGTCCCCAGCTCTTTCAATGAAAAACCATGTGCCACTGTCAGATAAGTTGGGAACCAGGTCACAAAGAAATAGGTGGCGAAGTTCATGCAGAAGAAGCCAATCATCATTCCCCACACGTTGCGATGACGGAACAGTGACCACAATTCAACTTTTGCGTCAGCCTGCGTAGTGGGCAAAGCACGATCTTCCAGCAGATTCTGACGCTCTGTTTCATCGAGGCCTTTCATCTCTTCAGGCTCACGATAGAAGACTAACCAGATCACCACCCAAATCAGCCCTAACGCGCCAGTCACGATGAAGGACGTTTCCCAATCCCATACGCTGATCAGCCAGGCAACCAGAGGCAGCGCCAGCGCGCTACCGGCACGCGGACCGGCATCAAAGATCCCGCTTGCCGTTGCACGCTGCTTTTTCGGGAACCAACTGTAAACCACTTTGACACAGCCAGGATTTCCCCCCGCCTCACCCAGACCTAATGCTAAGCGCGCCGCAAAAAGAGAAGTGAATCCTTTACCAAACGAAGTAAACACCGTAAACAACGACCACCAGCCGACGGCGATGGCCAGTCCGGCACGTGCACCGAGACGATCGAGTAAACGTCCAGCCGGAATTTGCATCAGCGCATACGTCCAGAAGAAGGCGCCCAGAATCAGCCCCATGCTGGTGTCATCGAGGCCTAAATCTGCTTTGATGTGCGGTGCGGCGATCGCGAGGTTGATACGATCGATGTAATTGATTGCGATGGCGAAAAAGCAGAACACGATCATCAGCCAGCGAATTCGTGGATATCTGCGCATGGTGAATTCCTTTATGATTTATATAGGGTTAACACAGGTTCTGCGGCCTTAGGGCGGCTGCAGTCAGCGTTGTGGTTAAATTTGGGGGTGACAGTTCATGATCGTGTTAAAAAACGTGAGCAGGCACACCCAACCTGATAACATGATGTCAAAAGTAAGCGATTACAAAATTCAGTCAAGCCAAAAGTAAGCGCTTTCAAAATTACCTGTGAGGTGTCTGCAATTTTTGTGGACAAGCTCACTCTTTCTGCAGGAGTGACTTGATGAGTGAGAAGCAAAATGGATCTGGCCGCGTATCACTGGATGATGTAGCGCGTCTCTCTGGTGTTTCAACGGCGACGGTTTCACGCGTATTAAACGGCAGCACCACGGTCAAAGCGTCACGCCGTGAAGCGGTGGAAAAGGCCTGTGAGGAATTGGGATATGTGATTAACCGCGCCGCGCGCACCCTCGCCTCACGCCGCAGCATGACGATTGGCGCGGTAGTACCCACGCTGGCGACGGAAACCTTTTCGCGCCCGCTTGCGGCCTTTCAGCAACTGATTCATGAAGCCGGCTACACGCTGCTATTAGCCAACTCCAACTTCGATCCTGAAACCGAGCTGAAAGAAGTTAACAAGCTGATTGAGTACGGCATCGACGGTTTGATGCTGGTGGGCAATACTCATCATCCCAAACTTTGGGAGCGCATCGTTCAGCAAGATATCGCCTGCGTGCAGACCTTTTCGCAAGACAGCGAAAGACCCTGTGTCGGTTATGACAGCGAAGGTGCGGCTGAAACCCTGGCGCAGCATTTGCTGGGATTAGGGCATCAGCGTTTTGCGGTGATTGTCGGCACGCCGCCTTCGAACGATCGTATTTCAGAACGTCTGAATGGTACACGCCGCGCCCTGCAGCAGCATGGATTGACGCTGCCGGATACGCATTTGATTGATAATGCCTTCACCATGAATGATGCGCGCAGAGCAGTGTTTCGTTTACTCGATGCGCCGCAGCCGCCAACCGCCATCATCTGCGGTAACGATCTGCTGGCGTTTGGTGCCATGCGTGCGGCGAGCGAGCGTTATCTGCGCATTCCGAATGATATCTCCATCGTTGGCTTCAACGACTATGAGTACGCTGAACATCTGGAGCATCCGCTGACCACCATGCGTGTGGATTTAGCGTCGATTGGTGAACACGCAGCGCACTATTTGTTGAACTCGCTGAATAACTTACCCGCACCAATGCAGACGCAGATAAGTACCGAGTTGATTGTCCGGGGCAGCAGCGGCTCGGTGCCCCGTCAGGAACGCTAATCGCGTCTATCCATGCCGAAACGGTTAAACACGTCCGTGACTGACGGCGTTTTCAACCATGTCAGGAAACTCTGCGCCCGCTCCGGTTGACGGGCGTGGCTTAACACAGCAGCCGAGAGTGAAATCGCCTGCTGTGTGCCCGCTGGCAGCGGTCCGACGACCTCAATGCCCTCCACCATTAGCAGTTCGCTGATCTGCTGAACGGCCAGGTCAGCATTGCCCTTCACCAGTTGCTCGGCGGTGAAACCAGCAGGAATCACCGTGCCACGCGCGCGTAGCTCCGTATCAATGTTGAGTTGTTTCAGCAATTGCGAGAACCAGACACCGCTGGCTCCGGCTTCTGACCAGGCCACCGAACGCGCAGCTAACAAAGTCTGAATAAACGTTTCGCGATTGCTGATATCGGGCTGTGCAGCGCCCGCCCGCACTGCAATTCCGATGGGAGAATCAACCAGTTCGATACGCGTGCCCGCATCCGCCAAACCCGATTGTGTTAGGCGGTCCAGCGTCTCAACCGTAGCGATCACCACATCCGCTTCGGCGCCGGCGTTGAGCTCTTTTTCGATGATGGTGCTGGGATGCCAGCGTATCGCCAGCGGTATATCGGGGTTTTGCGACTGCCATTGCGCAACCAGTGTGTTAAACGGCGCACTCAGTGCGAGCGCGCTATAAATCGTTAATTCCATGATTAATCCTCGCGGGCGAAAAAGGGTGCTCGACGAAGCAGCGCAGCATTGAGTTGCTCAGGTCGCGTCACGCCTATCAGTGCTAAATCGCGATCGATTTCATCACGCAGGATATGCATGGCATGTTCTACACCCGCCTGTGCGCCAATCACCGCGCCATACAGGAATGGACGACCAAGAAACACGAAGTCCGCGCCCAGCGCCATCGCTTTCATCACATCGGTGCCGCGACGGATGCCGCTATCAATAATCACCTTCATATTGCCCTTCGCCGCCGCTATTTCAGCGAGCGTATGCAGCGGTGGCACCGTGTGATCCAGCTGACGGCCGCCGTGATTGGAGAGAATCACCGCATCGGCGCCAAGATCACGGGCAATGAAGGCATCATCCGGCGACATCAGCCCTTTAATCACCAGATTGCCTTTCCATTTTTTGCGGATCGCTTCAACGTGCTTCCAGCTCAGTTTGTCGCGTGCATTGGTGTTACGTACTTTGCTCGACATCATCGGCGGGCCGCGTTCAGCATCGGTATTTTCGAAGTGTGGCGCACCATGACGCAGAAAGGTTTGCGCCACCGTGCCCAATAGCCAACGCGGACTCATGGCGCTTTGCCACATCACTTTCGGGGTGATTTTTATCGGCATGCTGAAGCCACTGCGGGTGTTATGTTCCCGATTACCCAGCATCGGTGTATCACCGGTCACCACCAGCGTTTTATAACCGGCGTGTTCAACGCGGTCGACCAGGCGATCGATACGCGGTTGGTCGCCCGCCAGATAGGCCTGAAACCAGGCGTCGGGATTAGCGGCGATCACCTCTTCTAACGGAATCAGCGACGAGGCGCTGAGGATCATTGGCACATTCATTGCCCGTGCGGCCTTCGCCAGCATTAAGTCAGCCCGGTAACTGACAAACGACGCGCCGCCAAGCGGAGCAACACCGAATGGATGCGCCCAATCATGGCCCAATAAATTCACACGCTGATCCCGGCCAGAAACATCGCGGAACATACGCGGCACAAATACATATTGCTGATAAGCCTCATGCGCGGCAGCAAGTCCTCTGCCGGTTTCCACGCCGCCTTTTACGTACAGATAAATCATATTCGGTAACCGCTTACGCGCATGGCGTTCAAAATCTTCCAGCGCCAGCAAATCTCGAAAATGGCGTGGCACCGTATTCGCAGGGCGCACCTGCGCTTCGGGTGTCACGTTAACGTTAATAGCGGTGGTTTCTCCACGAATGGTCATAGTGCGTTCTCAGGGTTAGCCAAAAGTAAGCGATTTCAAATTAGGCATTCAGACGAATGCATTCACTTACATCCTGACAGATGCGCAGTTTTTTTATGTGACGAACATCACCATATTAAGACAAATGTAAGCCCTTACATTTTAATTCTGCCTCAGATATGGTGTGCTGTAATTCACTTGTTTATCGCTGGTGTCGGAGAAAATGATGAGCCAACGCATAGTTTTACTGCATGCCACGCCGGTGGCGATGTCTCCTATTCATGAAGCTTTTAACGATCTTTGGCCAGAGGCTGAAGTGGTGAATTTGCTGGATGATGGTTTGACAGTGGATCGCGCAAAAGAAGAACAGCTTTCGCGGCAGTTGATTGATCGCTTCGTTACTTTTGGCCGCTACGGTTACGCAATGAATGCGCAAGGTATTCTGGTGACCTGCTCAGCCTTTGGTCCAGCGATTGATGAGCTCTCTGCGGCCTTGCCGGTGCCGGTGTTGAAACCGAACGAAGCGATGTTCGAGGCTGCACTGCAGCAAGGCAAACGCATCGGCATGCTGGCCACCTTTGGTCCTTCACTCGTGACGATGTGCGATGAGTTTTATCACTATGCCGAACAAATAGGTTCATCCGCGACACTGGAAACCGTGCTGGTTCCGGATGCCATAGACCTGCTGCGTAAAGGCGATGTCGGCAACCACAATCGTCTGGTCGCAGAGTTCGCGCCGCAGTTGAGTCACTGCGATGTAATTATGCTGGCGCACTTCTCTACCTCGCGCGCCGCCGACGCCGTGCGGGAGAAAGTTTCGATTCCAGTGTTAACGGCCCCGCATGCGGCGGTGAAAAAAATGCAGTCAGCGATTGGAGGTTCATCATGCTGATTGGGGTCATCGCCGATGATTTTACTGGTGCCAGCGATATCGCCGTCACGCTGTCGAAAGGATTGGTGGGCGAAGGCGGTTTGCGCACGACGCAGTATCTTGGCGTACCGCATCAATCTGCAGATGAACAGGTGCAAGCTGGCGTTATTGCCTTGAAATCTCGCTCTCTGCCAGCAGAGGAAGCTGTTCAACAATCGCTAGCTGCCTGTGAATGGCTATTGCAGCAAGGCTGTACGCAGATCGTATTTAAATATTGCTCGACCTTTGACTCGACCGACTCTGGCAACATTGGTCCGGTACTCGACGCGCTGGCTCAGCGATTAGCCGCGCGCAGTGTGATTGTCTGCCCGGCGTTTCCCACGATGGGCCGTACGGTTTATCAGGGCAATTTGTTTGTACACGACCGGCCGCTGAATGAATCCGGAATGGAGCATCATCCTTTGACGCCCATGAAGGATGCGGACATCCGCCGTTTGCTGGCGCGCCAGGCGAAAACACGCGTTAGTCATATTGGCTGGCAGCAAGTGGTGCAAGGCAGTGAAGCACTGCGCGAGATTCTAAATGCCCGCGCAGATGAGGAAGCGCAATTGGTGGTCGTGGATGCCATCAGCGATCACGATTTAACGCTGATCGGCATCGCCGCTGCGGGTGAGAAGCTAATCAGTGGTGGATCGGGCATCGCGCTTGCCCTACCGCACAACTTCATCAGCGCCGGTCAAGCACAAGGTAATAACAGTGAGTTTCCTGCCATTAACGGTTCCAGCGCTATTTTGGTCGGCAGTTGTTCAGGCGCGACGCGTGGACAAATCGAGGAGCACCAAAAACAGCATGCGGTGCTGGCGATAGAGATTGAGGATGTAATGGCGGAACACATTAATGCTGATGATCTCGTGGAATATATCCTCACACATCAGGACAGTTGCCCGCTAATCTATTCCTCGGGCGATCCCGCAACCGTAAAGCAAATGCAGCAGCAGTTTGGCCAGCACAATATCTCGCAACGCCTTGATCGGCTGTTTGGTGATACGGCACGTAAGTTAGTGCGCGAGGAGGGCATACAGCGTTTAGTGGTTGGCGGCGGAGAAACCTCGGGCGCCGTGGTCAGCGCGCTGAATTTGGGTTCACTGCAGGTTGGCCGCGAAATCGATCCGGGCGTGCCCGCCCTCTTTGCTATGAGCGAGCAGCCGCTAGCGCTGGCACTTAAATCGGGTAATTTTGGTCGGCGCGACTTCTTCTCGCATGCACTTAACGTATTAGCCGGTTCTACGCATTAAATTCAAGACAACGTCTGCAAGACGTTGTCTTGTTCTCTCTTTAACGACCGCCAAATTCCGGCAACACCCCAAACCAGCTCAGCAGCCAGGCCAGTATATTCATCGCACCAAAGACAAACAGTAAAACCACCGCCACTGAACAGCGTTGCTGTGATTTCCACGCCAGCATGGCCGGGATTAACACCGCCCATAAAGTGGCAAACAGTCCGGCAAAACCAATCGCCGCGACAAAGCCATTCGGCCAGCAAATCGAGGCGAGTAACGGCGGCAGGAAAGTCAGGCTGGCGGTTTTCAGACGCGCGCCCGGTGAATTCCCGAATCCCAGACGATCGGCGATGAAATCAAACAGACCAGCGGTAACGCCGAGGAATGAAGCGATCACCGCGAAATGCGAGAAGATCGACATCATCAGCGCCAGCGCATTTACATGCAGATGATCACGCAGCGCCGACATCAGTGCCGCGATATCACCGCCCTGCTTCACAATCTCAGGAAAGGCATCGCGCGGAAGATTTCCCATGGTGCTGGTCAACCAAAACAGATACAGCGCCAGCGACAGCAAGGTACCCAATACCAACGCGCGCGTAATGTTCTGCTTATTACCTTCGTAATAACTCACCAGACCGGTGATGTTGCCGTGATAACCAAACGACGCGAGACAAAACGGCAGCACGCCAAGAGCATAAGGCCAGTAATGTTCGCCTGCTGCGGGTCCGCTCATTAACGACGGCACGTTCACCTGCGTTAGTAAGCCGCCAAACAGCACGATCAGTAGCAGGATTTTCGCCAGCACGCAGAAGGTCATCAAACGGCTGACGCCGGTGGTGCCGAGCCACACCACCAAAGCAACGCACAGCGTGAGCAATATTTTGGCTTCTGCGGTAGAGATCGGTAATCCCAACTGACTGATGGAGTGCTGATACACCGGGCCGCTGGCCGAAATGTAGGCGTAGGTGAGGATGCCGAGAACAAATAAGATGCTGAGTCCATTAAGCGCCGCCCAGCCGCGTCCGAGCAAATCTTTGGTTAAGGTGTCGTAACCCGCGCCAGGCGGATACTTGAGGCTGACGCGCATAAACAACAAGCCGGACAGCAACATGCCGCCCCAGCTGATCAGCAGTAACACCATCGCCCAGCCAAACCACGCGCCCGCCATCACCACCGGCAGCGTAAACATCCCTGCGCCCACCACGGTGCCGCAAATAATCATCGCGCCCCACCATACGGAAGGCTGGCGGCGGGACAATGTCATCTCCGTCATCACTTATTCCCTACAAAACTGCTTAAAGTCGGCGATGATACACGGGAAAACGCTGAGATGAGAGTGTGATACGAGATAAAACGCGCGGCATTATGCAGGTGCGCGTTAATGCGCACCCTACGAAAAAAGCGCCAATCCTTTGTAGGGTCGCCATTTATGGTGACCGAACGACGCTTAACTGACGAGCATTACGCCATCAAGACGCGCGTTTATGGAACGGAAAAGAACTTATTCATAGAACGCAGGTTTCGCCGGCATGGTGATCGGCACGATGTCACCGGAGTTTTGCGCCGCAACGCAGGCATCAGCCGCGACCTGCGCCGCGTAACCATCCCAAGCGGATGGGCCGGTCATCTCACCTGATAACACGCTGTTGATGAAATCCTGCAGCTCCACGTCATAGGCATCGATGAAACGCTTTTTCCAGTCGGTAAGAATACTGGTGGAAAGTTTGGCCGCGCTGCGCGTCTGCACCGACATCGGCTCAGGCAAACGTGCGATACCGCTTTCGCCCACCACTTCGCACTGAATATCGTAGCCGTAAGCGCAGTTAACGAAGATTTCCACGTCGATGCGCACGCCTTTGGCAGTTTCCAGCAGCACGATTTGCGGATCTTTCAGATGCGCAGCCGCTTTACTCGTTGAGCGTGGATAGATCACCTGCGCGCTGACGTAATCATCTTTTAGCAACCAGCGCAGCACATCGAGCTCATGAACCAGCGTGTCGGTGATAGCCATATTGGTGGTGTAAGAATCGCCGACTTCGGGATTGCGGTGCGCGCAGTGCAGCATCAGCGGCTCACCGATGTCACCGTTCTCAATCACCGCTTTCAGCGCACGGTAACCGGCGTCGTAAGGACGCATAAAGCCAACCTGCACCAGTTTCTTACCGGCGGCGATTTCCGCCTCAACGATGTTCATGCAACCCTGCGCGGTGACCGCCAGCGGTTTTTCACAGAACACCGCTTTGCCCGCTTTGATTGACGCCAACACGAACTCTTCGTGAGTTGGGCCCCACGAAGTGACCAGAATCGCCTGCACTTCGGGCGCATTAATCAGGTCATGTGCGTTGTCATAGATCTCCGCCTGAATCCCCAGATCTTGAATGATCTGTTCGCAGTTGCTGCGGTTAATGTCATTCAGCGCCACTACGCGCGAATGTTGCAGCACCTGGCTACAGCGACGAATGTGTTCGCGACCGATCGCGCCCGTGCCAATTACACCAATATTGAGCGTCATAGCGTGTTCCTTAATTATTCAGATAAGCAATGCTGGATTGGATTTCCTGGGCAATCTGTTCTTCGCTCCAGCCATCCATTACGGAAGAAAACGGTTCAAAGGCGTAGATACCGCGATAGCCCATCTCTTCCAGACGCTGCACTTGTTGTTTCGATTTCAGCAGATCGTCGGCGCTCAGCATGATGCGCTCTTCGTCGGTTAACTGATGGGTTGGACGCGTGTCGGTCACGCCAGAGAGATGCACCAGCCCGATGTTGCTGACATCGACGTCGCCGGCAAAGTCTTGCTCAGCGCCTTCGTACAAGTGGTGGTGAAAAGTATCCAGTACGATTTTGAACGGCGCGCCCGCCTGCTTGATAAGCTGCTGTGCCAGAGCAGCAGAACGCAGCGAGCTTTGCGGGAACCCGAGCGGCTCAACCAGACCAGCGATGCCATATTCGGCGAACAGTGGCACGAGCGTTTTTAACGCATCGACAGTTTGCTGCTGGGAAATAACCGTGCCGTCATTCAGTGGGCAAAGTACTAACGCTTTGGCACCGGTTTCACGCGCATCGTTTAATAAAGCGCGCGTTTTTTCCAGCACCTCATCGGTTAATTGGTTAAACGGATAAACCGCATTAATAGTCTCGATGGTGAACGCATGTTGTTTAGCCAGCTCACGAACTTGTTCACCGGATAAATGATCAGTCACGCTGCCACTTTTCATATCATTGCGGATTTCGACTTTATTTAACCCTAACTTTTCAACCAGCGAGAAAAAACGCTCGATGCTGAGGTTGGGCGCAATTTTACGATTAACGCAGAGTCGGTCATGGCTTATTTTGTAGGTCATGGTGTGTTCTATCCTGAAAGAGTAATATTATTTACTTTCTGTTTTGTTGTGACGCGTCGATATCTTGCGATAGTAAGCGATGTCGTTTTGCTGCTCTGCCAGAACTTTGATTGATTTACATCAACGCAACATCATTTATACAACTCATGGAAGTAGTGCTCGACCTGCTCCAGGCTGCGCCCTTTGGTTTCCGGGATGGTGCGCAACACGAACATCGATCCACCAATACCAATCACCGCAAAGGTTAAGAAGGCTCCGGCCAGGCCAAATGCCGCCAGCAGTAGCGGGAACGCCATCGAAATGGCGAAGTTCGCCATCCACAGCGCAAACACCGCGCCGCCCATACAAATGCCGCGCATACGCGCCGGGAAGATCTCAGAAAGCAACAGCCAGGTAACCGGCGACAGCGCGCCTTGCTGGAAGCACAGGAACATCAACATGCCCGCCAGCACCAGATAGGCGCGCAGCAGATTGACGTCGCCTGCCGAATGATATTCCGGCATAAAGAAGCACACCGCCGCGATAAAGAACAGGCACGCGGTGCAACCCATCTGTCCAACCAACACCAGCGGACGACGGCCGATTTTGCCGATCATCCAGATCCCGACCAGCGTCATCAGCACCGAAATCACGCCGTTAGCGATGGTGGCGAACAGCGCGGCATCGTTGCTCAAGCCGGTCGCCGTCAGCATGGTCGGCGCGTAATACATGATGGTGTTGACGCCGGTCAGCTGCTGAATCGCCGCAATGCCGATGCCAAGAAGGAACACTTTGCGCAGCCACGGCGTACGCAGATCGCGCAAGCGGCCTTTGCCCTGTTGCCGGTTCTCTTCGATGGTTTCTTCGATCTCTTCCAGCTCCCAATCGACGTCATCCGCCGCGCGGGTTTTCTCCAGCACTTTGCGCGCTTCGTTGTTGTTACCGCGCATCACGTGCCAGCGCGGGCTTTCTGGCATAAAGATCATGCCAAACCACAGCAAAACGGCGGGTACAGTCGAAATGGCGATCATCCAGCGCCAGGTGTGCTCTCCGCCCCAGATTTCGTTGAAAGTGGCATTGGACACGTACGCCAGCAGTTGGCCCGAAACAATCATCAGCTCCTGCAAGGTGACCAGTTGGCCGCGCTTGTTGGCCGGCGCGATTTCCGCGATATACACCGGCACCGTGGCCGCCGCGCCACCCACGGCGATGCCCAGGAACAGACGTGAAGCGATCATTGAGATGACATCCGGCGCAAATGCCGAACCGATGGCGCCAAGGGCAAAAATAAAGGCGAGGGAAATAATGATCTTGCGACGTCCCAGCGCGTCCGCAAAATGACCGGCAAGCAGCGCGCCGAAAGCGGCACCAAATAGCAGTGAACTGGTGACTAATCCGGTGGTAAATGGCGTGAGCTGTAAATCGTCACGCATAAACAGCAAAGCGCCCGATACCACGCCAGTATCGTAGCCAAACAGTAATCCACCCAGCGTGGCGACCAGCGCGATTATTTTAACAAAGGGCTCGGTGCGTGTGGTGCTATTCGGGCCGGAAGCCGTGTTGGTGGATATATAAAGTTCTCTTTCCATAATACCTCCTGGTAAAAAATACATAAGGAAATACGGCAGAACAAAACAGAGCGTTCACGCTAACGGCATTTTTATTTCATGTTAATTTTTATTTGGAATTTGTTTTCCTAAATGTGAGTTCAAGCATTTTGGTGTTTTTATTTTGATGGAATTGCATCAGCGGAGGATTTTATTTAGGCAGGATTCATCACGGTAATTAAAAAGGTCGCCATGAATGGCGACCTTACGTGCGCGGTGATATTAACTCCGTAGGGTCGCCATTTATGGCGACCGTCTATATGCGTATTTCACATTAACATTGCCAAATTATGCATTTGTGAAATTACCCTAGTGCAATAGCATTGATTTCTTTGCTTTTCCCCTGCCGTTTCGCCAACTGGATCATCACCTTCATGCGCAATATGCAGTCGCGTTGCCTATCCCTGAACGACTTCGAGAAGTATGCCAAACGTCATCTGCCGCATCCGCTGTTCGCCTACGTTTCTGGCGGCGTCGAGGACAATATCGCGCTGCGCAACACGCTGGCATCTTATGCGCGCTACAGCCTAATCCCGGAAAACATGGTGGATGTGTCGCAGCGCAATATTGGGGTTGAGCTGTTTGGACAAAGCTACGCGGCGCCGGTTGGCATCGCGCCGATGGGCATCTCGGCGTTAACCGGTTTTGATGGCGATTGCACGCTGGCAAGCGCGGCGAAAGAGAAGAACGTACCGTTTATCATGAGCGGCTCCTCGCTGACGCGGCTGGAAGAGGTGGCGCAAGTGAATCCCGATATGTGGTTTCAGGCCTATCTGCCGAAAACGCTGGAGGAGATCGATGCGCTGATCGATCGCGTTAAGCGTGCCGCGATTCCGGTGCTGGTGATCACCGTGGACACGCCGGTTAAGGCCAACAGGGAAAACAACGTACGCGCCGGATTCGCTACGCCGTTCCGACCCAGCCTGCGTTTGGCGTGGGAAGGTATCACGCATCCGCGCTGGTTAACCGGAACCTTGCTTAAGACGATGCTGAAAAGCGGTATGCCCTATTTTGAGAACAATCATGCGCAGCGAGGCGCGCCGCTGTTCTCGAAAAACGCGGTGCGGGATTTCAGCGGCCGCAGCCACTTAACCTGGCAGCATATCGAACATATCCGCGCGCACTGGCCGGGCGCGATGGTGATTAAAGGCATTCTCAGCCGTAACGATGCGCTGCGCTGTAAAACCATCGGCATCGACGGGATTGTGGTGTCCAATCATGGTGGACGACAGCTGGATACGGTGATTCCGCCGCTTTATGTGCTGCCGGAAATCGTTGCAGCAGCGGGTGAAATGACGGTGATGTTTGATAGCGGAATTCGACGCGGCACCGACGCCATCAAAGCTATCGCGCTGGGCGCAAAAGCCTGCTTTGTCGGGCGGCCATTTAATTATGCTTGCGCGGTCGGCGGTTTAGCGGGCGTAAATTTGGCCATCGATTTGATTACCAGCGAGGTTAGCCGCGATTTAGGCATGTTAGGCGCGGCTTCACTGGCGGATTTAGGGGAGAAGCATTTGCGGTTGGTTGGTTGATGGTCGCCATGAATGGCGACCCTACGGACAATCATTGCTTGCGCGGCAGCGAAACCAGCAGCAAGCCAAACACAATCAGCACCACGCCGGCAAAGCTGCTCCAGCGGAAGGTTTCCCCTAATATTGGCAAGGAAATCGCCGCCAGCCACACCAGTACATAACTCAAACTGAGCAGCGGATAGAGCCGATTAAGCGGCAGATGGCGCAGCGCCAACATCCAGCACAACATCGACAGCGCGTAAGCGCCAAGGCCCATCGCCAACAGCAGCAGCGGTTTGATGTGCTGCAAACTGAGCAATGCGCTCAACGGCGGGAAATCCAGCATCCCCATTCGCAGCACCAGCTGCGCCAGCGAAACCAGCAATACGCTGCACAGCGCCAGCATCACGCCTTTCATAGATGACTTCCCATTAACGCCACACCGGCAACAATCGCCAGCGTGCCAATCCACTGCTGTAGGCTGTAGGTTTCGCGCCAGATCAGCCGCGCGGCGATAGCTACCAACACAAAGTTAAGACTTAGCATCGGATATGCCACGCTCACCGGTACCACGCGCAATACCGCCAGCCACAGCAGCATGCCGATACCCAGCAGCAGAATGCTGAGCGCCAGCCAAAAAATTCCCTTTTTGATACCGAGATGAGCCGCCTGCTTCTGACACAGCTGGGCGGCACAGCTCAGTACGCTAACCAGTAATATCAGCAGCAGATTCATGGTTTAGCATCGTAGCCGTAATAAACCAGGCGGCCCTGACGATAGACGTCATCCGGTTCCGGCAGGTTTTTATCCGGCGTTTTGTCGCTGGAATTCATCATCAACACCAATGAAACCTTGCCCTGACGGCGATGCACGCGCAGCCAGTCGGCAAAGTTATCCGCATCAATATAGTGTGACTGCGCATCCGGATAGCTCAGGCCGTATTGCAACTCGCCTTTGGCATCATAAAAATTGATGTCACTGCGCTGCAGTTCCCAGGCCACCGCCGATGCCACGCCAGGATTGTTGGCCAGCAGATAACGACTATCCGCCAGCTGATCGTGCACCGCGTTGACAAAACTCTGCGGCTGCTTGGAGTCCCGCACCTTTTGCGGAATGGCAAAGCCGACCAACAACGCCAGCGCCAGCGGACAAAGCGCGGCTAACTGCCAGCGACCGTTATCCGGCTTGCGGCTCAGCCAGCCCATCACGCCCCATCCGATAAAGGAGAGCGCCGCACAGATTACGCCAACAATCTCTTCGCTGCTATAAACCGGACGATGCGAAATGCCCCACGGAGCTAGCACCACCAGTAACACGATTGCGGCAATCGCACCGAACAGCAGGTTGATCCAGCCATTCACTTTCAGCGCTTTGATCACCTGCGCCGAACCGCTGTGCGCGTAATGCGCCATCAGCAGCGCCAGCGGCGCGAAGCACGGCAAAATGTAGGTCGGCAATTTGCCCTTAGCGATGCTGAAAAACAGCAGCGGCAGCAGCACCCAACTCAGCAAATAAATCGGCCCAGCTTGCTGACTGCGCTGACGCCACGCGCCAACCAGCGATCCCGGCAGCAGCGCCAACCACGGCAAACAGCCCGCCAGCAGCACCGGAATGTAATACCAGAATGGCGCTTTGTGCTGTGCATCCGACTCGGCGAAACGCTGAATATGCTCGACCCAGAAGAAGTAGTGCCAAAAATCCCCTTCCTGCTGATTAATCGCCAGCGCCCAAGGCGTGCTGAGCAGCACAGCAACCACAATCGTCAGCGGTCCCCAGCGCAGCAGTTCACCGAAGCGACGTTGCCAAATGGCCCACGGCAGAATCGCCAACACCGGCACCGCCAGCGCGAGAAAGCCTTTGGTCATGAAGCCCATCGCGCAGGCCGCGCCCAGCAAAACATAGCCACATAAGCGTTGCCGCGTGGTGCTGGCCTGCGACGCCAGCCAGTAACTGCACATCGCGGCGACCAGCCACAGCATCAGGATCGGATCGAGCACCGCGTATGTGCCCACGCCGTACACCAGCAGCGAAGTCAGGAAAATAACGCTGCCGGTAAGCGCGACTTGGCGGCTGGCGAACATCTGCCTGCCGAGCCAGTAGACCAATACCGCGCTCAAGGTGGTGCTGAAAATCGATCCGGCGCGCACGCCAAAATTAGTGTGACCAAACAGCCATTGGCCGATGTTATTGACCCAATATCCGGCAATTGGTTTTTCGAAGTAGCGGAGATCGAAGAAATGCGGCACCACCCAATTGCCGCTGAACAGCATTTCACGGCTGATTTCAGCGTAGCGGGTTTCGTCCGGCTGCCATAATGCGCGGAACTCAATCGGGATCAGGTAGAAAAGCGCGAAGAGCGCGATGAGTAATGCGGTTTTAGTGCCTGTACGCATCCGTGGTTCCTGTAGATATTAACGCTGGCAGCCTAGCCAGCCTTCGCGTCCGGGAATATGCCCGCGCACGATGTTGCCCTGTGGCAGCGTAGAGAGATCGTCGGGTAACAAGGCGCTTAGTGGACAAAACTCAATGTCCTGCTCTTCTGCACGTCTAAGCAGATCGGCGAACGCCTTAAGTCCGACAATCCCTTCTACTTCGGCATGAATTGTATAGACCGACGAACCCGTTGCAGCATGGATCTGCTCGAGAATAAAGTCGTTAAAACCTTCCGCGCTAACCGATTGTCCCACCACTTCATCCCAGGTAGGCAAGGTCACCGGAATTTGTACCGTGCCGATGCTGCCATCGCTAAGAATGGGCAGAAATGGGCCCGTACCACGGCAGTCACTGTTGTAGCTGAAGCCAAACTGTTGCTTAGCTGCTACGACGCGACCGTCTGCCCGCCAACCCGCCACGGCTGAACAAGTGACATTGTCACCAATAATCGCTTCCAGCGCCTGTTTCCCACGTGCTATCTGCTCAACCAGCTTCTCTTGCGGCCACACGCCCGCCCAGGTTTGCCAGGCAAAGTGATCCCAGGCATGCAAACCGACTTCGTGATGATCGGCGGTGGCGCTGATGATCTCCTCCAAGCCGCGACCAATTTCCCGCCCCGGCCAGGCGGTACCGGCCAGCAAGATATCCCAGCCGTAAAGAGATGCTGCGCGCGAACGCAGCATTTTCCACAGGAAGCGCGGTTTTAACAGGCGCCACAAGTGGCGCCCCATATTGTCCGGTCCAACACTGAAGAAAAAACTGGCCTGCAGCTGATGCAGACTGAATTGCTCCAGTAGCGCCGGCACCCCGAGTTGGGTGCCGCGCCAGGTATCTACATCGACGCGCAAACCTACTTTTTTCATGGCTTATCCTGCAGCTCAACGGTGCGCAGGAAGAAGTCCAGCGTGTTATCGATGGTGGTATCCATCTCGACGGTTGGCGTCCAGTCCAGCAGACGACGCGCGTTTTTGATCGACGGCTTGCGGTGTTCCACGTCCTGATAACCTTTACCGTAATAGCTGCTGCTTTCTACCTCACGGAATCCGGCAAATGGCGGGAAGTTGCTGCGCAGCGGATGACGTTCAAAACTCGCCAGCAGACGCTCGGCCAACTCTTTGATGCTGGCTTCGTTATCCGGATTACCGATGTTAACGATCTGACCATCGCAGTTGTTCTGCTTGTTCTCGATGATGCGGAACAGCGCTTCAATGCCGTCCTGAATATCGGTGAAGCAACGCTTCTGTGCGCCGCCATCGATCAACTTAATCGGTGAACCTTCCACCAGATTGAGGATCAGCTGTGTGATAGCACGCGAACTGCCGATACGTGCGGCGTTCAGGTTATCGAGGCGCGGTCCCATCCAGTTAAACGGACGGAACAAGGTAAAACGCAGCCCTTCTTTCTCACCGTAAGCCCAAATCACGCGGTCCAGCAGCTGCTTAGAAACGGAGTAGATCCAGCGCTGTTTATTGATCGGCCCAACAACCAGATTCGAGTGATCCTCATCGAAATGTTTGTCAGTACACATGCCGTACACTTCGGAGGTCGATGGGAAAATGATGCGCTTTTTGTATTTTACGCAGTCACGAATGATTTTGAGGTTCTCTTCAAAATCGAGTTCGAACACGCGCAGTGGATTGCGTGTGTACTCAATCGGAGTAGCAATCGCTACTAATGGCAGCACCACATCGCACTTCTTGATGTGATACTCGATCCATTCTGAGTGAATGCTGATGTCGCCTTCGACAAAGTGGAAGCGCGGCTGATCGAGGAAACGGCTGATGGCATCTGAACCGATGTCTAAACCGTACACTTCGAAGTTATCATCCTGCAGCAGACGCTCAGTGAGGTGGTTACCGATAAACCCGTTCACGCCGAGGATCAGCACGCGCGTACGACGTTTCACCGCAGCCACCGGCTGAGAATAGAGCAATGCGCCCTTCACCATGCCGAGGTTTTGCGCCAGCTGGCTGCCGTTCATGAAGACGCCGTTATCGCTTTGACCGGTCATCACTTCCAGCGCACCTTCACCGCAGGCAATCAGGAACGGCTCGACAGACAATACGGTGCCCGGTTTGGCGTGGTGATCAACGTTATGCACGCGGCTTTTCCACACCACGAATTTCACGGTGCCGGCGAAGGCAAACGCGCCCGGCCACGGATAAGTCACAGCACGCACCAGGTTGTTGACCGTCTGCGCCGGGGCTTCCCATTTGATGCGACCATCTTCCGGTGTGCGACGACCAACAACCGTAGCTTCACTTTCGTTTTGTGGCGTGGTGACGATATCGCCACGTTTCACTCCCGGCAACGCGTTGTTCAGGACTTCGGTGGCGCAGGCCACCAGTTTGCGATGCAGTGTTAATGCGTTGTCCTGCTCGTCAATCGCGACGCGCTGTTGCGCCACGATGTCACCGGCATCGGCGCGTTTCACCATGCGGTGCAAGGTTACGCCGGTTTCGGTTTCGCCATTGACCAGCACCCAATTCAGCGGTGCGCGGCCACGGTATTTAGGCAGCAGCGAACCGTGCAGGTTAAAAGCCCCCAGTTTTGCGCAGCTGAGAATGCTGTCGTTCAGCAAAGCACGATAGTAGAAGGAGAAGATGTAATCCGGCGCCATGGTTTTGATGCGATCGACCCACAGCGGGTGATTCACATCTTCCGGCGCATAAACCGGAATGCCCTGCTCAGCGGCTAAACGCGCAACGGAGTCGAAAAAGTGGCTCTCAGTTCCTGTGTCTGAGTGAGTAAAAATAGCGCTGATTTCATAGCCAGCGTTCAGAAGTGCAGAAATACCCGCACAGCCCATTTCGGCGTAGGCGAAGACGACAGTTTTCATTGCTCAATTTCCTGTACAGATGAGGCTTTTTGCTGTGGGTGAATCACACGTTGGATGAAGTAGCGCGGACGGGCGCGTACGTCGTTGTAAATGCGGCCGATGTATTCGCCGAGTAATCCCATGCCGATAAACTGCGCGCCGACAAAAATAAACAGCACGGCGAACAGCAGGAACACGCCATCGCCGGCCCAGGCCGCGCCGAGGAACAGGCGCAGCACAATCAGAATCAGCGAGAAGGCAAACCCGGCCAGCGCAATCAGGCTGCCGACGATACTCAGCAGACGCAGCGGCGTGGTAGTCAGGCAAGTCACCAGGTCATACATCAGGTTAATCAGCCGCATAAAGCTGTATTTTGAATCGCCAAACTCGCGCTCGGCATGCGCTACCGGCAGCTCAATGGTGCGGCGCGCAAAGGTGTTAGCGAGGATGGGAATAAAGGTGCTGCGTTCGTGGCAGTTCAGCATCGCATCAACAATATGACGGCGATAAGCGCGCAACATGCAGCCGTAATCGCCCATCGCTTTGCCAGTCACGCGCTGAATCAGGTGATTGATGGTGCGTGAGGCGCGACGACGGAACCAGCTGTCCTGACGGTTCTGACGCACGGTGCCCACCACGTCATAGCCCTGCTGCGCGGCTTTCACCAGGTTCGGGATCTCTTCCGGCGGGTTTTGCAGATCGGCGTCCAGCGTGATGATCAAGTCGCCGCTCACGTGGCTAAAGCCCGCCATGATCGCCGAGTGCTGGCCGTAATTACGATTGAGTAACACGCCAACCACATGGCTGCCCGGCATATCCGCAGCGTCGGCAATCATCTCACCTGAGCGATCGCTGCTACCGTCATCAACCAGCAGAATCTCGTACTCCAGACCTAATTCCGCGCAGGCCGCATCGGTACGACGTACCAATTCCGGCAGGCTCTCCTCTTCGTTGTACACCGGGATAACCACGGAGACTTTACGAATGGCTTTTTCTTCCAACATGTCAAACTCCAGCGATCTGACGCAATGCGCTAATGACGCGCGTGACATCTTCGTCGCGCATATCAGGGAATAACGGGATTGAGCAAATGCGATCGCTATTCCATTCGGTGTGCGGCAGTGAGAGCTGCGGATAGCGTTCGCGGTAATATTTGTGGGTGTGTGCAGCACGGAAATGCAGGCCGGTGCCAATATCCTGCGCTTTAAGTGTTTCCATTAATGCATCGCGGGTAATGCCGCATTGCGCTTCATCAACACGAATAATGAACAGATGCCACGCGTGCTGATGCGCCCATTCTGGCTGCGTCAGCGGCAGAAACGGCGTATCCGCCAGTTCGATGAGATAACGTTGCGCAATCGCCGCGCGGCGTTCATTGATGGCGGGCAGTTTTTTCAGCTGCACCAATGCAATGGCGGCGCTGATATCCGGCAAGTTGTATTTGAAGCCCGGCATGATTACTTCAGCTTGCGGCTTGCGGCCATGCGTGTGGCGATCGTAAGCATCTACGCCGAGGCCGTGGAATTTCAGGCTGCGCATGCGGTCGGCCAGCGCCGCATCATCGGTCACAATCAAGCCACCTTCGGCGCAGGTCATGTTTTTGATGGCGTGGAAGGAGAAGATCGCCGTGCCCTGTTGACCAACGTGCTTGCCTTTGTAGTAACAGCCCGCAGCGTGGGCGGCGTCCTCAATCACCGGAATGCCATGACGCTCACCGATGGCGCGGATGGCATCCAAATCGGCGGGTGCGCCCGCGTAATGCACCGGAATGATGGCGCGCGTGCGCGGCGTGATCGCTGCTTCAATCTGCTCCGGCGTCACCATTAATGTGTCGCGATCGATATCGATCATTATTGGCGTCGCACCGAGCAGCGTAATGATATTAATGGTGGAAACCCAGGTCAGAGACGGCGTGATCACTTCATCGCCAGGCTGGATATTCAGCGCCAGCAGCGTGACATGCATTCCTGCTGTAGCGGAACTAACGGCAATCGCATGCTGATTACCGGTGAGCTGGCCAAAAGCCTCTTCCAGTTCAGCATTTTTCGGGCCCGTCGTAATCCAGCCTGATTCAAATACTGCTTTTACCGCAGCCAACTCTTCCTCGCCCAACGATGGGCGCGAAAATGGAAGGAAAGTCATAAGTTTACCTTAACGTTTAACGCCTTGAGTTTCCTGCATCAGGACCATGTAAAAATGTGCAATCGATTGACACCACAACAACATTAAGTAACTTGCTGTTTAAACGTAGGTTAAACCGTACAAATTTGACAGCACAAACTGTTAACTTCTCTGGGCGCTTTAAAAAACATAAGTATGGCTTTTTTATCGCCTGAGGAAACAACATACGGAGCAATACTTAACTCAACATTAAATGGTGCGATAACAAGTCGGCTTTTTTAATAAATGTTGAAGTTTGGTAGAAGAAAGTAGGCATGAAAAAGCTGTGGATTATTAACTATACTCTTCTTAAGGTTATGTTAAGGTTCAGACCCGAGACTATGTCCGGTTTTGGCTAATAAACGCTAAGTGGAGGAGTGGCAATGAGAACTGATAATGACCGACTGTCACAGGCTGCTTTGCGCCGTCATCACATTGGGATTAAAACCAAAGGGCTGCGCTATCGCGGCGATCTCTATGTGTTCCGATTTAATGCCGGGCAATATGATGTCTACCTCAATAATGACCACGTTATGTCACTGGCGACCAGCAATGTGCAGGAAGCGATTCAGATGTTTAAGCAGCAATCTTAATTCCCAATCTCCTTAGTTCTGGATCCCGCTCTGCACTTTTGATGTAACCCGCTGTAATCCCCTCTTTCCTCTCGCACTGATATTCGCTTCGGCATATTGTCCCGCTATAACAAACCAGGAAGGTGCGAGGTATTGGCAATGGCATGCGTTTATTGGTTAAGCGGTGGATTAATCGGCTTGATGATGGGCAGCTTCATTAATGTGGTGATCTATCGATTGCCGCTACAATTATTACATCCTGAATCATCCCTTAATCTGTTCTATCCCTCTTCTCACTGCCCACGATGTAAAAAAAGAGTGCTTTGGCGCGACAATATTCCCGTCCTAAGTTGGCTGTTACTTCGCGGTAAATGTCGATATTGCCAATGCGCCATCAGCAGGCGTTATCCACAGGTGGAGATAATTTCTACACTTTTCACTTTGCTGCTGATGTGGCTTATACCGGTAGATCTGCATTTGTTGGGTGCGCTTATTCTGTTCTGGGCGTTAACGGCATTAGCTTTTATCGACCTCGACCATTTCCTTTTACCCGACGCGATCACATTGCCATTACTTTGGACTGGGTTGTTTTTCAATGCGATGGGGTGGCTGCCGGGTTCATTGCATGAAGCGGTATTCGGTGCAATTGCGGGATACGGCTTATTGTGGTCACTATCTTATTTATATCAATCGATTAAAGGAGTTGAGGCGCTTGGGATGGGGGATGCAAAACTGCTGGCGGCGATGGGCGCCTGGTTGGGCTGGCCTCTTATACCATCAGTGCTTTTGCTGGCATCGGGCGGTGCTATTTTATGTGTTTTGATTTCCAGAATTGGCTGGCAGCGAGATATCAATCAAGCCATTGCCTTTGGTCCGTGGATCGCCTTAGCGGCTATAAGTCTCTTTATTCATTCGATTATTTTTTAACCACCCCGACAGTGGTGCGAAATTAAGTGGCCAATTTCTGGCCAACGCCCTGATTCATATATGGAAAGAGTAAACAAATCTAAACAAAATTAATCATTGTGATGTAGGTCAAAAGGCTCTATATTGGCCGCGTTTTTTCACAGCTGTTACTTTTTTGTTCAATTAGTCAATTGGCGAGCCTCACGTGCCCCGGTTGAAGGAGAGATATGATGACGGATAAAGTCCGTATTGATAGTTTTGGTGCCAATGCATTCAACGGAAACAACGACGCATTCTTAGCCCGTCAGGCCGAGTTTGAATCTAACGTCAGGAGTTACCCGCGCAAACTGCCTTTAGCCATCGCTAAAGCCCATGGCGTGTGGATCACAGATGTTGAGAATAAACAATATCTTGACTGTCTGGCTGGCGCAGGGACGCTGGCACTGGGTCACAACCATCCTGATGTTCTCCAGAGCATACAAAATGTCATTACCAGCGGCTTGCCGTTACATACTCTTGATCTGACTACACCACTGAAAGATCAATTCTCTGAGTCTTTGCTCTCGCTGCTGCCTGGCCAGGGTAAAGATTATTGCCTGCAGTTCACCGGCCCTTCCGGTGCGGATGCGGTAGAAGCCGCGCTGAAACTGGCGAAGAAAGCCACTGGCCGTAGCGGCGTGATCAGCTTCTCTGGCGGTTACCACGGTATGACGCACGGCGCGCTGTCCGTCACCGGCAATCTGGCACCGAAAGAAGCGGTTGATGGCATGATGCCTGAAGTGCAGTTCATGCCTTACCCGCATCAGTACCGTTGCCCGCTGGGTATCGGTGGTGAAGCTGGCGTGAAAGCGCTGACCTACTACTTCGACAACCTGATCAACGACGTGGAAAGCGG
The DNA here is from genome assembly GCF_900116775.1 of Pantoea sp. YR525. Lineage (NCBI taxonomy): Bacteria > Pseudomonadati > Pseudomonadota > Gammaproteobacteria > Enterobacterales > Erwiniaceae > Pantoea > Pantoea sp. YR525. The sequence continues at coordinate 69,585 of NZ_FPBU01000007.1, forward strand.
CGTGCGCAAGCCAGCTGCAGTCATCCTCGAAGCCGTTCAGGGCGAAGGCGGCGTTAACCCAGCTCCGGCTGAGTGGCTGCAGCGCATCCGTAAAGTGACCCAGGAACACGGCATTCTGCTGATCCTCGACGAAGTTCAGGCTGGCTTTGCCCGTACTGGTAAATTCTTCGCCTTCGAACACGCAGGCATCGAGCCAGACATCATCGTTATGTCTAAAGCAGTGGGCGGCGGTCTGCCACTGGCTGTGCTGGGCATCAAAAAGCAGTTCGACGTTTGGTCACCGGGTCATCACACCGGCACCTTCCGTGGCAACCAGCTGGCGATGGCTACCGGCCTGACCACGCTGAAAATCCTCAAAGAGCAGGATATTGCGGGCAAAGTTGCCGCGCAGGGTGAATGGCTGAAACAGCAGCTGGCTGCGATGCAAAAACGTTTCCCGGTAATTGGTCACATTCGTGGTCTCGGCATGATGATCGGTATTGAGATCGTTAAACCGAACGAAGCGGCCGATCACATGGGCAGCTTCCCGGCTGACGGCGAGCTCTCTGCGTTGTTGCAGAAGAAGTGCTTCGAAGCAGGTCTGATTCTGGAGCGCGGTGGCCGTCATGGCGCAGTGTTGCGTCTGCTGCCTTCACTGCTGATCACCAACGATGAGCTGGCGATTTTCCTGGATAAATTTGAGCAGGCGCTGATTGGCGCTGGCGTCAAACCTGTTTGATTGGAAGAGTAAATGTCTGAAGTAAACCCGATTCTGGCCGCCTCTGCACAGAGCATTGAGGCGTATCAGCAGGCGATTGCCCAGAGCAGCGCCGCGGTTGTGCAGTGGCTGCAACAGCCTGAGATGTATCAAGGCAAAACTGTTGCCGAACTGCGCGAGCGTATCACGCTCGACTTCAATCCAAACGGCCTGGGTAACCAGGCCGCGATTGAACGCGCGATTGAATATTTCCTGAAAGACAGTCTTTCAGTGCATCACCCACAATGTGTGGCGCATCTGCACTGCCCTAGCCTGGTAGTAAGCCAGGCGGCAGAAGTGCTGATCAACGCCACTAACCAGAGTATGGATTCGTGGGATCAGAGCCCTTCTGCCACCATCATTGAGATCAAACTGATCGAATGGCTGCGTGCGCAAGTGGGCTATCCGGCTGGCGACGCAGGTGTGTTCACCAGCGGCGGCACCCAGAGCAACCTGATGGGCCTGATGCTGGCGCGCGATGCCTTCTATCAGCGCCAGGGCCACTCGGTGCAGCAGCACGGTATCACTGGCGATCTGCGTAAGATCAAAGTGCTGTGCTCTGAAAACGCGCACTTCTCTGTACAGAAGAACATGGCGCTGCTTGGCCACGGCTATCAGTCTGTGGTGCAGGTGAAGTCTGATGAATTCGCCCGTATGGATGTGTCAGACCTGAAAGCCAAACTGGCACAGGCCGAAGCTAACGGCGAACAGATTCTGGCGATCGTTGCGACCGCCGGTACCACCGATGCAGGTGCTATCGATCCGCTGCGTGAAATTACCGGTATCGCTGCCGAGCACAACATCTGGGTACACGTTGATGCAGCATGGGGCGGCGCGCTGTTGCTGTCCGAGAAGTATCGCGACTACCTTGACGGCCTGGATCTGGTGGATTCCGTCACTTTGGACTTCCACAAACAATACTTCCAGACCATCAGCTGTGGTGCATTCCTGCTGAAAGACGAGCGTCATTATGAGCTGATGCGCTATCAGGCGGCTTATCTGAACTCAGAGTTTGACGAAGAAGCCGGCGTACCGAATCTGGTATCCAAATCACTGCAGACCACGCGTCGTTTCGATGCACTGAAGCTGTGGATGGGCCTGGAAGCGCTGGGTCAGAAACAGTATGCGGCGATCATCGATCACGGCGTGACGCTGGCGCAGGAAGTGGCGAAGTTTGTCACTTCTGAACCGCGTCTGGAGCTGGTGATGCAGCCTCAGCTGGCTAGCGTGCTGTTCCGCTATCGTCCAGAGCAACTGACCGATACCGCGCAGATTGCCCTGTTCAACCAGCGTATCGGCGATGCACTGCTGGATTCTGGCCGCGCCAACGTTGGCGTGACCGAGAATCAGGGCATAACTTGCCTGAAGCTGACCTTGCTGAACCCAACCGTGACGCTGGAAGATGTTAAAGTCTTGCTGGCGCTGGTTGAGAAAACGGCGAATCAGCTGCTCGGTGCATAATAACGTGAAAGATCAATAGCGAACGAAAGTCGCTATTAAATGCTTTAAATAAAGTTCGTTATTATATTAAATTTAAAAGGGTGCTTTTCGAAGCGCCCTTTTTTATTGCTAACCGTAATATCCCGTATAACATCTGCTCAAAATTAAATTAGTTGTTAATCAATTTGACAGCCCGTTTTTAACTGCTCCCCCTCCCTGATAAGCCCATTCATAACGCTTTAAATTATTAATAAAACCTTTTTTTTATTTTTATGAATTATCACCATCACGCCTGTTCAAGTTCAAGGTTTGTACTACTTTTTAATGTAAGGATTTTGTTAACCAATCATTTTCAGATGTAACTGACAATTTAGTTGATACAAAACAATCCATTAATACTGTTTCCTGGCGGGAATACCTATGAATATTGTGTATAGGTTGGTCTGGAGTCATGTTACCAACGGGCTTGTTCCCGTGCCCGAGATCGCAAAAAAATGCAAAAAATCACAGCGTGGTCATTCTGCCATTATTTTGCTCAGCACGTTGATCCTTGGACTTTGTAATTCCATCACCGCCAACGCGGTAGATGTTAATTGGTCTGATGCTTATCCAACCTATATCTTCCCGAATAATCAAGGAATTAACTATGATTCAGTACTGAATACTGGCGTGGCTTTTACGCTTGATAATCAGTCTTTACCGAATCACTTCGCAGCAGGCAGCACGTTAAATATTCTCGGGCCTTTGCCGCTGATTGCCAGTGGCGTAAATGGCAATGCAACCTCGGTTTCAGTACTGGATGCTTTACCCGGCGGCAGCAATCCAGGCAGGATAACGGTTATCACCGCCACCGATGCCCAAGGCAATACCACGCCAATTACTGCGGATAACATCAGCCAATATACCTATTCCCCTTCCCCTGCCAATCCACAGCAAAACCAGGAATTGAACGTCGAAATTCCTGGTCTGGAAGGCAGCTATCAGATTATTAACACCTATGATTCCAGCACTTTTGTTTCTGCCGATGATACGCCGGTAAGTAATCTGCTGTTGCCCGTTTACGTTCCCACCTCATTCCGCATTTACAATAATTTGGGTATTGCCGCTATCGCCGCCACCGGTGGTACAGCGAATATTAACATCGGTGCTGATACGGCGGGCACCACGCCCATTGCCGCCGCCGCCAATACCCTTGAGCTTTTGGCTAAAAATACGCAGCTGGCGAAAGCGGATGGCAGTGCAGCAGCGAGCAGCCAGGTTAACTGGCTATCTGATAATTATCTTCATTTCAGCCCAGCTGCGGTTATTTCCAGCGATAGCCAAAACGTCAGTGCGCAGAGCGCACAATATAATTTCACGTTGACTTTGCCTAACTACATCCAGGTTGGACAACAGGTATTTCAAGCGGGATCGAAAACCTTCAACATCACATCTTCAGCGGACATCGCCGAGGTCAATGACTATCTGACCGGCCAGAATAGCTATGCCAGTAAGCCGCAGATTCAGTATTGGCTCACCGCAGGTGCCACGGTAAATGGTGAAGTGGTGGATTCCGCGCCCGAAGCGCAGGCGGTGTACAACCGAATCATCACCGGGTTGCTGGCACAGCAGCAGCAAACCAGCATCAATCTTAGCTATCACGTGTGGAATGACCTTGCCGCGCACAGCAACAACGCCACTCTGCCGACTGGTGACCTGAATGTCATTTACGCCACCGGAGCCAATGCCCGCGGCACCGTTACCGGCAGCGGTTCATTGGCTGTTGATGGCGCATCGGCCGTTATGCGCGGAGATGCGGGTGCTGTGTTGACGAACAATGGCACGATTAACCTCTGGCGTAGCTCTGCTGCCAGTCCGAATGCCATTGGCATGTTGGTCAATAATGCCAATGCGATCAATAACGGCACCCTCAACGCTGGGCTATTTATCGAGAAAGATGGCAGTAATCAAAACATCAGTAATGCCGGCAGCGTAGCAATGCAAGGTTCAGGTGCCAGCACACTGACCAATACCGGACATATCAATGTGGCGCTGACGGACGCCACCAGCGCCAATGCCATCGGTATTCACGGCGCGGGAAGCAGTGTGGTGAATAATGCGGCAGGTGCCACCATCGTCGTCACCGGCAATAGCCGAAACACCGAGGGCCGGGCAGCGGGTACAGCTATTTATGCCGAACAAGCCGCCAGCGTCACCAACAGCGGCAACCTCTATATTGGTTATACGCCGATAGTCGATAGCAGCTTGCCAACTTCAGTGGTGATGACGGGCGGTGGCGGCCTTTCCGCAGCAATATACTCCAGCAGCAGCGGCGCAATTTTAAATACGGGTACCCTCTCTCTCGGCGAAAGCACCCGTAATGCAGTGGGGATCCTGATGGATCACGCCAGCGGATCGGCGATTAACAACGGCAACATTAACGTGCTCGGTAAACTGACCAACAGTGCAGCGGCGAGTAATTACGGCCTGTATGTGATCGACAACCCGGGAAGCGTAACCAATAACGGCAACATCTTCGTCGATGGTGATAACAACATCGCCATCTATCTTCAGGCACGCACCACCGCAGCCAGCGTCACGTCATCTGCCAGCAGTAACATCACGGTTGGCAGCGCAGGCGATACTGGCGGCAGTGATGGCGATGTTTACACCTACCGTAACTATGCGGTCTACGCCGAAGGGCTGAATAATCAATCGGCACAGGTCGATTTACAAGCCACCATTCGCCTGCTGTCTGCCGGTGCGATAGGCGTGCACGCGCGTGGCAATGCACAAATCGATGTGGGGAATTCGGCGTCACTGACCTTTGAGAACGACCACCAGATTGGTTATTACGCCTGGGGTAATCAGGCAAAAATCAACGTTAACAATGCCAACGTCAATGATAACGGGCAGGCAAACTCCGTGCTGTTTGCCGTCGATAACGGTGCCATTTTCAACGGAGATAACGGCAGCGGATTGCCTTATCAACTCACGGTAACGGGTGATAACTCAACTGCGGTGATCGCCAATGGCGTAGACGACAAGAATACCGATGATACCGCTGATGATGTGGCGACCTCGCTCACTACAGGACCGGCAACGATTCGGGTTAACGGTGAAAATGCTGTCGGCGTACAGGTGTCAGGCGGTGCGGTTGGCACCATTAACGACGGCGGCATTATTCTCGATCACGACAATACTACCGCCGTCAAAATTGATGGACGCAATTACAATATCAACGGCACGCCAGACAGCGATGAGCGCGTGACCAACGTAACGTCGTCTGCCGCCACCACATCCTTATCAGCACAAACCGGGATTGTGGGTTATGACGTGTCACACGCCGGCAATCTGCTGCTCAATGGCCTTAACGGTATCAATCTAAACGGCATCAACGGCAAAGGCATCTGGCTGCATGATGGCGGCACGGCTACGGTGAATGCACCGGTCACGGTGCTCGGCAGCAATAACATTGGCGTGAGCATTGATAACAGCGGTGTGCTGACCAACAACAATGCAATCTCAGTGGGCGGCGCCACCAACAGTGGCAACGTCGGCATTCATGTGCAAGGTGCGGGCGCCGTAGTGAACCGCTTAGGTAATGTCACGGCAAATGGCGGATTGGCGGCGGTACAACTAACAGGTACGGGTGCATCACTCGCCATCAACGGTAGCGACAACCATATTGTCGCATCGGGCGGCGCTGACGGTGTGCGGATGGACAACGGTGCCCGCAGCTTTAGCGCCGCCAATACCACCATTGATATTGCTGATAGCGGTGCAGGCATCAATAACAACGCCAATACGGCCAATATCAATCTGACCAACGTCAGCATCAACGCTTCAGATGGCCCGGCGATTCGTACCGCCGTCACCTTCAGTGCAGAAGGCAGCGGCAACATCCTGAACGTAAGCGGGAGCGGACAGGGTTTTGCCTTTGAGACCGCGACGGGGTCCGCTACTAGCGGTGATCTTACGATTGGCAATGGCTATACCATCAATGGAACGGGTAGCGGCAGCGTTGGCATTCTGGCTAATACCGATGGCCGTGTCAGTTCCGGCGCGAATATCACCATGGGAAACAGCGCGGGCGCGGCGATTGATGCCAGCAATGCCAGCAGCGTGAGCAACAGCGGCAACATCCTCACCAGCAGCAACAGCGGCAGTACCATTCTGGCGCAGAATGCCGCCGAGTTTGGCAATACTGGCACCATCACCAGCAGCGGGACCAGTAACAGCAATCCACTAGTGGTGATGAACGGAAGTGCGGCAAGCCGCACCATTACCAATAGCGGCAGCATGAGCAGCGCCAGTGCGAATGCGACGGTGATTGATGCCTCCGGCGCGGGAAATACCACGCTCAGCAACAGCGGCAGTTTGCTGGCATCCAGCGCCACGGCTCAGGCAATATTGACCGGATCGGGCTCGGATACCATCACATTGAATGGCGGCACGACGCGCGGTGAAATCACCTTGGGTAGTGGAGCTGACCAGTTTAGCTGGAGCAGCGGACTGTTCGCAGGCGGTGTCACCTTTAGCGCTAACGATGGCAACGACAGCGCTACGCTCGGCAATGTGTCGCTGGCCAATACCTCGCATATTTTGAGTGAAGGCGGCAGCAACAGTAGCCTGACGTTTAATGGAACCCAAGCCGCCGTTATCGGTTCGTTCGCCGCCGATGACCTCAGCAAAGGTACCCAGATCGGCAGCGGCTGGAGCCATGTGACGCTCGATAATGCTGATGTTCGCGTTGCTGACGATCTTGCGCTCTCCGGCACGCCACAAATCAACGTCAATAACGGCGCAATACTGCGCAGTGGCAACAATCTCAATAGCGCAGGCAGCGCCACACTGCGTAATTACGACATCACCACTGCTGGCAGCGGTAGCCAGATCATTTTTGATGGCAGCGAGGATCAAACCTACAGCGGCGTCATCAGCGGCACCGGCGGAATGACACGCAGCGGTGGCGGTTCGACGGTTTTACTTGGTGACAACAGCTACAGCGGCGCCACGCTGATTGACAGCGGCAGTGATCTAGAATTAGGCGATGGCGGCACCAGCGGCAGCCTGTCCACCGTCACTAACATTACCGATAATGGCTTATTAACCATCAATCGTGCCGACAATGTGGCGCTTAACGGTGCGATATCTGGCAGTGGATCATTCCTACAAACCGGTGCAGGTATTACGCGGCTTGGCGGCAGTAACAGCTGGAGTGGCACTACCGATGTGGCCGGGGGAACGCTGTTAATCAACGGCAACCAAAGCGCAGCAACGGGCATCACCAACGTGGCGTCGCTGGCAACGCTAGGCGGTAACGGTGTAATCGGTGGCGACGTGAGCTTTGCGGATAACAGCGTGCTGACGCCGGGTGATAACGGCACCGGAACGCTGACTATCAATGGCAATCTCAATCTCTCCCCCACCACTAACAGTCAGTTTCAACTGGGCGAAGCCTATACGCCAGGCGGCTCGCTGAATGACTTTGTTGATGTAAAAGGCAATCTGCTGCTGGACGGTTTACTTGATGTCAGCCTGACGCCGGGCGGCAGTTTCCTACCAGGCGTCTATCGTCTGTTCAATTACGCCGGTTCACTGATTAACAACACGCTGGATATCAACAGCCTGCCTCCCAACGATGGCGGCAGTTATGCCATTCAAACCACCATCAGTAATCAGGTTAACTTAGTACTCAACTTTGTTGATCCTGCCAGCGAGCTACAGTTCTGGGACGGCGGCTCAATCGCCAATCACGGTGACGGCACCAGCGGCGATGGCGCGATCGAGGGAGGAAGTGGCATCTGGAAGGCCAATATCGCCGGTGATACCAACAACTGGACGCAATCGACCGGCGTCGGCAACGCGCCCTGGTCGCAAACCGCTTTCGCTATTTTCCAGGGAACCGGTGGCGAGGTGCAAATCAGCAACGTGAATGGCCGCGTACTTAATTCCGGTATGCAGTTTACCGCCGACGGCTATGTGCTCAATCAGCTCACGCCAGCGTCGGCCTTGAACTACATCAGTACCGTGACAGACTCATTCCCGGACAGCGCACCCACACCGACTAACACCTATCAGGCACAAGGCGAATCCGTTGCCGATACCTTTTACGTTATTCGCGTTGGCGATGGTGCCAGCGGCAGTGACGTCACTACCACCATCAATGCCAGCCTGCGTCAGGATGCACTCGATAGCAGCCGCATCCGTCTGCTGAAAACCGATGCTGGCCGACTGATTCTCAACGGCATCAACGATTTTTCTGCGGGGATTGAAGTCTGGGCCGGCACGTTGCAGGTGTCGGGTAATGCCAGTTTAGGTGCACCTGATACCACATTAACGTTGAAAAACGGTGCCGCGCTGCAAGCAGGTGACGACTTCAATCTCAACCGCAGGGTTTTCCTTGATGCGACCGGCGGCGGTACGCTGGATGTGTTTGGACACGCGCTCACGCCCGAAGCCACTCTCTCAGGAGATGGTGCGTTGACCATTGTCGACAGTGCCAGTACAGCGGCCACCGGCGCGTTAAATCTCAATCAGGCCAATAGCTATCAAGGCAATACCACCATCATTGGTAAAAACGGTAACGGTCAGTTGGTGGTGAATGCCAATAACAGCGGCGTCTTTGGCCGGGCAGACAGCACCGTCAGCGTCTCCGATCGGGCGTTGCTCAATTTCAATAACAGCGCACAGGCGGAAAATCACCTGTTCAATCTTACTGATGGCGCACAGATGCAGCTGACAGACAATAGCAGCGGCGGCCTGGCCAGCGTAAACATAGATGCCCTTTCATTATTGAGCCTGAGTGATTCGGCCAATGGCGGTAATGCCCAGATCAACAACAGCGGGCGCGTTGCGTTTAGCAATGCATCACAGGCGCAGAGTGCCAGTATCAACAATCTGATCGGCGCGCAGGTGGATATCAGCGGCAGCAGCGCCCAAACCGCCATCGGCTCGCTAAGTGGCGCAGGCAACGTTGTTCTTGGCACGGCAACGCTGCAGGAAGGCGATCTCGGCCGCAATGACAGCATCAGCGGTGTTATCAGCGGCACAGGCGGAAGCCTGGTAAAAAGCGGCAGCGGAACGCTGACACTTTCCGGTGAAAACAGCTACACCGGCGCAACGCGCGTGCAGCAAGGCGTACTGCTGATCAACGGCGATCAATCTGCCGCGACGGGCCAGACAACGGTGACTAACAACGCCACCCTCGGCGGCAGCGGCCTCCTCGGTAGCGCAGTGAATGTTGAGAACGGCGGTCATCTGGCGGCGGGAAGCGATTTGGCCAGCACTGGCGTACTCACCTTGGGTGCACTGACGCTGGCAGACAATGCGCAACTTGATTATCAATTTGGCGAAGCCTACCGCGTGGGAGGCACTTATAACGATTTGATCAACGTTGATGGCGATCTGAATTTGAATGGTCAGCTGAATATCGTGCAGCCCACCGGCGGCCGTTTTGACGTTGGCGTCTATCGCATCTTTAACTACAGCGGCGCACTGACCAATAATCAACTGGAGATCGCTAACGCTCCCTCCGCCGCAGACGATCTCTACGTACAAACCTCAATCACTGGCCAGGTCAATCTGGTGAATCACGCCGGTACCCAGCTGCGTTTCTGGGATGGCACCGGCGGTGCCGCCGGTGAGATGAAAAACGACGGCGCGATTGAAGGCGGCGACGGCATCTGGCAAAACGGCAGCGGCAATGACAACTGGACAACCGACACCACATCACCAGAAGGACGCTTTAACTCGCCATTCAGCGATGCCTCTTTTGCCGTATTCGGTGGCAGCGCGGGTAACGTGACCGTCGATGATTCTGTCGGTGCCGTGGGTATCAGCGGCGCACAGTTTGCCAGCAACGGTTATGTGGTCAGCGGCGATGCCATCACGCTCAGTGCGCCAGAAACCGTTATTCGCGTTGGAGATGGCACGGCGCAAGGCGCCGCTGACATCGCTACGATTAACTCCGCGCTGATTGGCAGCGGTGCGCTGAACAAGACCGATCTTGGCACCTTGATTCTCAACGGTCAGAACCGCTACAGCGGCGGCACCCGAATCAGTGCGGGTATTCTGCAAGTGGCTTCAGATGCCAATCTCGGCGCACCTGGCAGCACGCTGGGTCTGGCGGGTGGCACGCTGCGTTATGCACAGGCGTTTGATAGCGATCGCGCGGTTGTACTTTCCAATGGTGGCGGCAGCGTTGATACGCAGACTTATGATGTGGGCTGGCAAAACGTTATCAGCGGCAACGGCGATCTCTACAAACTGGGAGGCGGCAAGCTAACGCTGAGCGGCGATAATACCTTCGCGGGAACAACCCATATTCAGGCTGGCAGCCTGCAGTTGGGTGCAGGTGGTAAGAGTGGCAATCTGGCTGGCCCTATCATCAACCAAAGTCTGCTGATCCTGAACCGTGCGGATAATTTCACCCTAAACGGCGACATTTCCGGCAGCGGACAAGTTTGGCAGCAAGGCGCAGGCGTCACCTCGTTAAACGGTAGGAACAGCTGGAGCGGCCTGACGCTGGTGCAAAATGGCACCCTGCGCGCGGCGGCAAGCAATACCCTGAGCAGTGCATCCACCCATATTGTCAGCCAGGCAGCGACCTTAGACAGCGGTGGCTTCAACCAGACGGTCTCAAGCCTGGTGAATCAGGGCACGGTAAATTTACGCAGCGGCGATGTTGGCTCAACGCTAACGGTGAATGGCGACTATGTCGGCCTCAACGGCGTAGTTAAGATCACGGCGCAACAGCACAGTCCTGGCGTGGCGGATCGTCTGGTGATCAACGGCGGCACGGCAACAGGCAGCACGCGGCTTGACATTGATGTCAGCCAGCTTGGCGAACCGACGGAAGGTGATGGCATTGTGGTGGTGGAAGCGGTGAATCGCGCTACCACGACGGCGCAAACCACCAAAGATGCCTTCAACATCGGCGGCGATGTGTTAATGGCGGGTGCCTATCAATATCAACTGTTTGCTGGCAACGCGGCGGGAGCCGGTGAAGACTGGTTCCTGCGCGCCGGTTATCGCCCGGACGTGCCTGGCTTTAACACGCTGGCGTCGATCGTTCGACAAGCCGACTTAGCCGTTCTGGGTACGCTGCATCAACGCGTGGGTGACGAGCAACCGTGGCGTGCCGATGTTGCAGAAGATCAGCAAGGCCGTTTCTGGGCGCGCTATCTGGTGAAATCGGTTGATCAACAACTCAATGATGCCGTGCACAGTCGCAGCTCTTCTAACTTCAACGGTATGCAATTTGGCAGCGATCTATATCAGAATGACCAGTGGCGCGCCGGGCTGTACACCACCTTCCTTGACAATGACAGTTCGGTTTCCGGTAACACTGGCATGGGCGGCGGTGATATCTATAACTCAACTTTCTCGATCTATTTGGGCGGTTACGCGACCTGGATCGATGACAGCGGTTTCTATGTCGATAACGTGTTGCAATACGGTCATCACAAGGTGGATTTGAAAAATGAACAAAATCGGGAAAGCGTTCACCCTGACGGCAACTCCTTCGCCGCCTCGGTGGAGATCGGCAAACCGTGGCAGTTGGGTGATAGCCGCTGGCAGCTTGAGCCGCAGGCGCAGCTGCTCTATCAGTACAGTGACTTTAACAGCGTCACGCTTAGCGGCGCGGCGAAAACCCGGGTTGATGTTGAGGCGGATGGCGCGTTGATTGGCCGCATCGGTGCGCGTTTAGTGGCGGACTACGAAACCGATTATGGCAAAGTAAAACCTTATGTGCGCATCAACGTTTGGCAAATGCTGAGTGATGGCCAGGATAGCGTGACCTATGCCAACACCGCCAACAATGCTGGCAGCACCTCATTAAGTGCCGATCAGCAATACAGCCTGACTGAAGCGGCAGTCGGCGCGACCTGGATGGTGAGCAACGAAGTGCAGGCGTACAGCGAAGTGGGTCGTTCATGGAACAACGGTGGCGACACAAAGATCGACGCCAATGTGTCGGCGTCAATGGGTGTTAAGGTGCGTTTTTAGCGGTTCAGCTTTTGCTCTTTTCCGCCGGTGGGGTAAACCAGTTCTCCTGTTTTACCAGCACTGCGTGTTCAGGCTGGCTAATAAAATTAGGCGACATAATCTGCACGCCAAATTCATTGAACACATCCTGAATGTGCCCGTGGAGTGTACTTCGAACACCCGCCAGAGATTCGCCAGCCAGAAGTCTGACCTGCAACTCATAGGCAATATACCAATCCTGCAATGCCAACTGGCGCACTATCGGCAGGATCTCATGGTTGATACCTGAAGTGCGGTTAGCCGCAAGTTCCAGCATGGCTTCAACCTGCCGCCAGGGTGTGTCATAGCCAATGGTGACACTGGTGGTCATGTTGACGCCCTCGCCTTTTAGCGTGGCACTCAGGTTAACGATTCTGCCACTAACAACCACGGCATTAGGCACGGTCACTTCGTAATTTTCTCGCGTCAGGATTTTGGTGGCCAACATGCCCACTTCACTGACCACGCCTTCGTGATCAGCAATCCTGATTACTTCTCCTTTCCTAAGCGCCCGTGAATAAGTCAGCACCAGTCCGCTCATGGCATGATTCATGACGCCTGCGGAGCCTAACGTTAGCATCAGACCAAAGAAAACACTGATGCCCTTAAATGCGAGCGAATTAGCGCCCGGCAGAAACGGATATGCCGCCGATAGCGCGAATAGCCAAATAACCACGCTGATCAGTTTGCGCGTCACGCCTACGGTGTCCGGATGCAGGCCTGGCAACTGTAACTGGCCGGTTTCCACCCGCCGCAATACCAGTCTTAATAAACGTGTGACAAGCGCGGTAATAATAAATATCAGCGCCACAATGACGATGCCGGGTAAAGCGGAAATAACTGCTAATCCTAGCCTCTGTAGCAGTTCCAGCGCGTAACCACCCAGCTCCATTCCCCAGATACGTGTCCACGGAAACAACCGCAGCACCCAGCTCAGCCAAAGGTAAACCGCCACCAAAATGGTTGATGTCATCACCGCTGCATAGAGACGCACTTCAATCGGACCGAGAAATGTGCGTAGCGCGCCTGGAATAATGCTTTTACGCCGTGCATATCGTGCAGCATAAATGCGCTTCAGCCACGCGTGCGAGCGCAGAGCAAAAAGAATAACAGCAGCCAACAACACTGCGCCCAGTAATGCTTTGGCTGTGGAGAGCAGCAAATAGTGTGAAGAATATTGTTCAGCCAGCGAAAGACGAAGAGCATCAAGACGCAACCTGACCCGCTCTGCCGCCTGCGGCAGCGTCAGGTCATCCCCTTCATCAAGGTCGCCCTGCGATAGCAGCATAAAAGCGTTGCCGTTGATGGAAAAAAGCACCGCTGGCTGGTGATAACGCACCACTTCATGCGTTTCAACTGACTGCTTCAGGTCATTATCATTGAGGGTACGCAGTAGCGTAACAATACGCTGCACCCGTTCTTCTGGCGTGGTAAAACCAAATTTAGCCTGAAGCATCACGACAGGTTGATTAAGCAGAGTCAGCGTCCGTGCCCGCTCCTGCGCCGAGGGAGCCTGACGCGGCTCAGCGCCATGGGCTTGATGCAAAGTAAACAGCATCAGGCAACAGAATAAACACATGATGGTGCGCTTCATATTCCCTCCTCAATTTGGCGTTAACGCACTACTTCCCTTGCTCAGACGCGCACTGTGCGGGGTCAAATACCGTTTTCCAGTCCTGCTTCATATCGACAACCGCCCAGCCATTTTTGGGGGCTAATTTGAGTCCGTTAACCAGTTTTCCGCTGGCGGAAGGATGTGCATCGTAAGCGTATTCCCGCGCCCCATCGGTGTGATGAACCAGCAAACCAAAGGTTTTATAGGCGGGATTCGCGGAGGTGTATTGCAGCATCGGCACATCGCCATCGCTGTTACCGAAAGCGCCAACCGGACGTCGTCCCATAAACAGATGGATAGCGACCGGCTTCATCGCTTCGTCATCATAAAAAGCCCCGTTCAGCGTTTTGCGCAGTTGCGTGCCGTTGTCCGTGAGCGAAAACTCACTGAGTGAAAATGAACCCACCACCTGCTCCGGCGGAATGCCATACATCTTCTCCGCCAGCACGCGCATGAAATCGATACCGCCGCCGGAGATGATCCAGGTTTTGAAGCCGTTGGCGCGCAGATAATCCAGCAACTGGCGCATCGGCTGATAACCTAACTGATCGTAACGACAACCAAATCGTGCATGACGATGGGTTTCAACCCAATGACTGACGCGCTGGGCATAATCGTCGGTGGTCATGCCGCTGTGGGTCAGCGTCATCAGCTTGATCAGCCCTTTCTTCCCGGCCAGCATCACGGTTTTCATGTCGTCGTTGATTACCGCTTGCACTAAGGCATCCTGTTTCCATTCAGTTTTCTCGGGTGCGAGGCGCTTGATCTCATCCAGCACAAACTGTAATTGAAAGGTCAGCGGCGCTTCAGGCCACAGCGTGCCGTCGTTATCAAACACCACAAACCGTTGATCAACAGGAATGAAAGCCTTGCCACCCGCTTGCGTGGCGCCCTTTACCCAACTTTCAATCGCCTGCTTTGATTGACCCTCATTCCAGCTACTCAGCGGATCTTCAGCAGCTATAGCCGACCCGCAATGAATTGCAATTAACAGAGCAAATATGGCGTGTTTCATCATCTTTTCCTTTTGGTCGGCGTGAGATCGGGCAGCGAGACGGTGCGCCAGTATTCACGTGTGCGTTGATACAGACGTTGCAGGCTATGAAGAAGAGAGCGCCGGAATAACATCATCAACATCAGCATGAGTAAAACCGCCGCCGCAGCGATGAGTAGCGGTTTCCAGTTGGTCGGCGCTCGCGCCTTGAGCGCTTGTTCGCTGCCAGCAGGACGTGCCGCAGCAATGCTGTAGTGCGCGCCCGATAACTCGGCGATCTGCCACTGCTGCTGGCGCGTATCCCACCAGCGCAAACGCAGCGGTGGGATGATGAGCTCGCCAGGCTGAGCAGGCAGATACCGCAAACTCTCGACGCGTTGTGCGCCGACGATCTCATCTCTGCCACTGGTCAGGTCGCTATTCTGCGGCGGCAATCGCTGGCTAGCGGATCCGGGAATGGCGTACAGCAGCTGTGGGATTTGTGCGGCAATCACCTCGGTGGCGCGCAACGTCACCACGCGTTCAATCACATCACCCACATGCAGTTGCGCATCGTCCGCCGCGCGATACAGTTGCCATTTTTGCGTGAGTTGCAGGCTGCGGGCGGGTAAAAAACGATCGGGCTGCTGAACGTCAGCGGGCCAGGCAACGGCTTTCTCCAGCATCGGCAGCGAGACGGTTTTCGGCGGCTGATTAGCAGAGCGCATCACTACATCCACGGCGGGAAAGCGCAAGGTGCCTTGATCCCACGTCAGGATCTGCCGCTCCATGCGGATACCGCTCCAGCTAATGCCCGCGCTATTGCGCGTCAGCAACTGATTCGGCAACGGGGTGTTAAGCAGGTTGCCGTTCTCAATCACCATCTCTGGCCATTGTGGCGGCGGATTAAACCAGCTATCGGTCCAGAAAGTGACGGCGATAGTTACCGGCTGTCCCGGCACCAACTTTTCCGCGGCCACCAGTTCACGCGTCATGGTCATTTCAGCGTGTGCGACAAGGCTGAACAGCGACAACAGGCAAACGAGCAATCTCTTCATGGTGCCTCCGCCGGCGCTGAGTGATAGAGATTTTCCAGCAAACCGCCGGGCGAAAGCGTGAGGTTGTTGTACCACTGTTCAGCCGAGGGCGCGGCACCGGCGACAGGTTTTAAATCCAGCTGATTGACGCCCTGCTCGCGCTTAAGATCGTGCTTGATCGCATCGGGATCTTCATCTTTTTGTTCATGCTGGTCGGCCTGACGATCGCGCTCTTTCTGTCGCAGTTGCATGATGATGCGCGCAATCTTCGCCCGGTTTTGCTGCGCCATCAGCCAATCCGGTTTCAGGCTGAGCGCCTGATCGTAGCTGTTCAGCGCCTGCTGCCAGGATTTCTGTTGCGCATAACAGTTGCCGATCCACAACAAGCTTTCCGCTGTTGCAGCGGCTTGCTGGAAAGCGCCCAGCGCCGCAACATAATCTTCCGCATAGTACAAGGCGATACCGCGTCGTAACGGATCCTGAAAATGCTGGGCGGCCGCGTGATAGTCCCCGCGCTTAAACGCCAATTGTCCCTGCACATCCGGGCGGACCCAGGCATCCAGCAGCGATGCGGAGCTATCCGGTGAATAGAGGATCAGCGGCAAGGTGAACACCAGCAGACACAGCAGTTGTTGCCGCCATACCAGCAGCAGGATCAACATCGGTATAACCAACAAATAACCGCTGTTTTTCCATTGCAGATCCGTGCGACTATTCTGCTGTGCCGTCACGCTTTGCTGAATATTGTGGCGCACCACATCTAGATCATCATCCTCAGCGGACACCAGCGTCACCGGCATCCCGGCATCACGTGCCTGCTCAAACGGTTTCACGTTAAGTCGGGTATCAATGCCTTGCGCGGCAAATTCATCCGGTAACTTGCCGCCGTTGGCGGTGCCAGGCACCCAGATTTGCAGCGGTAAATCCTGTTGTTGCAGCCAGTTTACTTCCTGGGATGTCAGATGATCGGCGACGAGGATGATGGCGCGCGGTGCATCCGCAGCCTGCGGCAAATTTTTCTGCGCCAGTGCAACCGCGCGTGCTAATCCCGAACCCTGCGCCTGCGGCACCAGGGTCGGTTGCTGCGCCTGTAAAAACAGCGTGAAAAAGTCAGCATCGCTTGTCAGCGGCGTGGTGAGCCAGGCATTGGCGCTATAAACCACCAAACCAAAATGGCTGCCGGGCATCTGTGACATCAGCGCGGCAATTTTTTGCTGCATACGTTGATGCCGATTCGGCGGCAGATCCTGCGCCAGCATGCTGATGTCCTGCTGCAAAATCACCATCACGTTGTTTTCGGGCGTGAACGCTGCAGGCAAATCACGTTGCCAACTCGGCGCAGCCAGCGCCAGCACGCCAAAGCCGATGAGCCACGGCAACACGTTCCGCGCACGCAGGCGCTGCCCTTTTATTAACGCCGCCGCAAAGGGCTTTTCCATGATGCGATGCCAGCCGCTGGCGGAACGTTGGGAGAGAAAGTAAAGCAGCGGGCAAAGCAGTAAACCCAGTAAGCGCCAGGGATAGAGGAAGTGGAAATCGCTCATACGCGTCGCCTCGCAAGCGTGCTGATGCTCACAAACAGCAGCAACAACAGAAGCGCCAGAGATAATGGCCAGACAAACAGCGGACGATGCCAGGATAATCCCAGCGTTTTCACCTGCTCCGGCGTCTGGGCATCAATTTGCTGCCATACCTGCGCCAATGCATCGCGGTGCGTGGCGGCTTGCCAGGCGTGGCCGCCGGTGATCGCGGCAATGTCAGTCAACAAGCCGGTATCCACTTTGTCTTCCTCACTGCTGTTCTCATCACCAAAGGCAATGGTATGCACCATCACGTGATGTGCGGCCGCAAGCTGTGCCGCGACTTTCGGGTCAAGTTTCGAAGCGGTGTCATTACCATCCGTCAGCAGAATCGCCATTTTGGCCGCATCCGTTTCCAGGCTGTTATCCAGCAGTTTTACCGCCACGCCCAGCGCATCGCCAATCGCAGTTTGCTGGCCAATCATGCCTGGCGCCAGCTGATCAATGCGCGACTGCAGCGCCTGTTTGTCCTCACTGATCGGCGCAAAAGGCCACGCCTGGCTGGCGAAAATCACCAGACCGATGCGATCGTTTTTGCGCTGGCTAATGAAGGTGCGCGCTGTTTGTTGCACCGCCTGCAATCGGGTTTGTTCATTCTGGCCGCTGCTCTTTTCCATCGAGCCCGACACATCAAGGATCAGCACGATATTGCGCATCGGTTTGATCAGGGTTTTCGGTGGCAGCAGATATTCTGGCCGCGCCAAGGCGCTAACCAGCAAGATCCACAGCGTCCAGAACAGCAATTGTGGCCCCCAACCCGCCTTCGGCGCTGCCAGATTCAGCTGCAGCGCTTCCGCAAGCTGAGGTAAAAAAGGCACCCGAACCTGTTCACTCTCCTGCGGCTGCGGGGTGATTAAAAAACGCATGAGCAACGGCACAAACAGCAGCACGCCTGCCCACGGCCAGGCGAAATCAAGGCGAGAGAACCATTCAGACATCAGGCAGATTCTCCAGCCAGCGGCGCATTTGCCGGGCGACGCGCTGATAAGTCTCCACCTCCAGCTGGTTGTCCGGCTGGCAATAGCGCTGGCACATCAGGAGGCGCAACTCGTCATCCAGCGTGGTTTGCGCCAAAAGCTGTTGCGGCGTTCGCCACTGGCTGACTTCCGCACGCGAGTGCTGCACCAAAAGCACCTGTTTCACCCATCTCATCCACTCATCAACTTGCTGCTGACCCAGCTGTTGGCGCGCCTCGCGACGCCAGCGATTGCGGCGATAGCGCGCCAGCACGTGCAATAGATAGATGACAACGGCCAGCGACAGCAGCACGCCCAGTACTATCCAGCCCGGCGGCAACGGAAACC
Organism: Pantoea sp. YR525; assembly: GCF_900116775.1. NCBI lineage: Bacteria > Pseudomonadati > Pseudomonadota > Gammaproteobacteria > Enterobacterales > Erwiniaceae > Pantoea > Pantoea sp. YR525. The sequence goes on from NZ_FPBU01000007.1 coordinate 88,281, forward strand.
AGGAGACATCGGCTGGCAGTGCGGGATGCGCCAGTTCTGGGATGCTAAAACCTTTTGCCAGCATGTGCGTCCTCCTGCTGGAGCTGCGGCAGAACGGGCAAACCGCTGACGATGGTTTTTACCGTCACGCCAACACGTTGCAAACGACGCTGCTGCAGTGATAGGCGCTCGGTAACGCGTTGATTAATGCGATCGCTGAGCGTTGCCGACAGCGGTATCACGCTGCTGACCTGCTGGTAATAGGCGCTAAGTTTCCCCTGCGCAGGCAGGCGGCGATGAAGATCATCCAGCGTTACAAAGGCGGTGATGTCGCAGCGGCGGCGCAGATGCGCCAGCACCGCATCGCAGTGCGCATCCAGATCGTGAAAGTCACTGATGATCCCCAGCCAACTGCCGGACGGCAGCAAGGTGACGATACGTTGCAACGCATCCGCTAAGCTGATTTTTGATGGTCGATCCTGCGCATAGTGATCAGGCAGCAAGGCGTTCAGGCGCTGAATATCGTTGAGGATTGGCATCAGGTTGCGTTTCGGCGCGCGGCACGGATGCAGCGCCAGTTCATCATCGCCGAGCACCGCGCAGCCCAGACGGTCGCCGTCGTGCCAGCTGCGCCAGGCGAGCAGTGCGGCGGTGTAGCCTGCCGCCACCGATTTCATCTGGCAACGCGTGCCGAAATACATATCCAGGCGTTGATCGACGAGGATAAACACGGGACGCTCGCGCTCTTCGTTGTAGAGGCGAATCCACGGCGATCGCAGACGCGCCGTGGCTTTCCAGTCAATCAATCGCACGTCATCACCGGGCTGATAACGGCGCAGGCTGTCAAAATTCAGGCCGCGCCCTTGCTGGCGCGATACGCGCTCGCCGGTGAGCGCACCGGGCGGAATTTGTCCAGGCGGATTATCGAGCCGTTGCGCATCCCCGGCCAGCGCCATCAGGTCAGCCATTTCCAGCGTCAGCGGCGGCGACATCACGCCACCACTGCGCTAAGCAGCATTGAGATCGCCTGATCGGGCGTACAGTTATCGGCATTCGCCTGATAACTCAGCAACAAACGGTGACGCAGCACCGCCGGGGCGATACGTTGAATATCTTCTGGCAACACGGCATCCCGACCATCCAGCCACGCACAGGCGCGACCACAGCGATCCAGCGCCAGCGTGCCACGCGGGCTGATGCCAAGACTGATATAACTGGCAAAGGCTTCGCTAACCTGATCGGGATGGCGCGTCATCTCCACCAGATTAACAATGTATTGCTCAACTGTCGGAGCCACGTAAATGCTGGCGATTTCACGCCAGCACTCGGCAATATTCTGCTGGCTAATGCTCAATGACGTTGTTTCTGGAGCGCGGTTTTCCTGCTGATATTTCGCCTGCTGTTCTGCGCGGACCAGCTGCATCACCAACTGCTCATTCTCTTTCGATGGGTAATCGACAATCACCTTCATCAGAAAACGGTCCAATTGCGCTTCGGGTAACGGCCATGTGCCTTCCTGATCGACCGGGTTTTGTGTCGCCAGCACCATGAAAATGCCCGGCAGCGGCCAGGTTTTCCCTGCGACGGTGACGTGGCGCTCTTCCATCGCTTCCAAAAGCGCCGACTGCACGCGCGCCGACGCGCGGTTGATCTCATCGGCGAGGATAATGTTGCCGAATACCGGGCCAGGGCGAAAACGGAATTGGTCTTCTTCGCGTGTGGCATTTTGCTGATAGATTTCGCTGCCGGTAATGTCGGAAGGCAGCAGATCTGGTGTGAACTGAATGCGGCAGAATTCGCCTTCGATGTGACGCGCCAGTTCCCGCACCGCACGCGTTTTCGCCAGACCCGGCAAGCCTTCCAGCAGCACGTGACCGTCACACAGCAAGGCAACAATTAACATCCGTACCAGCTCCTGCTGTCCAATCACCTGCTGATTCATGCTGGCTTCCAGCGCCAGCAGCTTGTCACGGTTATTCATCATGCAGGTTCCACCGTCTTTCGTTGCAACAGCGTGGCGATGCCCACCAGAATCGGCTGCGCATAATCAAAGAATGCCTTGATGCCGGGACAGAGGTAATTCATGCCCAGTTCCCCTTCCTCGCTTCTGACAATGCGGTTTTTCGGGCATTCGCCATAGCAGAGTTTCAGATAGGGACAGCGTTTGCAGGCCGCTGGTAAAGTATCGCGCTTGCCTAAACCAAAGGCTTTTTGTCGTTCGGAAAAGGCCATGTGCGCCAGTTTGGTGCTTTGCACATTGCCTAACTTGTATTCGGGATAGACGTAGTGATCGCAGGAGAAGATGTCGCCGTTTTTCTCAATCGCCAGACCTTTGCCGCAAAACTCTGAGGTGATGCAAATCTGCGCTGGCATGCCCATGGTTTGCGCCACGGCGGTTTCAAACAGGTTGACCTGCACGCGACCCAAATCGTTGTTTACCCACTCTTCAAACACCGCAATCAGGAAGCGGCCCCAGTCATCCGGATCGACAGACCAATCGGTAACAATCGAATCGAGGTCGCCGGGACGCGCGCGGCGAGAACCGGTAACCGGAATGGTGTCGTCTTGCCAGAACTGCGGTGCGGTTTGTTTGAAATCCACCGGCTCAACGCAGGGATTGAACTGGATATAAGTGGCACCCAATTCGCGCGTCAGAAAACGGTAAACCTCAAGCGGGAAGCGGGCGTTGGTGCGGTTAACGGTGACTAAGGCATTGAATGGCACGCTATGGCGTTTCAGCGCCGCAACGCCCGCCATCACTTTCTCAAAAGTGGGCTTACCGCTGCGCGTCACGCGGTAGCGATCGTGCAGTTCCGCCGGGCCATCGATTGAAATGCCGACTAAAAAGTTGTGCTGACGCAGAAAGCGCGCCCAGTTGTCATTCAGCAGAATGCCGTTGGTCTGCAGATCGTTTTCAATCCGCTGACCTGGCTTCTGGTATTTCTTCTGCAGCACGACGATTTTTTCGAAATACGCCAACCCCATTAGCGTGGGCTCGCCTCCTTGCCATGAGAACACCACCTGTTCGCCATCCTGGCTGTCGATGTATTGCTTAATGAAGGTTTCGAGCACCTCATCGCTCATGCCGCTGTGACGATCCTGCTCCAGCAGCTGTTCTTTATGCAGGTAAAAACAGTAGTTGCAGTCGATATTGCAACGCGATCCGGTGGGTTTCGCCATCACGTGAAAACGGCGCGTGTAAGCCGGCCCTTTGCCACTGAATTTTTCCGCCGTAGGAAGAGGTTTAACCGGCAACGTTGTGCTGTATTTCATGAACGCCTCCTGAGTACCGGGTGAAGTATTTCACCCGGCATTGTGGTCAGAGCATCAATTGGTAGCCGGACTGCCTTCCTCAATGAGTTTCGACACATCAGAAACGGTGAATGAGCCCGGTTTCTGCCGTGGCGGAAACTCTTTAAAGCTTTGCAGCATTTCAGCGGCATATTTCTGCGCACCGCCGAGCAGGAACAGGCGATCATAGAACCAGTGGTTGTAATCCATGCCATCGGTGCCTTTTTCCAGTGGATCGATTTTCAGGTCGAAAATCAGAGGCACACGTAGTTTGACGAACGGATATTTCCACACATCCATCCCGGTATGTTCCTGGATCATGAAGTGAGCTTTCCAGCGCCCGTAACGCATCGCCAGCAGATCGCCGTCATCACTCCAGTAGAAGAACTCTTTACGCGGATCCTCCTGCGTTTTACCGGTGATGTAATCGAGCTGGTTATAACCATCAAGATGCACTTTGTAGTTCATGGCGCTGGTTTTATAGCCTTTCAGCAACTGCTGTTTGATATCCGGTACGCCCGCTGCTGCCACCAGCGTTGGGAACCAGTCATTACTGCCGACAATGTCGTTGACTAAGGTGCCAGGTTTGATATGTCCCGGCCATTTAATCATCGCCGGTACGCGGAAACCACCTTCCCAGCCGGTGTTTTTCTCACCGCGGAACGGCGTGATACCGGCATCCGGCCAGGTCGCCGTCATTGGCCCGTTATCGGTGGTGTAAACCACAATGGTGTTGTCTTCGATGCCGAGATCTTTAATTTTCTTCAGCACTTCCCCGATAATTTTGTCATGTTCCACCATGCCATCGGCGTAGTCCCCCAATCCGGTCACGCCTTTATCGGCCGGTTTAATATGGGTTTTGTTGTGCATGCGCGTGGTGTTGTACCAGGTGAAGAATGGCTTGTTGGCTTTGACCTGCCGCTCCATGAAGTCGTTGTTAGCTGCCAACGTCTCTTCATCCACGGTTTCCATGCGTTTGATGTTGAGTGGACCGGTATCCTCAATTTTCCCGTCAGCAGTGGATTTGATTACGCCGCGCGGGCCGAACTGTTTCTTGTACTCCGGATCTTGTGGGTAATCCGGGTTCTCCGGTTCCTCTTCGGCATTCAGGTGATAAAGGTTGCCCATGAATTCGTCAAAGCCATGTGCGGTAGGCAGAAACTCATTGCGGTCGCCCAGATGGTTTTTACCAAACTGGCCGGTGGCATAACCGAGTTGCTTGAGGATATTGGCAATAGTGGGATCTTCTTTCTGCAATCCCTGCGGTGCGCCCGGCATGCCCACCTTACTCATCCCGGTACGGAACGGCATCTGCCCGGTTATGAAGGAGGAACGACCGGCAGTAGAACTCTGCTCCGCGTAATAGGAGGTGAACTTCGCGCCTTCGGCAGCGATGCTGTCGATATTCGGCGTTTGATAACCCAACATGCCCTGATTGTACGTACTGAGATTCCAGTAACCGATATCATCGCCGAAGATGACCACAATATTGGGCTTGCCCTTGTTTTGCTCGGGCGCGGTAGAGGGTTGATTGCTGTCCGGCGCGGCTTGTGCACTGAATGAGCAGCAGGCGACAGAGAGCATTGAGGCTAACATCGTTTTGCAAAAAGGCATTCGAGACATTTTGCACTCCACTAAATGGTAGGCCCTTGAACGGCAAGACGAATGTTGTCCGCCAGTAAATGATGCTTACATGCTCATGATCGGATCACCTCCTCGGTTACGGGTTAGAAGTTGCGGTTATAGTTCAGGGCGAAAAAATAGAGTGAAGGATGCTGGTACTCGCCTTGCAATAAAGGTGAGGCAACGCGCGAGCTTTCGATGTAGGCATACTCAAACGCCGCACCGATGCTGCTTTCAGCATCAAGTTGATAACGCGCGCCTACGCCCCAACGCCAGGTATTACCGGAAGGCATGGTCAGCGAGGTATCGTTCTGATTGCGATAAAAGCTGCTGTCAAATGCCACACCGGTATTGAATGTCCAGTCGTCGGTGGGACGGAACTGCGTGCCCAGCGCCACATGCCAGGTGTCGCGCAGACGTTCATTGTCGCCCACGCGATTTTCACCCACCACAATCTGACTATTGCTGTAGGCACTCCAGTCTTGCCAGCCGAGGTCGCCCATTAACGCCCATTGACGGTTCAGATCGTGGTAAAGGCTGAACATCACCTGTTGGGGTGTATTAACGGTGGCTGCGATGGGTAAAGTGTAAGAAGGACTATTAGTGAGTTGGTCTAACTGCACGCTACCATTGATATCAAAGTGATATTTGGTTTCGCTGGTGTATGTCAAGCCCGCGCGCGTCTCGGGGGTAAATTGATAGATGATGCCGAATTTACTGTTCAACGCCCAATCGTGGTCGGATTGCTCGTTTTCTCCGGTCGCCGTCTGACGTTTCAATTTCAGAAAGCCATAATTAATGCCCAGTCCGAAACCCATTGAAAGCGCATCATTGTATTTCCACGCGACGGATGGCATCAGCGTCATCGCGACTAACGTGCTGTATTTAATAAGATTATCGCCTGCCCAATCGCCAAAGTGCAGGCCTAATCCATAATTGCCATAAAGACCAATGCCTGCACTTAATTGATCGGTAATCGGCTGGCTGTAGAAAGCGCTAGCTCCAGGAAACCAGCCAATCACATTGCCGGGGCTGTTACCGTTCAGCAGCGCATCATCATTCAAGCCATATTTTGCTCTGCCATAGAGCATCTGGCCGCCAAGGCTCATGGTTTTGCCGGGTAGCAGCGTCATTCCCGCCGGATTGGTGAACAGGGTGGAGGCATCTTGCGCCCGCGCCGCCTGGCCCGCGCCGGCTAAACCTACATCATCAGTGGCTATTTCATACAAATACAAACCACTTGCTTGCGTAGACGCGGTTAAGCACAACAGCAACGCCAGGGAATGGATTCGTTTCATATCCTTTCAGCGCCCTATTTGATTTCTGGACAACGCACGCTAGCAATCGCATGCGAATAACCGGGTTTATCCTTTTTATCAAAGGCTTTTGCCGCCAATAAAATCGGTGAGTGGTTATTTTTTTCGCTGAGAAATAGGTTGCGAATCTTTTCGTCGGGTATGTGGTTATCGATATGACAATGTGCGCGCAAGCTTTGAATAATCTGCTGTTGTTTCAACGCAAAGGCAAGATCGTCATAGGGTGAAGCTGCATTCGTTGCGTTGCAAATAAGTAATAGCGCACCACAAGCGATGGCCCATTTTTGGCACATATCATCCCCTCCAGAGGTTGGTCAGATTTCATTCGCCCTGTGTCTATAAACCGACAAAATGTGTCGGAAGCAAAAAAAATACAGCGAACTTTATGGCCAGCATGGTGAAATGGCATGAGTTGAATAAACATTTCGCTTTAAACAGTAGTTAACGCCTTAAACTTCACAAGCTTAAAGATATGGACGAACGTGCAATTTATTAATTTTTTGATTGGCTTCAAACTTTAGCTTTTCCTGCTACCAGATCAAATGAAACCATCTATCCTTATGATTAGTAGTGAAATAACTATTATTTTCCACACACAAAACCTATCCAAAATGAAACTTTATATGAAATAATAAAATTACGTTGGAACTGAAAAATCTTTGTCTTTAGGATTATCCTTACCAGACGTTTGATAAAATCCCGATTGAAAAGAAAACTCTATCCGACAACTGGATTTGCGTTTTTCTTTAACCATGCTAAGCGCGTCGTAATTATCTGAAACATCTTCTCTTTTGAGGTTTTCACATGCTGATTATGGATGCAGGAAAAGTGAACAAAGATGTCATTCTCACCCGGACAGGCTGTATTTGGTTTCTTTGGCTCAATATCGCTTATTCACTTTACTTGTGTTTGCGCTATTTTTTCTATGATGATTTGGTGCCATCTCTGCCACCTATTTTTATTTTAAGTTTGTTGCTAATGCTGTTTTCTTGCTGGAATCTGCTACTCACCAGTCAATTGATTAAACAGCAACTTTATCTGACTCGTGCCGTATTGATGTTGTGTGCAGTTATTTATGGCGTGATTTGGGCGTTAATTTTGCATCAATTATATCGCGCCACACATGACATCGAGTGGGTGATGGTGATCTCCTTATTGGTGCTGTTTCCAGCTGTCATTGCCTTTCATCTTTCACTTAACGTGATTGCAGCCTTTGTACTGCCGATAATATTGACACTGTTTATCAACATTGCCGTGTTAAATCCTCTACATGTTCTCTTCCACCTGGTTGCTTATACGCTAGCCCTTGGTGTGGTGCTTTCCTGTCGAAACGTGATGATGGAATGGGTTCGTAAAGCCGAAGCCAGTGAACAGCAAAACGCACGGTTAATTCAAAAACTGACCCGCCTTGCCGATCACGATCCGCTTACCGGCTTAGCAAATAAACGCTATTTGCGCGAATACTTTCACGCGCGGACTGCGCAAATTGCCGCAGAATCGCAGGTTTATCTCATCATGATCGATGTTGACCATTTCAAACGCTATAACGATGTGTATGGCCATCTCAAAGGTGATGAATGTCTGGTAAAAGTGGCCCGCTGCATCAGCGATTCGGTAAGAAATGAAAGCGATCTTGCCGTGCGTTTCGGCGGTGAAGAGTTTGCCGTCTTGCTGCTCAATGCCACGCCAGAGATCGCATCACAAGTGTGCGAACGAATTAAAACCACGCTGGAAAAGCGCGCTATTCCTCATGAGAGTTCTGATACCGCTGAATGGGTAACGCTCAGTCAGGGCGCAGCTCGCTGGCAGCCAGGGATGTCACTCGATAGCCTGATTACCGCAGCCGATCAGCAGCTGTATTGGTCGAAGAATCACGGTAGAAACCAATTCTCGTTTTATTCCTCTTGAAAGCCTCATGGCGGTGCACGCTGCACCGCGCTAATGCAACGCCATCCTTGTAGACGGCAAAAAGCCTGCTTTTGCCGCGGTTTGTAACCTGGCACGCAGCTTGCTTGCAACTGATTACCGCATCCTGCACAGCAGGAACAGGCGCCGTAGTCTGGTAAGCGGTTTGTGGCTGCATGTCACTCCAATACATCGAATTCAGGCGAAGAAGCCCCACCGGCAATGCTGTCGGCGGGGCTTTTTTATTTGGAGTAAAACTATGAGCAAGTTGAAAACGTGGTTTCAGGGACCGCAGGACATTACCGAAGCGGAAGCGGTAGAAGATTACGCCGTGGGTCGTGTGCCCACCCATTATCGCTGGCCGATCCCCGCCATCATTCTGGTGCTGCTGGGCAACTCGACGGCGATGTTCTGGTTCAGCCTGGGCGCGGATATGAGTTATCAGGTCGGCTGGCCGCTGCTGCTGTTGCCTATTGGCTATATGGTGGTTTTCGCCACGCTGATTGGCTCCTGCATCATGAAGATGGCGAGTAAAGAAGGCTTGTCGCTTAACCTGATGACGCGCGGGCTGGGCTTTGGCTACATGGGTTCCGCGTTCACCTCGCTGATCTACGCCATCAACTTTATCTTCTACTTCCTTTTCGAAGGCACCATTGTGTCGCACGCCATCGCTAACTATGCGGGCGTGCCGGTCAACTCGGTGGCGGGCATCGCGATATTTGCCCTGATGGGATTGGCGGCAATCTGGTTTGTCTGGAAAGGCATGTCGTCGATGCAGTTCCTGCAAACCTGGGGCGTGCCGATCTTCATTCTGCTGTTTGGTTTTTGTATTTATCAGCTGACGCATCATTATCCGTCAGTCGGCTTTAGCGGCTGGCAGCCAAAAGGTGAAGTGGATAGCAACGCGCTGTGGCTGGTGATGAACATGGCGAACGGGCAGATTGTATTTCAGGGCTTGATGGCGACCGATTATGGCCGCTTCGCGCGCCCCAATATCAGTCACAAAGGCACCGCTACCATTATGCTCGGCATGCTGTTGCCGATTGTGGTGGTGATGCTGTTCGGTGCCTTTATGGCCTACACGCTGATGCCGCATATTGAGGGCGCCGACGTCTGGTCACTGGCGCTCGATCCTGGTTTTGTCTTCCCATTGATCATCGGCCTCACCGGCGTATTGTTCGCGGTGATCACGCAAATTCGCATCAACGTCCTCAACCTCTATTCCGGCTCGATTGCGCTGTCTAACACCATGGATATGGCGTTCAACTATCGTCCTGGCCGCCAATGGTGGATGTTGCTGGTGTGGCTGCTCGGCGTGGTGTTCTACGTCTGCAATATTCTGCAGTACACCGGCACTTTCCTGTCGATCACCGGCATTCTCACCAATACCTGGGTCTTCATTATCCTTGCCGACTACTTCGTGTGCCGCAAAGTGCTGCATCTCGCGCCGTCGGATTTCGTCGAGTTCCGCAAAGAGTATCTGCGGATGTGGAACCCTTCTGGCGTGATTGCGCTGTGCGTGGCGGTCGCCATCGGTGCGGCGGGCGTGTTGGGTTTGTATCCGATGGTCTACGCCTCGTTTATCGCCATGCTGGTTGGCCCGGTCCTGCACGTTGCCATTAGCGCCGCGACGCGAGGCCGCTACTACTTCAAGACCTTCCCGCAAGATATGCAGACCAGCTGGAAACCGTCAGACGCCTATCAAGGCCCGAAACCCGCTTTTAACCCGCAGCTGAGCAAGGAGGCTGAATAATGAGTATCCAAGTCGCAACCATCCAGTTTGAACCGACGCTGTTTCGCAAAGAAGAGAACGTCGCCCGCCTGCTGACACTTGCCACCGAAGCCGCACGCGACGGCGCGCGCCTGATTGTGATGCCGGAGATGGCCACCACCGGCTATTGCTGGCAGGATCGCGCCGAAGTCGCGCCCTTTGTGGAAACCGCCGATGGCCCAACCAGCCAGGCCTTTGCCGCGCTGGCGCGCGAGTTCAACTGTTATTTGGTGTTTGGCATGCCGGAACGTGACGCGGTCACCGATATCTACTACAACAGCGCACTGTTAGTCGGCCCGCAAGGGCTGATTGGCGTACATCGCAAAACCCATCCTTATATCTCGGAGCCTAAATGGGCGGCCAATGGCGATGCCGGCCATCAGGTATTCAAAACCGAGATTGGCAATATCGCCTTGCTGATTTGTATGGATATCCACTTTATTGAAACCGCGCGATTGGCTGCGGTTGGCGGCGCGCAGATTATCTGCCACATCAGCAACTGGCTGGCTGAACGCACGCCCGCACCTTACTGGCTGACGCGCGGCTGGGAAAATGGCTGCGCGTTAATCGAAAGTAATCGTTGGGGATGGGAACGCGGCGTGCAGTTCAGCGGCGGCAGTTGTATCACCGATAGCCAGGGCCAACTGCTGGCAAGCTGTGATAGCGGCGATCAGGTACTGAGCGCCGAACTAACGTTGCCGCTGGAAAATCCTGCGCTGAAAAAACGCCGACCTGAACTGTATCAGCGCCTGATGACCAACACCTTTATGTGGAATCCGCAGGAGCTCTTTGGCTTGTACGGCGCCGATCCACTGCCGCCCGCTAAAGATTCAAACATCGCCGTGGCGCAGTTCCGTCCAGAGAACGATGTGAATGCTAATCTGCAGCAAATTCGCGATTGGGCCGAGCAGGCTAAGGCGCGTGGCGTGGAATTGCTGGTGCTGCCAGAACGTGCGTTGACCGGTTACGCCGGTAAAATGAACGCGCTGACGCTGGATGATGCGCCGATTCAGGCGGTGATCAGGCTGGCGATGGAGCTGGATATTGCTCTGTTAGTCGGTTTTGCCGAGCGCGACGGCTCGCATTGCTATAACAGTTGTTTGCTGGCGAGCAGCGCCGGAATGAACGCGCATTATCGCCAGATTCACCTCAGCGAAGCTGACCAGCAATGGGCCAGCGCCGGGGATAAATGGGTGACATGCGATCTGCCGTGCGGGCGCGTCGGTTTGCTGCTGGGAGAAGATCTGCTGGTGCCGGAAGCGGCGCGCATTCTGGCGCTGGAGGGTTGCGATATCATCGCCTGCCCGTCAGCGCTGGATAAGCCTGCGCCGCTGGCGCATCAAGGCACCGCGATCCCACATGTCTGGCCGATTCCACGCGGAGCCGATCCTTATCACTGGCTATTGCCGCGTGTGCGCGCCGGAGAAAACAATGTCTGGCTGGCGTTTGCCAACTGGCCTGAAGCGGAGGGCGAAAGTTTTGGTATCAGCGGCGTGTTTGGCCCGGATACATTTGCGTTCCCGCGTCAGGAGAGCAAAGTGTTGAGCAGCAACGGATTGGTGCAACTGGCCATCACCACCGGCTCGCCAGATACAACTTATCCGAATCATGTGGTAAGACGTAAAGATCTGGTGCTGATGCGTCAGCCACATTTTTATGTCCCGTTAGTGGCGCGCTCTAATTAAACCAGGTGCGCATAAATGCGCACCCTACGAAAACCTGTAGGGTCGCCATTTATGGCGACCGTTTCACCACCCGCACTATCTCCCACGGAGTCATTTATGCCCACATCACCCAGCAAGAACGTCATCCCGGTTGGCATTCTCTATTCGGTTTCCGGCGACTACGCGGTGATTGGCCGTGAAATGCTCAACGGCATTCTGCTGGCGATTGAGGAGATCAACGCCAACCCAAACTATGACTTTACCCTGGCGCCAGTGGTGCGCGATCCCGGCGGTTCGCTGGACAAATACCACGAATACTGCCACGACCTGCTGCATCGCCACGGCGTGCGCCATCTGATCGGCTGCTACACCTCGGCAGCGCGAAAAACCATTTTGCCGCTGGTGGAAGCGGCCAACGCCCTGCTTTGGCATCCGGCACGCTATGAAGGTTTCGAAAGCAGCAACAGCGTAATTTATCTCGGTGCCACGCCCAACCAGCATGTGATTCCCCTGCTGCGCTGGCTGCTGCAGGAGCACGATGCCGAGATTTACCACGTTGGTTCCAATTACGTATGGTCGTGGGAGATGGATCGCATCACGCGTGAAGCGGTGACGGCAGCCGGCGGCAGCGTGGTGGAAAGCAAGCTGCTGCCGCTCGGTGAGGAAGATGTCAGTGAGCTGATCGGCGATATCATCACGCGACGACCAAAAGTGATCCTCAATACCATGGTCGGCAAAAGCGCCTACAGCTTCTACCGCGCATGGTATCAGGCCAGCCAACATCAGCCGTGGCTCAATCAGCCACTGAAACTGAGCATGACGCTGTGCGAACCCGAAGTGCAGTTAATTGGTGCTGCGGCGCTGGAAGGTTATCTGGTTTCAGCCAGCTGGTTCCAGTCTATCGACAGCGCCGCCAACCGCGATTTTTTACGCTGCTATCGTCAGCGTTTTGGCGATCAGGTTTCGCCGTCCGTCGATAGCCAAAGCGCGTGGTTAGCGGGCCATTTGCTGGCGCGTGCGATTGCGCGGCATGGCAACGCCGAAGTCGACGGCGTGCGCCAGGCGGTGTTACTGGATGAGATGGATTCGCCCGCTGGACCGATTCGCATCGATGCCGACAACAATCACTGCTGGCTGACGCCGCATCTGGCGCGCTGCCATGCGGGTAAGCTGGAAAGTTTCTGGCAGGCCGATGCGCCGGTGAAGCCCGATCCCTGGCTGGCATGGACCGACCTCGACCATCTCGGCAAAGGTGGAGCAAACGCATGAGTCGAAAAAACGTGCAGATGCGCGGACTGAAGGTGTGCGTGATTGGCTGCTCAGAGCGCGATAATCAACATCTGGCGCAGCAGTTTGCGCGCATGGGCATTCAAGGTGAATTTTGCGCTGAGTTCCCCAACGAAAGCGCCTTCGCGCAGCAGCAGTTGCTGGTGTTTGATGGCGACAATCCGGCGCTGTTTCATCCGACGCATAAATTGCCGTGGCCCGCGCTGCCCAAGGTGGTGCTCACCGCGATGGAAACACCGTCGCGTCTGCAGTGGATCACCGAGCAAAAGATTGACAGCTATATGCGCAAACCGGTGCGCTTTGATGGCGTGATGACCGCTTTTACCCTCGCGCTCGACAGCGCGGCGCGTATCAATCATTTGGAAGCCCAATTAAAGCGTCAGGAAGAGCGCCTGCGCGCGCGCAAGTTTCTGTTTTCCGCTCAGCTACGCGTGATGCGCGAATTGCAGCTGGAGGAAGATGATGCCTACAACCTGCTGCGCCGCGCGGCGATGGCGCAGCATATGACGATTGAAAATCTCAGCTGTGAGCTGTTGAGCGATAGCCAGCCATGGTTGAATCTGTTGAAAGCCGTTGCAGTTATCCCGCCAGCATCAAATTGAATCCGGTCACCATAAATGGCGACTTTACATGACAGCGTGCGCATTCAACTCACGCACATAATCCAGAAACGCCTGCAGCGGTGCCGGAATCAACCGGCGATCGTTGTAATAGAGCCACAGGCCGGAGAAGCTTTGCCACCAATCCGGCAGAATCGGTTGCAGACTGCCATCACTCAGCGGCGTTTTGATCCAATCCTCGAAAAGATAAACCACGCCGCAGCCAGCGATCGCCGCTTCTACCGTGAGATCCATCGCCGCGCCGATACTGCAAATCAGTGGCCCCTTCGGCTGCAAGCGCACGGTTTCCTCGCCACAGGTGAATTCCCATTCGGCAATCACGCCCGTCGCATAGCGCCCGTGTAAACAGCGATGCTGCACCAGGTCGCGCGGATGCTGCGGCGTACCGAACTGCGTCAGATACGCGGGAGACGCCGCCAACGCGAAACGCTGGGTGCGCGGACCGATCGGCAGCGCCACCATATCCTGCTCCAGATGATCATCGTAACGAATGCCGGCATCACAGCTATCGCGGAACACATCCTGCACATTACTTTCCGCCACCACTTCCAGTTGGATATCGGGATAGCGCTGCAGAAATCCCGGCACAATCGCTGGTAACACGATGCGCGCGGCGCTCACCGGCACGTTTAAGCGCAAGGTGCCGCCCGGCGTATCGCGGAACGTATTCAGTGCATCCAGCGCGGCATCCACTTCATTCATCGCCGGAAGCAAGCGCGACATCAGCGCCCTGCCAGCTTCGGTCAACGCCACGGTGCGCGTGGTGCGATTAAACAGCCGCACGCCAAGTTGCTCTTCGGCGCGCCGCACCGCATCACTTAAACGCGACGGATTGCTGCCGGTGATGCGCGCCGCCTCACGAAAACCACCCGCTTTTGCCACCGCCACCACCGCGTGCAGCAATGCGATATCCAATGCCATTGTTCGCCACCTCGTACAGTGTGTCCCGATTTGTACGGATAGTTGCACAGCACATTGGCGATTACAATCTAACCACACACTGACGAAGGAGCTTTCCATGTCTCATCCAGCATTGACTTACACCCTTGGCGATCGCCAGGTTGCACGACTCGGTTACGGTGCCATGCAGTTAGCAGGTCCCGGCGTGTTTGGTCCGCCGAAAGACGAAGCGCGCGCTTTGCAGGTGCTGCGCGATGCAGTTGCCGCAGGCGTAAATCACATTGATACTAGCGATTTCTATGGTCCGCACATCACTAATCAGCTGATCAAAAAAGCGTTACACCCTTAAGCCGACGATCTGGTGATCGTCACCAAACTGGGCGCGCGTCGTGACGAGAAAGGCGGCTGGTTACCGGCGTTTACGCCAGAAGCGTTGACGCAAGCAGTGGAAGATAATCTGCGCAATCTAGGGCTTGATGTGATGGAAGTGGTGAATCTGCGTTCGATGTTGGACGTGCATGGACCGAAGGAAGGTTCGCTGGAGCCGCAGGTTGAAGCGATGATCAAACTGAAAGAGCGCGGGCTGATTCGTCATATTGGTCTGAGCAACGTTACCGCCAAACAGGTGGCCGATGCCCAGGCAATGACGCCGATCGCCTGCGTGCAGAACCTCTACAATCTGGCCAATCGCCAGGATGAGGCGCTGCTGGACCAACTGGCAGCGCAAGGTATTCCTTACGTGCCGTTCTTCCCACTCGGTGGTTTTTCACCGCTGCAATCGGATCAGCTGAGCGAGGTGGCAAATGAACTGAGCGCGACACCGTTGCAGGTGGCGCTGGCCTGGCTGCTGCAGCGTTCGCCTAATATTTTGCTGATTCCGGGGACGTCGTCACCGGAGCACCTGAAGCAGAACCTGGCGAGTGCTGAGGTGAAACTTACGCCTGAAATTGTGCAGCGTTTGGATGGTATTGGTAAGCCATAATTTACCAGGTCGCCATAAATGGCGACCCTACGAAGACGATGCGGCCGTTGTAGGGTCGCCATTTATGGCGACCTCCTTTCAAATAATCCCCATTAGGGCGACCTCCGCCTCAAATAATCCCCATCTCCGCCAAACACCCTTTCAACGTGCCAAACGCATCCTGACACTGCCGCTCATCGACACAGGCAAAACCCAACAGCAGACCGCGCCGCTCCTGCGGATGCATATAATATTGCGACAACGGCCGCACCTTCACGCCGCGCCGCAGCGCCAGAGCGGCGACTGCCACATCGTCGCAGCCGGTTGGCAAATTCATCACCAGATGCAATCCCGCCTCGTGATTCACCACCGGCAAAAAAGCAGCCCCTAAATAACGCTCAATCAGGCTAACCATAAAGCGCCGCCGCTGGCTGTAGAGCTTACGCATGCGGCGAATATGCGACATGTAATGCCCTTTCTGAATGAACTCCGCCAGCGCGCGCTGCACCAGCAGATGACCGCCGCGATACAGTTCCGCCGCCGCCACGCGCAGCGGCTGCGCCAGCGCTTTTGGTACCACCAAATAACCGAGGCGCAGTGCTGGATAGAGCGTCTTGCTAAAAGTGCCCATGTAGATCACTGGCGCATCCGGCTCAAAGCCTTGCAGAGACGGAAACGGCTGGCCGGAGAAGCGAAACTCACTGTCGTAATCATCTTCCACCAGCCAGGTTTTGTGCTTACGCGCCAGATCGAGCAGTTGCTTGCGGCGTTCCAGGCTGAGATGAACGCCCAGCGGATATTGGTGTGACGGTGTCACGAAAATCATTTTCGGTGCGCGACTGCGCGGCGGCAAATCGGGAATTAATCCCTGCTCATCCACAGCAATGGCATTGATTTTCAGACCGTTAATGCGCAGCAGATTGCGCGTCCCCCAATAACCGGGCTCTTCGATCCACACCTGATCGCCAGGATCGCACAGCACGCGTGAAACCAAATCCACCGCCTGATGAATCCCTTCGGTGATGATGATTTGATCGGCATCGGCGCGCACCGAACGCGCCACGCTGAGGTACTCCGCCAGCGCGGCGCGCAGCTGCGGACAGCCACCGTTGCTACTGTAGATCAGCCGTTCGATATCCGGTTCACGGTTCAAACGCGCCTGAATCTGGCTGAAAAGTTTGTGAGGAAACTGCGTGACATCCGGTGCGCCAGGCACAAAAGCGCCCCACTGATACGGCGACGCATTGGCATGGCCGAGCAGCGACGCGCCGCGTTTAGAAATCGCCGCCGGTTTCGCGGTCAACGGTTCGACAGTTGCCTGATTGCGCGGCGTGTTCAGCGATCCTTCCGGTAAGTTTTCTGCAATCCAGGTGCCGCTGCCGGTACGCGCCGTGACATAGCCTTGCGCCATCAAATTCTCATACACGTTCAACACCGTATTGCGCGACACCGACAGCTCGCGCGCCAAATCACGCGTAGCGGGCAAGCGCGTGGCACGCGGAAAAATACCTTCTGCGATAGCGGCTTGCATACAGCTCAGCAAACGCTGCTGCAATGTTCCTTCCGGCATAAACTGCATGCGCTCTAATACATGATCGGCGTACAAACTTCGCAATTGGCTCCCCTCTTTTCACTGAAAGTGGCTCTGGCAAGATAGCTCAGCGCAGGCATAAATAAGCGTGTTTGTCGTGATTTGTAAAGACGCTTATCTCTAAGGAAAGGTTATGGAAGGTAAAAACAGCCAGTTGCAGCAACGTAAAGATGATGCCCTGCCACGCGGCACCGGCAATCTTTGTCAGTGGTATGTAGAGCACGCGGAGAACGCCACGCTGCGCGATGGTGAAGGCAACAGCTGGATCGATTTCGCCGGCGGCATCGCGGTGCTGAACACCGGTCATCGCCATCCGCGCATCGTGCAAGCGATTGCCGATCAGTTAGAAAAATTTACCCATACCGCATTCCAGGTCACGCCGTATGAAAGCTACGTGGCGCTGGCTGAACGCCTCAATCGCGTGGTGCCAATTGCCGGTAAAGCTAAAACCGCTTTCTTCTCCACCGGCGCAGAAGCGGTCGAAAACGCGGTGAAAGTGGCGCGGGCGGCGACGCGTCGTCACGGCATTATCACCTTCGGCAACTCTTTCCACGGTCGTACTTTTATGACCATGGCGATGACCGGCAAAGTGGCACCTTACAAACGCGACTTCGGCCCGATGCCCGCGTCGGTGTGGCACGCGCGCTATCCCAACAGCGTGACCGGCATTAGCGTTGATGATGCGCTGGCCAGCTTGCAGGACATCTTCACTCAGGACATCGCGCCACAGGATGTTGCCGCTATCGTGCTGGAGCCGATTCAGGGTGAAGGCGGCTTCCACGTCGCGCCGCCTGAATTCTTCAACCGTCTGCGTGCGCTGGCCGATGAGCACGGCATTCTGCTGATTGCCGATGAAGTACAAACCGGCTTTGCGCGCACCGGCAAGCTGTTTGCGATGGATCACTATGCGGTGAAACCGGATCTCATCACCATGGCGAAAAGCCTCGCGGGCGGCATGCCGTTATCGGCGGTCAGCGGCCGCGCCGAGATCATGGATGCGCCAGGTCCGGGCGGATTGGGCGGCACTTACGCCGGTAATCCGCTGGCGATTGCCTCGGCGCATGCGGTGCTGGACGTGATCGCCGACGAGAAGCTGTGTGAACGCTCTGCACAACTCGGCGCGCAGTTAACCGACTTCCTGCACAGCGCGCGCAGCCAGTGCTCCTCCATCACCGATATTCGCGGCCTTGGCTCGATGATCGCGGTGGAATTTACCAGCGCGCAAACTGCGCAAACTATCCAGCAACAGGCGATGGCGCGTGGGTTGCTTCTGCTCACCTGCGGCCCGCAGGGCAATGTCATCCGCTTCCTCTATCCGCTCACCATTCCTGATGCGCAGTTCAGTCAGGCGCTCGACATTCTCAGCAGCGTGCTGAGTCAACACGCCGATTCGTAACACGCTACCCAGCTCGCGCGGCGGGCTGGGCTTCTCACCTGTTGTAACCCGGTTGCGCGTGGCGCGGCCTGAGAGACGCTTTGGAGAAATATTGATGAGTTCACAGAATGCCGATGTACTGGCGCAAGGCCTGAAGCCGCGTCATGTGCGGATGTTATCGATTGGTGGCGTGATTGGTGCCGGATTGTTTGTTGGTTCAGGTCATGCGATCGCCGAAGCCGGTCCGGCGGTATTGCTGGCCTACATCGCTGCGGGCGCGTTGGTGGTGCTGATTATGCGCATGCTGGCTGAAATGGCGGTGGCGTCACCCGATTCCGGCTCCTTCTCCACTTACGCCGACAAATCGCTGGGCCGCTGGGCCGGCTTCACCATCGGCTGGCTTTACTGGTGGTTCTGGGTGTTAGTGATCCCGCTGGAAGCCAACGCCGCTGGCACCATCCTGCATTCGTGGTTTTCGCAGGTTCAAGTGTGGGAATACACGCTGGCGATCACTTCATTTCTGACCATCAGCAACCTGTTCAGCGTGAAGAACTATGGCGAGTTTGAATTCTGGTTCGCCCTGCTGAAAGTGGTGGCGATTGTGGCATTCCTCTGCGCGGGTAGTTTGGCGGTGTTCGGTTTGATGCCGGGCAGCAGCACGCAAGGAATTTCACATCTCTATGATACAAAAGGCTTTATGCCGAACGGCATCGGCGCAGTGCTGGCGGCGATCCTCACCACCATGTTCTCGTTTATGGGCACCGAGATCGTCACCATTGCCGCCGCCGAATCGCGCGAGCCGAAGAAGCAAATCACTCAGGCGACCAATTCGGTGATCTGGCGCATCGCGCTGTTCTATCTGCTGTCGATTTTCATTGTGGTGGCGCTGGTGCCGTGGAATACGCCGTCGCTGATGAAAGCGGGTTCTTACCAGACGGCGATGCAGATGATGAACGTGCCGTACGCTAAGCAGATTGTTGATGTGGTGGTGTTAATTGCGGTGTGTAGCTGCCTCAACTCTGCGCTGTATACCGCATCACGCATGATCTATTCGCTGTCACGCCGTGAAGATGCGCCAGCCATCGCGTCGCGCACCACCCGCAGCGGCACGCCGTGGGTAGCGGTGCTGCTTTCTACGGCGGCCGCCTTCCTCGCGGTGATCGCCAACTATCTGGCGCCAAGCGCAGTATTTGAGTTCCTGCTCGCCAGTTCCGGTGCCATTGCGTTGCTGGTGTATCTGGTGATCGCCGCATCCCATCTGGTGCTGCGCAAAAAGCGCGAAGCGCGCGGCGAAATCCTCAGCTATCGCATGTGGTTGTTCCCTGGCCTGACGTGGGCGACGATGGTGTTCATTGTCGGCGTGTTGATTGCCATGCTGTTTAACCAACAACACCGTCCAGAGATTATCGCCACCGGCCTGTTAACGCTGGGTGTGGTTGCCGCCAGCCGCATTGTGCAGCGCAAACGCGTGGCGCGTAAAAACGAGGAGATGGTGGCGTTACGCTCGTAACGCATTGATTCCGGGCAAGGATGCCGCGGAACTCAGTCGTACTGCACGTCGATGCTAATCGCTTCTTCCAGCACGTTGAGGTTAATCGCGCATTTGCGCCACACCGGCATACCGTTGGTCATGTTGTTATCCACGAAGTACTGCTGAAAATCCTTCAGCGCCTCCGAGAGATCGCCAATCGCGCGCGCATCGGGTTCAAACCAATCCGGTTCACCGTTTTCATCGATGTAATCGAACTGAAACTGCCCGCCATCATCGTCCGCAAACAGTTCAGCCTGAACGATCAATTCCCGCGCACCTTCGGGGCCACAGCTAAAGATGATCTGGCCGATACGGCGATAAAGGTCTTCGTATTGCATAGGTTTTGGGTTCCTCAATGGTGTTTGGTGGCGCTCGCCTGTCGTAGGGTCGCCATTTATGGCGACCTGGAAATGTTCAGCAACCGCGCGATTATATTGACTTTAGTTCGCATGATAAGAGAATGAGGCTCTTCGAACAGAAAGTTGCAAAAAAGGGAGTTTACCATAGCCTGTTCACATCGTTTTCCCTGGGTTAACACCTACAAAAAATCCGCTGCGCTGATTGCCGTTGCTGTCGCCCTCTCTCTTGCCAGTTGCTCCTCGCCGCCACCGAAATCGCTGGTCACGCCGTTGCCGACGGTGACCAAACCGCCGATGCCCACCAAACCTGCGCTGAGCAAAGAGCCGGTGCGCGGCGTGTGGCTGACCACCGTTTCACGCCTCGACTGGCCGCCTATCAATTCAGTAAATGCCAGCCCGGCCAACCGCATCCACCAGCAGCAACAGGCGTTGACCGACAAGCTGGATAAACTGAAAAGCCTCGGCATCAATACCGTGTTTTTCCAGGTGAAACCGGATGGCACTGCGCTGTGGCGCTCCAGCATCCTGCCGTGGTCAGATATGCTCACCGGCAAGATTGGCGAAGATCCTGGCTACGATCCGCTGAAATTCATGCTGGATGAGGCGCACAAACGCGGCATGAAGGTGCATGCGTGGTTCAACCCTTATCGCGTCTCAACCAACGTCAAACCGTCCACGGTTAACGCATTGAACAATACGCTTGCGCTGCAACCGGCCAGCGTGTTTGTGCTGCATCGTGACTGGATTCGTACCGCTAGCGACCGCTTCGTTCTCGATCCCGGCATTCCCGCCGCTCGCGACTGGATCACCAGCATCGTCGCGGAAGTGGTGTCGCACTATCCAATCGACGGCGTGCAATTTGATGACTATTTCTATACCGAAACGCCCGGCTCAACTCTCAACGACAACGCCACGTTCCGCCAATATGGTCAGGGTTTTGCCTCAAAAGCTGACTGGCGACGCAACAATACGCTGCTGTTGATCGAGCAGGTGTCGCGCACCATCAAGCAGTTGAACCCGAACGTGGAATTTGGCGTCAGCCCGGCGGGCGTATGGCGCAATCTGTCGCATGATGCGGCGGGTTCCGATACGCGCGGCGCTGCAGCCTATGACGAAGCCTATGCTGATACACGTCGCTGGGTGCAAATGGGATTATTGGATTACATCGCGCCGCAGCTTTACTGGCCGTTTGCACGTCAGGCCGCACGCTACGACGTGTTAGCCAACTGGTGGGCGGACGTAGTGAAGCCGACACATACGCGGCTCTATATCGGTGTGGCGCTGTATAAAATCGGCGAAGCCTCGAAAAGCGAACCGGATTGGACGGTAAGTGGCGGCGTGCCGGAGCTGAAAAAGCAGCTCGATCTCAACGAGTCAGTACCGCAAATTAACGGCACGATATTGTTCCGCGAGAATTACCTGAATCAGCCACAAACTCAGGATGCGGTGAATTATTTGCGAGACCGTTGGGGCGATTAACATTATCGTAGGGTCGCCATTCATGGCGTAGTGCATGTCAGATAAGCAGTGCGCTGACATCGCAGGGATTCCGCCCGCTAAGCATCTGGCAGTTTCAGAATGCGTGAAGCAGGCGGCCGGGTTAAGGTCCGAAGGCGCGGACCTTAGCAATCCGCGCTTTCGCCGACGTCCTGTCGGCTCATCCTGGCCGTCACTCTGCGCTCGGCGCTGCGGATGGCGCTGAACACCGCCGCCTGTGATAACAGTGCCCGAATTGGTTTTTTCGTAGGGTGCGCATTTATGCGCACCAGGTCGCCATAAATGGCAACCCTACGGAATTTGTAGCGATGGCGAGCCAGGGAAATGCACTACTGCAGCAGCGCGGGTGTTGAGGCGACATCCGAACCCGCTGAACGAGTGAGGGATTCCAGGGCGAGCCGCATGGATGCGGCGAGAGGTGGCGCTGAGCAGGAGCGAATCGCCGCCGGTCCGTCAGGAATCGTGAATGAGTGAAGGCACCGCGAAGCGGCGGGTTGGGCTGGCGCAGGGCCCGGGAGTGCAGAGGGCGCGGCCAGGCGCTCTCTGCTCGGTCGCCGCACCAGGGTGCTGCAACTGCCTCAGCACATGGCGAACGAAAGTCGCTCTGTGCTTAACTGATCGGCATTACGCCATTCATGGCGACCATTTACGCCAGCAGCTCCTCACTCTGCATCAGCGCAAAAAACGACTCCAGCTCGCGCAGCATCATGGAAGCGGCGATCGAAAGCTGGCGCTGCGGCGCCACGCAAAGTGACAAGGTAAACGGCTTCAGCACCGTATCGATCAGCGGGATAAACTTCAGTTCGCCGCGCCGATATTCATCGACAATATCCAGCCAGCACATCAGGCTAATTCCCACGTCATCGCGCACCAGCGAACGCAGCATATGAATGTTATTGGTGCGCGCCACTTCGCTGATCTTAATGCCCGAACTGTTGATCAGCGCTTCCAGCGGATCGGCCAGCATCAGCGGCGCGGCGGGCACGATAAACGGCCAGGATTCGCAATGGCTGAAACGGATCGACTCCAGATGGGCCAGCGGATGCTGGCTGCTTACCACAATACCGAGGCGTAAATCGGCAAATGACTTCACCAGCAGCTCGCGCGAACTCTGCGGATTGAGCATGATGCCGAAATCCGCATCACCCGAAGTTAACGCATTGGCGATATGGATGTTGCTCATGGTGGTCAGCGTGAAAGAGATGCCGGGATAGTCGCTGCGAATGCGCTGCAAGATCGATGAAAAGAAACCGCGATTAATCGCATCGATGGTGGCGATATGCACATGGCCGTGGCGCAATCCGCGTAAATCATCCAGCTGCGTACAAACGCGACCAAAATCCCGCTGCCAGTTTTTCGCCGCATTTAGCAGGATTTCACCCGCTGCCGTCATACGTAATCCTGATGGATGGCGCTCGAACAGCGGCATATCCAGCTGTTCCTCGACGCGTAGAATCTGCCGATCGATCGACGATGCCGAGACATGCAGCACCTCTGAAGCCTTGCGCAGCGAACCCTGGCGGGCCACTTCAGTGAAATAGAGCAGAAATCGGGAGAAGGCGAACATAAGGGGTGCTCTCTTTTTTGCAACGCATCATGCGAATTAAACAGATGGACGCTTACACAACGGCAAAATAATAATCGCTGCCATGATAAAAACAAGGGTTTGCGCGGCCTCGTGGCCGACGACATCCCTGCTCAGGCAGATTGATGATGAAATCCACTCCTTTCGCCGTCACCGTCATCGCAAAGCAGTTCAACGGTGCAGGCAATGTATTATTGACGCTGGCGAGTCGCAGCGGGCAACCGTTACCGGCTTTCACGCCCGGCGCGCATATTGATGTGCTTATTCCCGACGGCGGTAAACGCCAGTATTCACTCTGCTCTACGGCAGCCGATCACTATGAAATCTGCGTGCGTCTGGATGAGTGTTCAACCGGCGGATCGCGCTGGCTGCATCAGCAGTTAAATGTCGGCGATGATTTAGAGATTTCCGCCCCACGCAACCACTTCCCGCTGCCGCAGGCGCCACGCACGCTGCTGTTTGCTGCTGGTATCGGTTTGACGCCGCTGTTGGTGATGGCCGAAACGCTGGCGGCTCGTCAGGCCGATTTTACCCTGCACCTTTACCTGAAACGCGCCGACGAGTTGGCTTTCAGCGCACGCCTGAGCAATCTCGGCGCTCGTGTCGTCATTCATTACAGCAGCGAAGGCGACAGCCTGCGCCAGAGCGTTCCCGACGATCTCACTAAGCCAGATAACGCAGCATTGGTGTTCTGTGGTCCGGCGGGCTTTATGGATCATCTGCAGCAGCTCGCGTTTCAATTCGGCTGGGCGGAAGCACAGTTGCACAGCGAACGCTTCCAACCCACAAAGTCAGTGATGGCATGCGGTGCGTTCGAGGTGGAGATCGCCTCCTCTGGTGCACGCTTTGCCGTGGGTGAGCAACAAACTATCGCTGAAGTGCTTGAGAATGCAGGTATCGAGTTGCCGCTTTCCTGCGAGCAAGGCATGTGTGGTTCCTGTATCACCGGCGTATTGGCAGGCGAACCGGACCACCGCGATGAGGTACTGAGTAAGCAAGAACGTGCCGCCAATGATTGCATCGTGCTGTGCTGCTCGCGTGCGCGCTCACCTTTACTGGTGCTGGATCTATGAGCGGCTATCCGGGAGCGACCGGCGCACGTTTACCCCGCTGGCTGCTGCCAGAAAACTGGCCTGAAACCAACAATCAACCGAAGCTGGCGACCTTACATTTCCACGCCGCTGGCCTGCAATTCGAACCCGACAGCGCAGCCGCACCCGCTGATTATCTGCCGCTGAATGGTGCGCTGGTGCTGCCCGCGTTTATCGAGCCGCACGCGCATCTGGATAAAACCTTCACCATCCAGCGCAGCCCGGCGCAGCAGCCTGGTTTGCTGGCAGCGATTGCCGCCATGCATCAGGACCGCGCGCACTGGAACGCCGAGGATCTGCAGCAGCGCGCCAGCCAGGCGCTGCGCTGGGCGGTGGAAGCCGGTGTTGGTTTGCTGCGTACCCACATCGACTGGTTCTCCGTCGATGCACCATTAGCGTGGCAAGTGATTGGCGATCTGCACCATCCGCTGTGCAGCATTGAACGTGTCGCCCTCGCGCCACTGACCTTTTTCGCCGATGCCAGCGATGCGCAGCATATCGCCGCGCAGGTCGCGACCAGCGGTCCCGGCGCGCTGTTAGGCGGTTTTATTCACAGCAGCAACTGGGATGCGCAGGCGTTTCAGCATCTGATGCAGGCCGCCGAACTGTGGCAGCTGGATATCGATCTGCATATTGATGAAGAACTTAACGTCGAGGCGCAGGGATTACGCTGGCTGGCGCACTATTTGCAGCAGCATCCGTTTAGCGGCGCGATTACCTGCAGCCACAGCTGCGCGCTGTCGCAGCAGGATGATGCAGAACAGATTCTGGCCGTGCTGGCGCAACACAATGTGACGTTGATTGCGCTACCGCTCACCAACCTGCTGCTGCAGGACGCGGTGCCTGGCCGCACGCCGCGTTTGCGCGGTTTAACGCTGGTGAAAGAGGCGCAGGCGCTTGGCATTCCGCTGCTGCTCGGCGCTGATAACGTGCAGGACGCGTTCTGCCCGTTTGGCAGCTACGACCCGCTCGATACGCTGTTTAGCGCTTTGCTGAGCCTGCAACTGGGCGCGGCATTTGATCAGGCTTCAGCGCTGATCTGCCAACGCCGCGCGCTGCTGGCGAATGATTTAGTGATCTTTCCGCATGCCGATGTGGCGAGCTGGCCGTTGCGGCAACGTCAGCGCTATCGGCTGAAAATGGGTGTGCGTTATGGAGAAACAACAGATGGCGCTTGATGCAGGAGCGGGACAACCGCTGGCGAAATATGCCGCGTGGCGACGCGCGGGCGACTTCATTTTCCTTTCCGGCATTATTCCGGTGAACCCGCAAACCGCCACCATTGTGCGCGGCTACGACGACATTCCCGCCGCTGCACAACAACTGCTTGGCCGCACCGGCGAGTTCTCCACCGACATTAAAGAGGGGCCGATTCTGGCGCAGAGCTGGTACGTGCTGGAGAGCATCCGCACCACCATCGAAAGCGCCGGCGGCCAGATGAGCGATGTCTTCAAACTGGTGCAGTACTTCCGCAACCTCGACCATTTCCCCCATTACAGCCGGGTGCGTAAGCAATTTTTCCCCGATGCGCCGCCGGTTTCGACCGTGGTGCAGGTCAGCGAAATGCTGCCGAGTCCGGACGTCTTGATTGAAGTTGAAGCCACGGCGTGGTTGCCGCAATAACACGAGGAGTTGAAATGTTGCATGGTTATATTCCGGCAAACCGCTTTTTGCCGTACCTGAGCTGGACTGACATCGCCACGCTGGAGAATAAAGCTAACACCGTGATCGTGTTGCCGACCGGCGCAATTGAGCAGCACGGCCCGCATCTGCCGTGCGCGGTGGACAGCGTGATCGCTTCCGGCGTGGTCGGCCATGCGCTGGCCCGCTTACCGGCGGCGATCCCCGCTTACGCCATCCCGCCGATCACCTACGGCAAATCGGATGAGCATCTGCATTTTCCCGGCACGCTGACGCTGACCGGCGAAACCCTGCTGCACACCATTCTGGAGATTGGTGAATCACTTTATCGCGCCGGTTTCCGCAAATTCCTGATGGTTAACGGCCACGGCGGCCAGCCGCAGCCGTTGCAGATGGCGGCGCGCGAGCTGCGTCTGCGTCACGGCGACATGATCATCATCATGCAAGACACTTTCAAAGTGCCGAACTGCGCTGAAAGCTTTATGGATGACAAAGAGCGGCAGATGGCGATGCACGCAGGACATGCGGAAACTGCGCTAATGCTGGCGCTGGCACCCGATACCGTGCAAATGGACAAAGCCGTCGCCAACTATCCGCCGGAATTCCCCTGCCCGACGCTTTCGACCAACAAACCGATGGCCGCGTGGGCATCCTACGATTTCGGCCCAAGCGGTGTGATTGGCGATCCTTTGCCGTCCACGCCCGAGCAAGGCGCGGCGATCCTCGACTCGCTGGCGGAAAGCTGGGCGCAGGTGATCACCGAAGTGCATCAGATGACGTGGGTAACTCGCGCCGAACCGGCGTGGGGCACCGGCCAGTGGCAAGGCAAAGTATTAGATCACAACGACGCAGCCGCCTTTTTAACACCTCGCTAGGGAATAACGATGAAAAAAACATTGAGCACTGTTGCCGCGCTTACGCTGGCACTCTCGGCCCCGAGCATGGCGGCTGAGAAATTCACCTTTATGACCAACTGGTATGCGCAGGCCGAACACGGCGGCTTCTACCAGGCGCAGGCGCAGAATCTCTATCGTGATGCTGGCCTCGACGTCACCATCAAGATGGGCGGTCCGCAGGTGCATACCATGCAGCTGATGGCGGCCGGCCAAGCCGACTGCATCATCAGCGATAACATGCAGGCGCTGGAAATCTGGCAGCAAGGCGTTGAAGCAATGCCGGTTGCCACCACCTTCCAGCACTCGGCGATTGCCTTTCTCACGCATCCTGATGTGAAAAATCAGGCCGATTTGCAGGGCAAAACCTTCCTGCTTGCGGC
Organism: Pantoea sp. YR525; assembly: GCF_900116775.1. Classification (NCBI taxonomy): domain Bacteria; kingdom Pseudomonadati; phylum Pseudomonadota; class Gammaproteobacteria; order Enterobacterales; family Erwiniaceae; genus Pantoea; species Pantoea sp. YR525. The sequence continues at coordinate 115,544 of NZ_FPBU01000007.1, forward strand.
GGAAGCCTACACCTCATATTGGCCGTGGGCGCAGAGCGCGCTAAACCTGAAAAACGCGCGCGTGCGGCCTTACACCTTCAGCATTCAGCCGTTCCTCGCCGATAAAAATCTGGTGCAGCAAGGCTATATCACCTCCGAACCTTTTGCGGTGCAGAAAGCCAATGCACAGGCCAATGTCTATCCGATCAGCGATTGGGGCTATCCGCCGTACGGCAACAGCATCGTCTGCATGAAATCGACCATCGAGAAACGCCCGGCAGCGGTGGCAGCGTTTGTGAAGGCATCGATGCAGGGCTGGAAAAACTATCTGCAGGATCCCGCCGCTGGCAACGTGCTGATTAAGAAAGAAAACCCGCAGATGAGCGATGAACAGATTGCTTTCGGCATCGCGCAGATGAAGAAATACCAAATGCTGACCGGCGGCGATGCGCAAACCGGCGGCATCGGCATCATGACCGAAGCGCGCCTCAAGCAAACCTGGCAGCTGCTGGTCGATACCAAACTGATCGATCCCACGAAAGTGCCGTTTGACGGCAGCTACACGCTTAAATTCATTCAAGACGTCAAGGTTCTGCCATGAATACAGCCAGCCATCTGACGCTGCTGCATCCCGATGCGCAAGCGGTGCCGCGTTCTGCGGCACCACCGGCGATTGAGGTGCTGTCAGCGGAGAAAATCTATCCCAACGGCACGCGTGCGCTGCTGCCGGTCGATCTCACCATTCGTCAGGGCGAATTTGTCTCGCTGCTCGGCCCGTCCGGCTGCGGCAAAAGTACCTTGCTGAAAATGATCGCCGGGCTGATTGAGCCCACCGATGGCAAGTTAATGCTGTTTCGCCGCGATCGTCGCGAAAACCAACGCGATCTGCCGCTGTCGTTTGTGTTTCAGGAAGCGACGCTGATGCCGTGGAGCAACGTGCACAAAAACGTGCGTCTGCCGCTCGATTTGGCCGGCGTGCCGCGTGCCGAAGCGGACACCCGCGTGCGCGAGATCCTCGAACTGGTCGGCCTCGGCCAGTTTGGTCACGTGTTGCCGCGCGAACTTTCTGGCGGTATGCAGATGCGCGTGTCAATCGCGCGCGGCCTGGTCACGCGCCCGAAAGTGCTGCTGATGGATGAGCCGTTTGGCGCGCTGGATGAAATCACCCGCAACAAACTGGACAGCGATCTGCTGGATTTGTGGCAGGAGCAGAAGCTGACGGTGGTGTTTGTCACCCACTCGATTCAGGAAGCGGTATTCCTGTCGCAGCGCGTGATCATGATGGCGGCGCGCCCGGGACGTGTGGTGGATGACATTCGCATTGAAACAGCGTTGCCGCGCGATGATGAGTTTCGCGTCAGCCAGGATTTCACGCACTATGCACAACAGCTGCAACGCGGCCTGCTGGCGGCGAGCAAGGAGAGTCAATGATGAAACCGTTAGCGAGCCATCGGCAATTTCAGCAGTGGCTGTTTCCTGCCATCGTCGCGGTCGCCATGCTGCTGTTATGGCAGTTTCTGGTCACCACCTTCAAAGTGCCAGTGTTTCTGGTGCCGTCGCCATTAGTGGTGGCGCAAAGCCTGGTACAGAATTTCCCAACGCTGTTTATGTCGTTGCTCTACACCCTGAAAATCACCGTAATTTCCTTCGCCGTGGCGATCGTAATCGGCTCGATTGTAGCGTTTCTGCTGGTGCAAAATCGCTTTATTGAAACCGCCCTTTTTCCCTACATCGTGTTCCTGCAGGTGACGCCGATTGTCGCCATCGCGCCGCTGATCATCATCTGGGTGAAAGACACCACGCTGTCGTTAGTGGTGTGCGCCACCTTGATGGCGGTGTTTCCAATAATTTCCAATACCACGCAAGGACTGCGCAGCGTATCACCGGGATTGCTGAGCTACTTTCGCCTCAATCACGCGTCGCGCATGCAGATTCTGCTGCGCCTGCGTATTCCCTCGGCCCTGCCGTACTTCTTCGGCGCGCTGCGCATCTCCAGCGGCTTGTCGCTGATTGGCGCGGTGGTGGCAGAGTTTGTCGCCGGCACCGGCGGCACCGATACCGGGCTGGCGTACCAGATTTTGCAGGCAGGTTATCAGCTCAATATTCCTCTGATGTTTGCCGCGCTGCTGCTGATTTCACTGGCAGGTTTTCTGCTGTTCGCGCTGATGTCGTGGCTGACGCGCCGCGTGCTGGCGGCATGGCATGAGAGTGAATTGAGCCCCAACTAACATCGTAGGGTCGCCATTCATGGCGACCTGGTGAGAAGGTCGCCATGAATGGCGACCCTACGTGATCTCTTTAACACAGGAAATAAATATGTCTGATTCCGATCGCCAGTCTGCACTGGCGGCGCTGGTCGCGGCGTTGCCTGAACTTGACTGGATTAAAGAAGCGCCAAAGGTCAAACGTCTGTCGCGCGATTTCCACTGGTTCAGCCCGGTACTGAAACCGCAGCTGGAAGAGAAGTTTGCCGAGCTAGCGGTGCGTCCGCGTGACGAGCACGAGCTGGCGCTGATCGTCGCGGCCTGCACCAAACAGCGCGTGCCGCTCAATCTGCGCGGCGGCGGCACCGGCAATTACGGTCAGCTGATTCCGCTGCACGGTGGCGTGATGGTCGATATGACACGCCTCAACTCGGTGACCGCCGTCGGCCACGGCACGGTGCGCGCGCAGGCGGGCATTCGGCTCGGCGATCTGGAAGCACATACGCGTCCACTTGGCTGGGAGCTGCGCTGCATGCCCTCCACCTGGAAACTGGCGACGCTTGGCGGCCTGTTTGGCGGCGGATTTGGCGGCGTGGGTTCCATCAATTACGGTCCGCTGGCCGCGCCGGGTAACGTGTTGTCGGTGCGGCTGATGACCATGGAAGAGACGCCGCGCATTATCACCCTACAAGCGCCGGATGCGCTGCTGCTGCATCACGCGTATGGCAGCAACGGCATTGTGCTGGAGATCGAACTTGCGCTGGCACCGCGTCACGACTGGATCGAACGTCTGGATATCTTTAATGATTTCGCGGCGGCAATGGCCTTTGCCGATGCGATTGCGCGATCGCCAGGCATGGTGAAACGACAAATCGCGGTGTTCGCTGCGCCAGTGCTCGATTACTTCAGCGATCTGGCCGATGCCGATGTGGCGGGTAAGCATGGCGTAATTTCTGTGGTTGGCAGCGAAAGCGATGGATTGTTACCTGCACTTCTCACCCAACATGCGGGCCGCAACGCGCTGCATTTTGCCGAAGGGGAAAACAGCGGCCATTCGCTGATCGAATATTGCTGGAACCATACCACGTTGCAGGCGCTGAAAATCGACAAGACACTGACCTATCTGCAAACCGCCTATGCGGCGGATAACTATCAGCAGCAGGCTGTCGCTTTAGAATCGCAATTATCTGATGAAGTGATGTCGCACATTGAATTCTTGCGTGATATGAATGGCACCATTACCTGTAGCGGTTTGCCGCTGGTACGTTATCAGGACGAAGATCGCCTTAACGCAATTATGGATATTTACCGCGCGAACGGCGTGAAGATAAATAATCCGCATGTAATTCATATTGAAGACGGCAAACAAGGCATGGTACGTGCCGATGTGGTGGCGATGAAACGCGCCTGCGATCCGCATAATTTATTAAACCCGGGCAAATTACGTGGCTGGGAAGTGCGGGATACGCTGCCGGAAGTGCATATTTCGGGTGTTAATTGAGCATTAAATACGCCAGCAACTGTGATTGCTGGCGGCTAATTAGATATACGGATTATTGGCGTCGTTTAATGGAATGCTCCACTCTTCGCCATTGACGCGTACCTTTAAATAGCGACGAGTGCGATATTTCCCTGGCTCATATTCTTCGACTTCCCCTTTAATCACCGTACCGCGCAACAACAACTCTTTATTGTTGTTATAACCGAAGCCAACATCTTTATTACCAATCCAATGCTGCTCAAAGGCCACAACCGGCGCCGCATCCAGCGTTGCGCTCTCCTCGGCGCTGCAAGCGGTGAAACTTTTACGGAAGATAAAACACAATCCTGCCTGATAACGGTCTTTACCATTGGTAGTTACCAGCGCAGTGGAGAAACCGGTGTAAGCAGCGATTTTTACGTATAACTTAGTTCGGGCACCATTGCCGGAAATATGTACTTTCACCACTGGGCTGGAGCCTTCGCCGTACCAGCTGCCAATTGTGTTCGCACCATCACGCGCCTGCAGATAAATATTGGTCGCGCCTTCAGGGGTGCGGTTACTGTAATCAACTTGCGTTTCACTTTGGGAGTTATATTGCGCGCTGCCCACCACACGGACGTGAATCTGCGAAGTCGCATCGGAGAAGTTAAATTCACCAACGTAAAACCATTTATTGTTCGCAGTACGGTTATCCATATGGTGCTGCGAAGAAATATAATCATAACTTATTGAACCCTGCGCAATAATCCCCCAATCAGAGAACTCCAGCACACCACGATCGCCCTCGCCAATTAACGTCCAGGGTTCAATACCTGCAGTGCTATAATCGAAACCGGCGCTTTGGTTATGAATACTTTTTTGAATAATGGTAGCGCGACAATAACCCAGCTTTAGCGGATTGGTAGTGGATTCAATCGCCAGTCCTTCAATCACCCATTGGCCATTGGTGAGATCACCGGCAAATTCAGCGTGTTCAATCCAGCCGTTACGGATAAAGGATTGCGTACAGCGCGGCAAATCTAGCACCGGCTTTTTGGTGTTGCCTTGCAAGTTGAAGTTCGAAAGTTCAATTGCCGTAGAGTGATCCCATGCGCCTTGCTCGCGATCGGACCAGCGTGCGTAGACAATACTGTCTTGGCAGCCACGGGAATAAAACTGGTCGATTTTACAATCCAGCGTATCGATGAGGTCGAGCGCGCGTCCGCCGAGATAACGGAACTCCATACTGCTCACACGCAAGAACTGACCACCGATAATGGTGTTGGCGTAAAAGCCGACGGTGTTAAATGCTGTACCACCATCACCACCGCTATCAGAACTCATCCCTTTAACAACAATCCCTGAGATTTCCGCATAGCGCGCTTGTACTTTAAAGAAGTGCAAACCACGCGGTTTGGTTTCCCAGTTAAATACCAACGTGGTAGTTGGGAAATAGCCAAAGTTGACCGCCGCACCTGCGACTTTAAAGCGGTTGATCTCTTTGTCTGATATGTCGAACGTCGACATGCTAAAAACACCCGCTGTAAAGCGTATGCCCGCCGATGGCAGCACGCGCTGAGACCAGGTGTACATACGTTTAACGGCTTCAATACAATCGGTTTTCCCGTCAGGAACAGCCCCGAAGTCCAGCACCGTGACTGAGTTATAATCCAGTATCACCCTTTTCCAGCGTTTATTTCCCGCCGTCACAATAATTAACCCACCATCATCTGGCGATGAAGTATCAGTTGCGTCATAAACAAACACGCCACCGCCGGCTTTGGTGCCGCGCTTATATTCCAGCACCGTAGCGAGTTCACCGCCGGTCGTCGGTTCAGTAGCTTTGAGTTGTGCAACATCGCTGATCTGAATAACAGGTGCAGCCGCCGCAACGGCATTTTGTGGTGTGGTATTCGAACTGTTGGACGCATTCGCCATGGTGTACCCCTTAATTATTAAGAGAAAGTAACTGCACCATCGAGTATAAGTAATTGAAAATTAATGTGTTGGTGCGTACCACGCTAACTGGGGCATTTCACTTAATCGCTTTTTGCATGGCCAGACAACAATATGATTAATGGAAAAAAGCGTAGCGGTAACGTGGAAATTTACAGATTAATCGCAGGTACTTTCTTTATTTGCATGGCACGGAATGTGAGGAGAAATGCGGAAATAGAGGGTTGAACGCTATGTAAATTAATCATTGGTGGATATTATTCATTAACAGGCCAGCAACGAGCAGTTACTGGCCTGAACGCTTAAAACGTGGCGTTCACACCGACGTTCCACGTCACCTGATGGTAATCGCTATTGCCGCCAACCGTTGAAACACCGGCAAAAGCATTCACCGTTTCAGCCAGCGGTACGTTGGCACCTACCGACAGATCGAGCCAGTTCTTATCACGCGCCTCAATGCTGCGTTCAAACGACGTTTGGGTCGATTTTAGCCCGGCGCGCACCGTGGAATCGGTATCGCCAAACTGATGGTTGTAACTCACCTGCGCCCACGGATTCACCACCCACTGTTTGCTGTCGATGCGCCAGCCGACTGATCCAATCTGTGAATGGGTGGTTTGATCGGAGTAGCGCATCGCGGTGCTGCTGTCGCTGTTCTCGCTATAGCCGCCGACGCGGCCGTAATCCAGCGCATAACTGGCGACCGGTCCGGTGCTGAGATTTTCCGTTAGCGGCAGCGTCCAGCCGGTTTGCACGCGCATGCCGAGCAGTTTACCGCTGGTGCTACCCTGCTCGGTTCGTTTGGCTGGGCCGATGTGGATATCACGCTCAATGCTGTCGAAATCGAGATCGGCATAATGCAGATCGGCGTTGATCCAGCCCTGATCAAGCACCGTCAGCTGGCTATACAGCGCCACCAGATTGCCGCGCAGTTTGTAATCGTAGTTTGAGGACGGCTCCTGCCGCTGATTGGTGTTGGAGAACAGCACGCCGGTTTGCCAGTTGTCGGTGAGCTGATAGCCGATACCGAGCGTTAAGTTGGCCGTGTTGGCACTGCCGTTGCTCCAGCTGTCGCCCTGATAATCGACGTGTTGCCCGGCGTAACCGCCAAACACCGTGAAATGTCCGGCGCTGGCAGGCTGCTGACGCTGTTGCTGCAAATGCCCATCGAGCGTGTTTTGTGTGTCACGCGCCATCATCAAAGGTGATTGTGACAGCGCCGCCACTTGCGCCGGCGCATCCAGAATCGACTGAATGTAATCGGCGATCATCGCGTGCACCGCTGGGCTTGGATGCAGGCGATCGGCGAACAGGTAATCCTGTGCGCTGGAGAAGCCCGGCGTGCTGGATTGACACTCATCCGCTGACGTCCCAATCGGACACGCGATGCCGATGGTGTTGGTTAAGCCATATTGCGTAGGATTGGCGATCACTTCATCAAACAGCCCAGCGATATCAACGCGCACGATATTGCCATTCAATGTCGCCAGCCCCGCTTCTTCCTGCTGGTTATAGCCGTCGGAGAGCGCAGTAACTTGCTCGCTGAGTTCCTGCCATGCAGTGTAAAGCTGCTGCGCCAGCGCGTCGCGCACCGCCGGAACAGAAGAGACTTCGCCTGCCGCCTGAGTAAACGCATCCTGCACCGCCTGTTGCCGCGCGGCTTTATCTGGCGTGGTGACGCTATCCAGCGACTGAAACGCCGCCACCATCGCTGGCGTGGCTGCGGTGCCCAACACGCGCAACACCGTTTGGATCATGTAAGGCGTTGAACCGAGTTGCGGGACCGTGGGCACAATCACCGCGCCCGCACCGGCATCCAGCAAAGTTTTGATCTGTGCGACCGATTGATTGGCGCTGTTGCTGATGGTTTCACTGGCGGTTAAGGGATTGGTGACGGCTACGGCGATGTCATTGGCGCCGACCCAATGAATGTACAAACCGTTGCTGTCAGCGCGGCCGCCGGTTGAGGCGAGATAACCCGCCAGTTGATCCTGAGTGTTTAAATCCGGATCGAGCTTCGGCACCGACACCGCGCCGCCCTGCGCATAATTGCTGCCGCCCAACGTAGAACGCTGCAAGTCCTCGCCTAAATGCGCGGCAAGAATCTCGTCATATAAAGGATGTTGTGCACCGTCGAAGGTAAAGCGGCCTATGTTGCCGCTATCACTCAGGCTATCGCCAAACACGGTCAGGCTATCCCATGCCAGCGCGGGAGCAGGCGTCAGCAACGCGCTAAGTGTGGCGATGGCGACAGCAGAAAGCGCAGATTTGTGGTTGTTCATCATCAACTCCGTGATGGGCCAGAGTTACGTCGTCTGACCGGCAAAAGGTTAGGTCCGCGCATCAAGCGAACCCGCAACATCGCATCAGGAATGCGTAAGGAAAATATCAAGGACGTTTAACTGTTTAGTCAGGAAGGAGGCGTTATGCCAGTATGCAGCGGCAAATTAACCAAAGTTTATGAACAGCTCTTTTACATGCATTTAAATTAAACCTTTAAATAAGGCCGCCGATAACTAACGATGCAGAGTTCGACTACGCTCTGATCGGTACTTTTGAAAACATCAGGTCGGTTAATTAAATACCCCCATGCGGCGCTGCGGCGCACAGAGACACTTTGAAGTGTACGGCGAAGGGGATCTGCGGGCAGCCTAAGCGACACGTCCTGAACGTGAGCAGATTGGTGCTGCACGCCTTACGTTCAACAGCACAATAATCGCCTGAGGCTTCCCATGTTTGGTGTGAAAAAGTCGAGTCTTACCTTGCCGTTTTATAAAAGTGGCGATGTGGTTAAAGATATCAATGCGATCAAACAGCATGTGGCATGGATTGAATTTACGCCCAACGGCGAGATTCTCACTGCCAATCACCTCTTCCTTGCCACCACCGGCTACCAGCTGAATGAGATTCAGGGGAAACATCACCGCATCTTCTGCAGCCCGCAACACAGCCAATCCTCGCGCTACCTCGCCTTCTGGCAAACGCTAGCGTCCGGCGAATCGGTAACTGGCATCTTTGAGCGCTTCAATAAGCAAGGCCAGCGCTTCTATCTCAGCGCCACCTATTTCCCGGTGAGCGATGACAAAGGCCATGTTTACAAAGTGATCAAGGTGGCTTCGGATATTACAGAACGTCATCAGGAGCTGGAGCACAAAGAAGCGGTGATTACCGCGCTGGACCTTTCGATGGCGGTAATCGAATTTACGCCGGATGGTCAAATCCTCACGGCCAACAATAACTTCCTCAAGCACATGGGATATGAGTTGGATTCGGTTGTTGGGCAACATCATCGCATTTTCTGCTTCGATAACTTCTACCGCGAAAATCCGGACTTCTGGCGCAAGATGGCCAAAGGTGAACACTTTGTTGGCCGCTTCGAACGTAAAACTGCCAGCGGCGAACGTATCTGGCTTGAGGCCAGCTACAACCCGGTTTATGACGCAGATGGCAAAGTCTACAAGGTGATCAAAATCGCCTCGGATATCACCGCACGCGTGGAAGCGGCCAAGCGCGTAGCCGACATCGCACTGACGACCTCTGAAGAGACTTCACAAATCACCGACAACGCTAATGAGGTGCTGGATGAAACCATCCGCAACTCTGGATTGGTGGCGGTGCAGGTGAATGCGGCGACGGCAATTGGTGCCGAACTCAACGCCTCGGCGAAAAGCATTAGCGAGGTGGTCGAGACCATCAACCTGATTGCCTCACAAACCAATATTCTGGCGCTGAATGCGGCGATTGAGTCAGCACGCGCGGGTGAAGCGGGACGCGGATTCAGCGTGGTGGCGGGCGAAGTACGACGTTTGGCGGCATCCACCTCCAGTGCCACCAAACAGATCACGCAGGTGGTGGAACACAACGCCAGTTTGATTGCGCAGATGGAGCAGCAGCTCAATGAAGTGAAGCAGTTTGTGGTGACCGAGCAGGATAAAATCAGCGTGCTGTCACGCAGCCTGCGGGAAATTAACAGCGGCGTACATGAGTTTGTGAACGTTATTCATCGTTTGGATGTGTGATTTGTAGGGTCGCCATTTATGGCGACCTGGAAAAAGTATTGTGCGGTTATCGGAAAGGTCGTCATGAATGACGACCCTACGGTCGATGGGTTTTGTAGGGTCGCCATTAATGGCGACATGGAAAGTATCGTGCGGTCATCTGAAAGGTCGTCATGAATGACGACCCTACGGTCGCTGGGTTTTGTAGGGTCGCCATTAATGGTGACCTGGAAAAATATCGGTGCGATCGTAGGGTTGTAATCACATCATCTGCGGTTCACGGATCGCCTGACCTTTGGCGAAACGCGCCAGACTGTACGGTTTCATATCGGTGAACAACGGTTTGTTATTCACCATCTGCGCGCACAGCAAGCCTGCGCCAGGTCCGATACCAAAACCGTGGCCGCTAAAGCCGGAGGCAATAAACAAGCCCGGCATGCTACTCATTTCATCAATCACCGGCACCAAATCTGGCGTGGTATCAATCCAGCCGCCCCACGCGTGATCCACTTTAATGCCGTTCAACTCCGGATAAAGCTGCACCAGCGCCTGCATCGCTTCCTGCACAATGCCGTTATCCGGTGCCGGATCGAGAGTACGGATCTTCTCAAACGGCGACACGCCTTGATTAGACCACGAACCAGCGGCTTCCGGGCCGTTGAAGAACGAGCCATTAATGCGCATCTTCAGCTTCTTAGCGATCTTGCTGCGATACATCGGGTAAAACTTAGTGGCGTAACGGATGTTTTGCGGTGCGAGGTCAATCTGCCCGCGTCCGGAGAGCGCCACGGTGTAGCTGCCATCCTGACGACGACGAATACACAACCCGCCGGTGCTGAGACAACCTTTGATCACTTCAGGTGCCGCCGTGGTTTTGAACGCGGTACCCAGAATATTGGCGCTCGGCAGTTCGATGCCGTATTGCTTGCAGAAGCGCGAGCTCCACGCGCCGCCGCAGCAGATCACGCGGTTGGCTTTCACCAGGCCGCGCTCGGTCCAGACGCCGGTCACGCGTCCGCCGGAAACATCCAGTCCGCGTACCGCGCAGTTTTGCTGGATCGATGCGCCGAGGTTTTTCGCACCGGTAGCAATCGCCGGTGCCGCCAGTGACGGCTCCGCGCGACCATCGCTGGGCGACCACACGCCACCAATCCACGGCGAATTGTTGCCGATGCGTTCACGCGTCTCTTGCGCGGTCATCAGATGGCTAACGAAACCAATTTGCTGCGCCTGTTTGCCCCACGCTTCCCAGCGCGCCAGGTCACTTTCGCTCTGCGTGCCGTAAGTAATGCCCTGACGCGAGAAGCCGAGATCGAGGCCGATTTCGCTGCTCAGCTCGTCCCAGCGCTGCAAACTGCGCATCGCCATCGGCAGCTCATACAGGTCGCGGTTTTGCTGGCGCACCCAGCCCCAGTTACGACCGGATTGCTCGCCGCCGATCACGCCCTTTTCAAACAGCGCCACGGAAACGCCCTGTTTTGCCAGTTCGTAACTCACCGACGTGCCAATAATGCCGCCGCCAATGACAATCACATCAACGGATTCGGGAAAGCGTTCACTGTCTGCTACTGCATTGATTTTTATGCGCATCGTCTCAAGTCCTGCACGCCACTTCGGTGACGAAATCACAAATGATGTTCAGAGGGAATGTGCATGATCCACAACACTCTGGCTTCACTCGCGCTATGGTTAAAAATGTTGTGCGGTAAATGGCTCTGGAACTGGAAGCTGTCGCCCGCAGTTAAGATGGCGCTGTCGCCATCGATCTCCAGCGTAAGCTCACCTTCCATTACCAAACCGGCCTTCTCGCCCTTGCCCATCAACATCTCATCGGAACGCACGCCCGGCGGCACATTGATAAACATAAACTGCAAATCGTGATCGCCTGACGGCGACAGCATCTCCTTGGAGATCCCGCGCTTGCCGACATTAAAATGCGGCCGCTCAATGGCGCGACGCACATAATGTTCCGCGCCGCGCAGGTTGGTTTGATTCTCTTCCAGGAAGGCTGAAAGCGGCACTTTCAACACCAATCTCAGCTGCTCTAACACGCGCACGGTGGGATTGGTCAGGTTGCGCTCGATCTGGCTGATGGCACCAGCGGACACATTCGCCAGCTGCGCCAAATCAGTGATGGTCATATTGCGCGCCTTACGAATCCGTTTCAGGCGCGATCCAATATCCGCGTCTTGCGCATCCGTTGCTTCGTCACTGATACTCACTTTCTTCATCGGTTTTTACCCTTCCAGCGGATAACTTTATCCAATTTCGCACAGCGCAGTCGCCGCGTTTATTTCCCTGATACTGTGTTTATCGCTGAAATTACCGGTGCGAGACAGCAAAATATGCCGCAGCGACGTTATGGCATGCCCCATTTGGTTTTAATGGTTTGCAAAGTGCCGTCTTCTTTCATCGCAGTCAGCGCGCTATTAATCTGCGCCATTAATTGATCGTTGCCCTTTTTCACGCCAAACGCCATCGGCGAAACATGTTCGGGTTTATAACCGTCGATAACGTGCATGCCTTTCAGGCCGCCGGCTTTTTCCTGCGCTTTCAGGATCGGATAATCATTCATGCCCGCCGCAATACGTCCGAGCGATAAATCGCGCGTCATATCCGCAGGACTGTCATACACCTTCACCTCTTTGGCGATGCCGCTCGCCATCAGGCTTTGGGTGTAATCGGTGCCCGCCATGGTGCCGACGATGTCACCTTTCACATCCTGCCACGAGTTATAGGTCTTTTTGTTGTCGTCACGCACCACCAAACCCGCGCCAAACGCGGTCACCGGCTGAGAAAACGTAATGCGTTTCGCACGTTCTTCGGTGGGCGTCATACCGGCCACAATCATGTCGATTTTGCCGGCAATCACCGATTGAATCAGCGTGGAGAATGGGATGGCGGTGTAATTAATATCGAGGTGCTGGCGCTTCGCCACTTCGGCTGCCACATCCGGCATAAAGCCTTCGATTTTGCCGCTTTGGGTATCGAGAAAAGTGGTTGGCGCACTGGAAGGCGGTGAACCGGCGGTCAGCGCCGCCGCTTGAGCATTGAGGCTAAATGCAGCCGCCAGACACGCAAATAATAACCGGGAACGATTAGCAGACATAACTCACTCCTGAATCAAATGAAAAGGGCGAACGTCATTTTCACTATAATGAAATTAGTCAGGCATCTGTCAATGTTTTATTTAATCACACTGCGTGAATTCACAATTACGGATTAACCCCTTTGATAACAAGCATTATTTAACCTATAGCCTATTCGTATGACGACAATAAGTAAAAGCTATCTCTGTTCGGCGGGTAAAGATTGACAGTGATTCGCCATCGGGGATATTCATTATAATGAAATTTATCTGCAGGGGATTATCATGGATTGGAGTAGTATTCACGTTTATCTGCCCTTCCTGTTGAAAGGGGCCGAAATGACGATTTACATCACCATTTTGTCCCTGATAATCAGCACGCCATTGGGACTGATTTTTGCTGCGGCGAAGATGTGTCCGTGGAAAATAATTTCCTGGCCGATTGCGACTGTAATTAATATTACGCGCGGCCTGCCGATGATTGTGGTGCTGTTTTATATCTATTTCGTCTTCCCCGATATTGGCATCACGCTATCGTCATTTCAGGCCAGCGTGATCGGTATCGCCTTCTGCTTTTCGACCTATATCGCTGAGATTTTCCGCGCCGGCATTGAATCGGTGGATCGCGGCCAACTCGAAGCCGCGCGCTCAATGGGCATGAGTTTCCCGAAAGCGATGCGCCGCGTGGTGCTGCCGCAGGCGTTTCATGTCGCCCTGCCGCCTTACAGCAATACGCTGGTGATGATGCTGAAAGATTCCGCGCTGGCTTCCACCATCGCCGTCACCGAGATGACGCGTCAGGGCCAGCTGATTGCCGCGTCCACCTTCGATAACACCACGGTGTATACGCTGGTGGCGCTGCTTTATCTGGTGCTGTGCCTGCCGTTGCTGGCGCTGACCAAGCAGCTGGAAAAACGCCAGATTAAAGGAGCCTGAGATGATTGAGATTCGTGATGTGCACAAAAAATTTGGTCATGTCGAAGTGCTGAAAGGCGTGAGTTTCAACGTCAGCGAAGGCGAAGTGGTGTGTTTGATCGGCCCGTCGGGTTCCGGGAAATCGACCATTTTGCGCTGCATCAATGGCCTGGAAACTTATGAAGGCGGCGACATCAACGTGCTGGGCCAGCGCGTCAACAACAAACACAAAAGCATCAACGATCTGCGTCGGCAGATTGGCATGGTGTTTCAGCGCTTCAACCTGTTTCCGCATCGCAGCGTGTTAGAGAACGTGATGGAAGGTCCTATTCACGTCAATGGCGAACCGCGCCATGTGGCGGAGAAGCGCGCTAAAGATCTGCTGGCGATGGTTGGGCTGGCGGAGAAGATCAACGCGTGGCCAACGCAGCTTTCCGGCGGTCAACAGCAGCGCGTGGCGATTGCCCGCACGCTGGCGCTGCAACCGAAAGCGATATTGTTTGATGAGCCAACCTCGGCACTCGATCCGGAACTGGTGGGCGAAGTGCTGCAGGTGATGCGCAATCTGGCGCGTGAAGGCATGACGATGATTGTGGTGACGCATGAAATGCAGTTCGCGCGTGAAGTCGCCGATCGCGTCTGTTTCCTGCACAGCGGGCAGATTGTCGAACAAGGCCCTGCCGACCAAATTCTGCTTACACCGCAGGAGCCCCGCACCCAGGATTTCCTGCGCCGCGTGCTGGGCAACGTGGTTTCCACCACCTGCGCCTGCTGTCGTAGTGTCGCCATTCATGGCGACCTGGAATCTCAACCGCACACCACTTAATTCAGAGGAAAAGAATGAAAGTCCAAAAAATAACGCAACCCGCCACCATTGCATCGATGGAAGATTGGGGCAGCGTAGAAGGTTTGCCTGGCACCGGCAGCATTGGGTTATCCGGCATTCAGAAGGTGATTCCCGGTAAAGAAGATATCGATACGGGAATATTTGAATGCGGCGTCGGTTCCTATCGCCGCTCGGTGAAACAGGCCGAAATCATGCACTTCCTCAACGGCAACGGCTCTTTCACGCCGGATGGCGAAGAGACGCTGCACTTCAAACCCGGCGATTCGTTGTTCTTTGAAGCCAATACCGAAGGCACCTGGGTAATTGAGAACACCATGCGCAAGTTGTATGTGATTTTTGACGCCAGCTGATTGATGCGCTGACTTCCCCGGTGCGCAGAGATGCGCACCCTACAAAATCCCGCCTTTATATACCGTTCCCCTTTCGTAAATTTTCGTCTAGATACTGGCGTTGTGAACAAAAATGACTCATATAGATAGCATCAGCTATATATTATAGCACTGGCTATATTCCTCTGGAGATGATCATGTTCACTCAACGCTTTTTGCCTGCGATTGCGATCCTGCTGTCACTCAGCGCGTTTACTGCGTCAGCGGCTGAAAAACTCAAAGTGGTGACCACTTTTACGGTGATTGCCGATATGGCGAAAAACGTCGCGGGCGATGCAGCGGACGTGACGTCGATTACCAAAACCGGCGCAGAAATCCACGAATACCAACCCACGCCAGGCGATATTCGTCGCGCGCAGGGTGCCAATCTGATTTTGGTAAATGGCTTTAACCTGGAATTGTGGTTCAGCCGTTTTTATCAGCGTCTCAAGGATGTGCCGCAGGTTACCGTAACGCAAGGCATTGAGCCGATGGGCATTACTGAAGGCCCGTACAACGGCAAACCGAATCCGCATGCGTGGATGTCACCGGATAACGCGCTGATCTACGTCGATAACATTCGTAACGCGTTGCAGAAATACGATCCCGCCAATGCCGCCATTTATCAGGCCAACGCCGAGCGTTACAAAGCGCAGATTCAGCAGACCATCGCGCCGATGCGTGCCGCTATCGACAAGCTGCCCGCCGATAAACGCTGGTTGGTGACCAGTGAAGGTGCGTTCTCTTATCTGGCGCGCGATTTCGGTTTGAAAGAGCTCTATTTATGGCCGATAAACGCCGATCAGCAAGGCACGCCGCAGCAGGTGCGTAAAGTGATCGATGCGGTGCGCGATCATCAAATTCCTGCCATCTTTAGTGAAAGCACCATCTCTGCCAAACCCGCGCAGCAAGTGGCGCGTGAAGCCGGCATTCATTACGGCGGCGTGTTGTACGTCGATTCGCTGAGCAACAGCGATGGCCCGGTGCCGACCTATCTGGATCTCTTGCGCGTCACCACCGAAACCGTGGTGAAAGGCATCACAGAAGGAAGCCAGAAATGAACCCAGCCGCAGGTTTACTCGTCGAGAATGTCGGCGTTACCTACCGCAACGGCCATACGGCGCTGCGCAAAGCCTCTTTTAGCGTGCCAGCGGGCAGCATCACCGCGCTGATTGGTGTTAACGGTTCCGGCAAATCCACGCTGTTTAAAGCGATCATGGGATTTGTGCCGCTCTCATCGGGTGCGGTAACGCTGGCTGGTTTGCCGGCCAATAAGGCGCTGAAACACAACATCGTTTCCTATGTTCCACAAGCGGAGGAAGTGGACTGGAGCTTCCCGGTATTAGTGGAAGATGTGGTGATGATGGGCCGTTACGGCTATATGGGCATGCTGCGTATTCCGCGTGCCGCCGATAAACACAGCGTAGATCAGGCGCTGGAACGCGTAGGAATGAGCGCCTATCGCCATCGTCAGATTGGCGAGCTGTCGGGCGGACAGAAGAAACGCGTGTTTCTGGCGCGCGCGCTGGCGCAAAGTGGCCAAATTATCCTGCTGGATGAGCCGTTTACCGGCGTGGATGTCAAAACTGAAGCCGCGATTATCGCCCTGCTGAAAGAGCTGCGCGACGAAGGCCGCACCATGCTGGTTTCCACCCACGACCTCAACGCTATCCCCGATTTCTGCGATCGCTGCGTGCTGGTGAAAAACACCGTGCTGGCGAGCGGCCTGCTGCATGACACTTTCACCGCCGATAATCTGGCGCAGACCTTTGATGGCGCACTGCATGAGCGTAACGCGGTGTTGATGCAGCTGATGAAAGACAAAAATCCGGACCGGGGAGCGAACCATGTCGTGGATTATTGAACCGTTTGGCTATCAATACATGCTGAATGCGATGTGGATCGCGGCGCTGGTCGGCGCGATTTGCGCCTTCCTCTCCTGCTTCCTGATGCTGAAAGGCTGGTCACTGATTGGCGATGCGCTGTCGCACTCGATTGTGCCCGGCGTGGCGGGCGCGTATATGCTCGGACTGCCCTTTTCGCTCGGCGCGTTTATCTCCGGCGGGCTGGCGGCGGGCAGCATGCTGTTCCTCAATCAGCGCACGCGCTTAAAAGAAGATGCCATAATCGGCCTGATCTTCTCGTCGTTTTTCGGCATCGGCCTGTTTCTGGTGTCGCTTAATCCCACTTCGGTGAATATCCAAACCATCGTGCTAGGTAATATTTTGTCGGTTGCGCCCGCCGATATCTGGCAGCTCGGCGCGATTGGCTTTATCACCCTGACCATTCTGCTGCTAAAGTGGAAAGATCTGATGGTGACCTTCTTCGACGAGAGCCACGCACGTTCACTCGGTTTGAATACGCTGCGGCTGAAGATCCTGTTCTTTACCCTGCTCTCTGCGTCCACTGTCGCCGCGCTGCAAACCGTCGGCGCGTTTATGGTGATTTGTCTGGTGGTGACGCCCGGCGCGACCGCCTATCTGCTGACCGATCGTTTCCCGCGTCTGTTAATGATCGCCGTCGCCATTGGCAGCATCACCAGCTTCCTAGGTGCCTGGAGCAGCTACTTCCTTGATGGCGCGACCGGCGGCGTGATTGTGGTGGCGCAAACGCTGGTATTTTTAGTGGCCTTTGTCTTCGCACCAAAACATGGCGTGCTGGCGGCGCGCCGCCGTGCGCGTCAGACCCTGGAGGACGGCGTAAATGGCTGAATTATTGTTGAGTCCTTTCCAGTTCGAATTCATGAACATGGCGCTGATCACCACCTTAGTGCTGTCGCTGCCGTGCGCGATGCTGTCGGCGTTTCTGGTGCTGAAAGGTTGGTCATTGCTCGGTGATGCGATGAGCCACGCGGTGTTTCCTGGCGTGGTCATCGCCTGGCTAATTGGCTTGCCGTACGCCATCGGCGCGTTTGTCGCCGGGATGCTGTGCGCCGTCGCAACCGGCTACATCAGCGAGAATAGCCGCATTAAACCCGATACGGTGATGGGCATCGTCTTCTCCGGCATGTTTGGCGCCGGTTTAGTGCTCTACCTGAAGCTGCAGCCTGAAGTGCATCTCGACCACATTTTGTTCGGCGATATGTTGGGTATCAGCCTGGCGGATATCATCCAGACGGCGGCCATCGCGGTGATTGTCAGCGTGTTGATTGGTATTAAGTGGCGAGATTTACTGTTGCACGCGTTCGATCCCAATCAGGCGCGCGCCTGCGGCATCAACGGTAAGTTGATGCATTACGGCTTGCTGTGTTTGATCTCGCTAACCATCGTCGCCGCGCTGAAATCGGTGGGCGTGATTCTTTCGATTTCGATGCTGATCGCGCCCGGCGCTATCGCCTTGCTGCTGGCGCGTCGTTTCGTGCAGGTGATGCTGCTGGCGATTGCCATTGCCGTGGTGACGGGTTTCAGCGGCGTGTACTCCTCGTTCTTCCTCGATAGCGCGCCGGGTCCAACCATTGTAGTGATCTACGCGACGCTGTTCGTGCTGGCATTTTTGTATGTCACGGTGAGGGATCGGCGCACGCAGCAAGCGCATGGCTGATGATTTAGGTCGCCATGAATGGCGACCCTACGTTGGGAAAATGCAGCCTGGTGCGCGCTTTAATATTTAACGCGTAATGCACCTGCAAATTTAAGCCTACTGCAAACCGCGTTGCTTATCGCGCAACACCGTGTCGCCGAAATACGATTACACGCTGGCTCTGGTCAATGTTAGCCTTAATCTCTTGTTGGCCCGAAATGACCCACAATTAAGGAGCATGATGAGCATCATTAATCCCGCTGGCTTGAAGGCGCGCAGCTATTACAATCACGTAAAAATTCGTCCGGGCACGCCGGTGTTTCCTACTGGCCAGGTGGCGTGGGATGAAAACGGTGACGTGGTGGGTGTTGGCGATATGAAGCAACAGGTCGAGCAGGTTTATGCCAATATCGACCGCTTGCTGGAAGAATTGGGCGCGCAACGCGACTGGATTGTACGCACCACCACCTATGTGACGGATTTAGCGCTGGTGGCGGAAATTCACCCGGTGCGCCAGCAGTTTTTTGCCGGTCTGGAATTACCCGCCAGCACGCTGTTTCAAATCGCCGCATTGGCTGAGCCGGAGCTGCTGCTGGAGATTGATGTAGTGATTATGATGCCGCTGTGAATTCCAGGTGCGCATGAATGCGCTAATCCATTGTAGGGTCGCCATTTATGGCGACCACGCTACACCAACTGATGAAATCCCCGATCGTGATACACCATTGGTGCCGCATCACTCCGTGGATGCAACACCGCAGTCACTTCGCCGAGAAAAATCGCGTGTGTATGCCAGTCCATAGTTTTCGCCAGACTGCACTCAAACGACACCAGTGATTCCGCACACAGCGGCGTGCCGTTGGCCGCCATCAGCCATTCACCGTGTTGAAACCGCTCATCGCGGCGGGCGGAATTGCTGAACACATCCACTAACGCCTGTGCATCAGCGGATAATACGTTAACGCAAAAGCGTCCGCTCTCCGCAATCATGGCAAACAGGGATGCGCTGCGATTCACGCACACCAGCAAAGTCGGCGGTTCAGCGCTCACTGACGTTACCGCCGTGGCGATCATGCCTCCAGGTTGTCCCTGATAGCTGGCAGTAATCAGACACACGCCCGCCGCCAGTTGGCGCATGCCGCCACGATAGGCATCGGCCAGGATAATGGGGTTTTCAGTCATAACACACGCTCGCGCACGATTCGGCCCTCAACAGGATGATGCGGATCGACCGGACCAAGACTGGAGCCTTTACCCGGCGAAACCAGCCGATCGCAGAACGCTTCATCTTCCGCTGACCACGGACAATCCAGCGCGGCAATGCCGTCGCGCCACTGCTCAAAAGTGCGCGGCCCCACCAGCGTGCTGGTCACCAACTGATTGCGCATCACCCACATCTGCGCCACATGCGCGGGCTGACGTCCGCTGCGTTCTGCGTAAGTCGCCAGTTCACTTGCTACTTTAAGTGATTCAGGACGCCATTCCGCTTCCATCATGCGCGGATCGGCACGCCCGGCGCGGCTGTCGCTGTCGGGTGCGGCACCCACGCGATATTTTCCCGTCAGGATGCCGCGCGCCAGCGGGCTGTAACACACCGCGCCTGCACCGAAATAGGCTGCCGATGGCAGAATTTCCACCTCGGCTTCACGGTTAGCGAGGTTATACAGCGGCTGCGTGGCAACCGGTCCGGCAATCCCTGCTTCGCGCGCCAGGCGTACGGTTTCCGCCAGACGCCACGCTTTAAAGTTGGAGACCGCGAAGTAACCGATTTTGCCTTCGCGAATCAGATCGGCAAACGCCAGCACCATCTCTTCCAGCGGCGCGTTGAAATCCGCTTTGTGCATGTAAAGCACGTCAATGTAATCGGTGCCGAGACGCTTCAGCGATCCGTGCACCGCTTCGCGAATCCACTTGCGCGACATACCGCGCTGATTCGGGCCATCGCCCATCGGATTGCCGACTTTGGTTGCCAGTACCCAGTTATCTCGATCTGTGGCAATCGCTCGACCCACCACGCGCTCGGATTCGCCTTTGTTGTACATATCGGCGGTGTCGATGAAGTTGACGCCGCTGTCACGCGCATCGGCAATAATGCGGCGCGACGTTTCTTCGTCAGTGGCACCGCCAAACATCATGGTGCCAAGGCAGATTTCGGACACTTTTAGCCCGCTGCGTCCGAGATATCGGTATTGCATGCCATTATCCTCATTAATTTTTGGCAGCGGTCGCCATGAATGGCGACCCTACGGAGTTACGCTGGAATCACTGCCGTGGTGGCGATTTCCACCAGAAACTCGGGGCGCACCATCTCCAGCTTCACGCAGAAACGGGCGGGCAGCAGCGCGGGGAAATAGGTGACGTAGATTTCGTTGAATTTGTGGTAATCGTCGAGGTCGCGCAGGAAGATCTGATTCATTACTGCGTGATCCATGCTGCTGCCCGCCGCTTCCAGCACCACTTTGATGCTGTCGAGCACGCGGCGCGTCTGCACTTCGATATCGCCGATACCCACGATGCTGCCATCCACCGGGTCGGTCGATAACATCCCCGCGACATACACATGATTGCCCGCTTTTACGCCCCAGTTGAGGTGATTGAGGCCGGTCGCGGTTTTACCGATGATCCAACCTTCGGGATTGATTGCCTGATTCATCTGTTTCTCCTGAAAATTAAAAGATTAACGCCCTGAATTACGTAAGAAAGGTCGGCCTAAATCTCCCGGTGCCGCACCGGCTTTGCCCATCATGATCCAGGCAATCAGCGCCACCACAAATGGCATCGCCATCAGCAGCGACGGTGCGATATCCACGCCAAGATATTGTCCCTGGAACTGCAACGCTTCGAGCAAACCCAACACGATGGCGACGATTAGCACGCGCAGCGGCATCCAGCGGGCAAAAATGGTGATGGCGATGGCCAGATAGCCGCGCCCGGCGGTCATGTTGTCGACGAAGGTGCCACCAGAAGCCACGATGCACAGATAGGCGCCGCCCAAGCCCGCCATCAGTCCGGTGAACAGCGTGGCGCTGAAGCGAATGCGCAGCACCGAATGCCCGGCGGCATCGGCCGCTAAGGCGTTTTCACCCACCGCACGCAGCAGCAATCCGGCGCGGGTAAAACGCAGCAGACACCACAGCGCAATGGCGATCACCACCGCCAGATAGAACACCGGGCTCTGGGAAAACAGCGCGCGACCCACCACCGGTAAATCGGATAAGCCCGGCAGCTTAAGCATCGAAACCGAGCGCATCGATCCGGCAGCAGGCGCACCGCTCAGCCACAGCTGGCGAATCAGCGAGGTCGCGCCAATCGCGAACAAATTGAAGCCGATGCCCATCACGATCTGGTTGGCGCGTGCCAGCACCGTGCCTAATGCCAGCATCAGCGCAGCCAGCAATCCGCCCAACATGCCCGCACCCAGCGCCATCACCGGCGAGCCGGTCAACGCCAGTCCCAGTGCCGAAGCCGATGCACCAAACAGCATCAAGCCTTCCAGCCCAATAGTGAACACGCCCGCGCGTTCAGAAACGGTTTCACCCAGCGCCGCCAGTAACACAGGCACACACAGCCGCAATCCACCCGCCAGGAACAGCGCCAGGGTTACAGTGTTGAATTCCATACCGGCCTCCCTTTCACCAGCATCACGCCGCTCAGCACCGCCAGAATCAGAATCGGCATGCCGCCGAGCACATCAGCGAGCGCCGCAGGAATCGAAAAAGTGGTTTGCAGTGCCAGCGCAGCGCTGTTGATGGCACCGAAGTAGAGCGAGACGATCACTGCGCCAAACGGCTGCAATCCGGCCAGAAATGACACCGCTAGTCCTTCAAAGCCAAGGCCCGACGAAAAACCATCAATCAAGCGATATTGCACGCCGAGCACTTCAAAGGTGCCCGCGAGGCCGCTCACTGCGCCGGAGATCGCCATGCTGGAGAGCACGGTTTTGGCGGCGGATTGTCCCTGTAAGCGCACAAAGCGCGGACTCTGCCCGCTGGCGCGCAGTTTCAGGCCAAAAGCGCTGTGATTAAGCATCACCCACACCGCCAGCGCGATCAGCAGCGCGAGGAACACGCCAGCATGCAAACGCGTGCCTTCAATCACCTGCTGAAATACGCCATCGGCGGGCAGCTGCGCCGACATATTGAAGTTCGAGTTGGCCGGTCGCATCGGACCTTGCACCAGATATTTCAGCAGGTAGATGGCGATAAAATTCATCATCAGCGTGACGATGATTTCATCGATGCCACGCCATACTTTCAGCAACGCCGGAATCGCTCCCCAGCACGCACCGCACAGCGCCCCGCTGAGGATCGACAGCGGCAGCAGCGGCGCGCCAACATCACCAAAGGCCAGAAACGGCAGCATCGCGCCAATCGCGCCCATCTGCAGTTGCCCTTCGCCGCCAAGATTAAACATGCCGCCACGAATGGCGATCAGTGCGCCCAGCGCCACCAGCAGACGGGGCGTCATAAATACCAGCGTATCGGACAGCGCGCGCAGTGTACCGAACGCGCCATCAAACGCGGTGGACATTGCCGCCCGCATCGGCACGCCCATGGCCGCAATCAGCGCTAAGCCGATGATCAGCGAACCGACAAAAGCGCTGAGCGTGATCCACAACGATCGCGATGCGCTAAGCTGCGCGAGTATGCGGCGCAATGAGGCGCTGGTTTGTGCCAGCGATGTGACGGAATCAGACATGCAAACCTCCTGCGAGCTGCGCAGCGCGCCCCGACGTCATCAGGGTGCCAATTCGTTCAATACTCATCTCATCTCCTGCTACTGCGCCGGTAATTCTGCCGCCGTTCATCACCACGATGCGATCCGAAACGCGAATTAACTCTTCAATATTCGAAGAGATGATAATCACGGTGGTGCCGGCATCTGCCGCCTCGGCAAGGCGCATCAGCACCGCTTCTGCCGCTGCCATATCCAGGCCGCGCGTTGGCTGATACACCACGATAATCGACGCGTCCTGCGCCAGCGCACGCGCCACCACGATCTTTTGCTGATTGCCGCCAGACAGCGAACGCGCCGGGCTGGCGTGCGAATGGGTGCGAATATCCGACTGCGCGATCATCTCCACGGCGCGCGCGGCAATCGCTTTGTGATCGAGTAATCCAGCGCGGCGATATGCGCCTCGCATAATTTCGGGATAGAGCAAGTTGTGTGATACCGGCAGATCCAGCGATAAACCTTCGTGATGGCGATCCTGCGGCACTAGCGCCAACGTGACATTGTCACTGGATCGCACCACTTCGCCGCCTTCCGGTTGCAGCTCACCTGCCAGAATAGCGAACAGTTCGCTTTGTCCATTGCCTTCCACGCCCGCTACGCCTACCACTTCGCGCGCCGCCAGCGTGAGGTTGATGCCATGCAAACCTGGTGAACCGCTGCCAGGCCGCAGCTGAATGTTGCTGAGGCGCATCTGCTCTGCGCCGCCGCTGCGGTGCTGGCCGAGCCGTGTGCCGCTGCTGACGGCGCGTCCGACAATGCGCTCCACCAGCTCATCCGGCGTGCAGCTGTGCGTTAATCCGCTGCCGTTGGTTTTGCCACGGCGCAGAATGGTGTAACGATCGGCATTCGCCAGCACTTCATCGACGTTATGCGTCACCACCGCAACCGCCGTTCCGCTGGCACAGATGCGGCGCAGCGTGGCGTAAAGTGCGGTGATTTCAGCGGGCGTCAGAATGGTGGACGGCTCATCCAGCAACAGCACGCGCGTGTCATTAACCAGCGCTTTGAGGATCTCCACCCGTTGCTGCAACGCCAGCGGCAAGTGGCCGACAATCGCCGCCGGATCCAGATCAACGCCGTAACGCTGCATAAAGGCGCGGATATCGGCGTGGCGACGAAAGGCTTTGCGCCGATCGCCGCGTGCCACCAGCGCGAGGTTCTCCGCCACGCTAAACGGCGCCACCAGTTTGAAATGCTGATGCACCATGCCAATGCCGTTAGCGATGGCATCGGCTGGTCGACGGTGAATTACCTGACGACCGCCCATCAGCACGCCGCCTTCGCTCGGCTCATGCACACCGTATAGAATGTTCATTAATGTGGATTTGCCCGCTCCGTTCTCACCCAGCAGCGCGTGAATCTCTCCGGGGAACAGCGACAGACACACTTTTTCCAGCGCCAGGAAGCCATTGGGATAGCGCTTCGAGACGTGATCGAGTTCGATGAGCGGGCTGGACATGGTGTTAGTCCTCAATCCTGACCTTGCCGGACTTGATGTCATCCATCACCTTAAAAACCTTGTCCTGCACGGCTTTATCGACGTGGGCAAACGGCGTTGATAGCGTCCAGCCGTTGGTTTTCAGGTTTTCGGTGATGATGCGATTGCCTAACTGGTGATCGGCGTAATGTTTGCCGATATCGGCGTAGGATTTATCAAAGTTCATCACCGTTGAGGTCATGATCGAATTGGGGAAGGATTTGGCTTGGTCGGTGTAGGAACCGATGGTTAACACGCCCTCTTCATCGGCGGCCTGCTGAATACCGGCGTCAGCGGTGTCGGCTGATGGAATGACGAAATCCGCACCGCGCGCAATCGCACCGGTCGCAATCTCTTTGGCGCGCGCTACGTCGGTGAACGAGCCGACATAGGCAGAATCCACCACCACTTTCGGATTAACGTAGGCAGCCCCTTTTTTGATGAACTGCACGGTGCGCTCCGCCGAGGGAATCGGTTCGCCACTGATCACCGCAATATGGCCGGTTTTACTCGCTGATGCCGCCAATGCGCCGAGCACAAAGCCGTACTCATCCCAATCCACCGACCACGCCGAATAGTTCGGCAGATTGTTGGTGGAACCTTCGTAGGAGTAGAGAACGAACTGGGTGTTAGGGAATGACGGCGCTACTTCTTTGATCGCCGCCGAGTAACCGGATGAGTGCGCGATGATCAGCTTCACGCCGTCCGACGCCAGCTGGCGCAATACCGAAGGCGCGGCTTCGTAAGTAGTGTGCTCGAGATAGCTCGGCGTGAAACCTTCTTTACTGGCCATCGATTTGAAGGCGGCATATCCCGCCATATCCCATGAACCTTGGGTTACGGTTTGGGTGAACAGCGCCGCGACGCGCGGCTTGCTGTCATCTGCTTGTGCCACCGCGCTGCAACCGATCGCAGCCGCTACCGCAACAGCCAACATCATCTTCATTTTCATCGCTCGACTCCTGGCAATCCGCATCGCGGAAAAGGTGGATTTATCGTTATGGTGGTCGCCATGAATGGCGACCCTACAATGGTTTGGCGCGTTTTTCGTAGGGTGCGCATTTATGTGCACCTGGTTTATATGGTCGCCATAAATGGCGACCCTACGTGTTTTGATAGGCTCGCGCGTTGGTGTTGACACCGTGCTGCTCCAGCACTTCGAGCACCTCGGTGCCGACGATACGCAGATCGTCAATAAAGTCCGGCACAATCACCGTTACGCCATCCAGCTGCGCGCCTTTGATAATGGCGGCCAGCTTGGTACCGATGGTTTCTGGCGATCCCACCAATGCGGCGCGCGTCATCGAATTGCGCTGCTCGCCCTGCGAAACAAAGCGCTGCGCCATGGTGTTCTGCTTAAAGCTCTTATCACCGGAGTATTCGCGCGTCTGGTTATCCAGCGCGATGGTGTCAACGCCCGCGTCATACAGCGCCACGCGTTCATGCGCTTCGGCATCGGTTGCGCCCGGTACGATGGTGAACAAGCCGTAGGTTTTGAAATCAGGTTTGCCCTGCTGCGCGGCCAGCTCTTTGGCACGCAGCCCGGTTTTGATGAAATCATCATGGTCCGAACCGAGCATAAAGCTGCCGGTACAGTGATCCATGGTGAACAGGAAGCCACGATCCGACGCGCCCGCGCAGATAATTGGCGGCGGTGCGGCCGGTTTCGGGTTCGACATACAGTCGATCAGTTCGTAGTGCTTGCCTTTGTGGTCGACGCGATCTTCGGTCCACAAACGTTTCAGCACCGTCAGCCACTCGGCGGCCAGTTCGTAACGCTCGGCGTGATCGAGATCCATCCACAAGCCCATTTGCCCCTGATCGCTGGGATTGGAGCCAGACACGATATTCAGGCCAAAACGGCCTTTAGAGATTTGGTCCAGCACCGCACTCATTTTTGCCACTACCGCTGGATGAAACACCATGGTGTGAACCGTGCCCCACACGCCAATGCGGCTGGTGGCCTCGGCGATACCGGCCATGGTGGTCAGGCTTTCCAGCGTCACGTCCCAATGCTGCGATGGGCCGCCGTAGCCGCGCCACTTCGCCATCGACAGCGCGAAGTCAAAACCGAGTTGCTCCGCGAGGATCGCCACCTGTTTGTTGTAATCGTAGGTCGCGGGCAGCTGCGGGCTGGTAGTCGAGGTGATCCAGCCGCCGTTGCCGACCGGCAGAAATACGCCGAACTCAACATTCTTCTTATCAGTCATGTCAGATTCCTCGATTCAGTTCGCTGGCGAGTGAAGGCTCGCCATAAAGTCGCGGGTAATTTGGTTAAACAGTGGCGTTTCGGTTTCCGAAAAACTGTGGCCGCCCTGCGGCACGATTTTCAGCTGCGCGCCGGGGATGTTTTCGGCCAGCAGCCGCGATTGATACGGCGGCGTGAGGATGTCATCTTGCGCGCACATCACCAGCGTTGGCGTCTGGATTTTTGGCAGTGCCGCGCTGGCATCGTGCGCCATAATCGCGTCGATGCGGCTCAGCACCACATCGCGCGCCGGAAAACGCGTGGCGGAGGCGAGCAGCGCGGGCGATAAAGTCTCGGCGTTGGCTTTAATATGTTCTGGCGGATAGAGAAACAGCGCGCTGCCGTGTACATACTCTTCCAGCGTGCTGCCAATCAGCAGCGCACGGCGCATGCGGAAGCACCAGTTGAAATGCATGTCGGATTTGGCCCAGCTGGCGTACTGCACCATACCTGCCAGCAGTTGCGGATGGCGTGCCGCCAGAATCTGGCCGATGGCACCGCCGGTGGAGTGCCCCACTAAAATCGGGCGATCCAACTCCAGCCCGGCAATCAGTGCCTGCAGATCATCCACCAATGTTTCGATGCTGTACGGGCCAGCGGGATGATCGGATTGCCCCGCGCCGCGTTGATCGTAGGTCACCACGGTAAAATCTTCCGCGAAGGCATTGACCTGCGGCTGCCAGTACGCGGCGGTGCCGCCAAGACCGGAGACGAAAATGATGGCCGGACCACGTCCCGCGATGTCGTAATGGGTGCGAATTCCGTTAGTCATGATGCTCGGCATCGTTTTCCCCTTAGTGGATTTTGCCTGTATGCAGCGATGACTAATAAGTACCACGCGCGTTTCCGCTAGCTGTAATATCGAATGCAGCACACGGCGTTGCCGGTTTTAGCACGCGGGAAAGGGTGGCGTATTAATCAGGTCGCCATGAATGGCGACCCTACGAAGCGCATCAATTAAATTCCCGGCACACATGTTTGAGAAACTGGTGGGCGGCAAAGGAGAGCGTGCGGTCGCGATGCACACAGATCTCGATATTGGCCGATTCCATCGCCTCGTTATCAATTGGTATGGCAATCAACATGTGCTGATCTATTTCACGCGCAGCGATTTGTTTCGGCCCAATGGTTAAGGTGCGCCCGGCTATCGCCATTGCTTTGGTGAGTTCCAGATTATTGGTGTTCACGATTGATTGCGGGTTGAGATGCAGGCTGCGCGTGACTTTGTCGAAGGTTTGCCGCATACCGAAGCTAGACACCGGCAGCGCCACCGGATAGCCGCAAATATCTTCAAGACTGAGGGATTGATGTTGAGCCAGCGGATGCTGGGGAGAAACCAGGCACTGAATTGGTGCAGGACAGCGCTTTATGACTTCTATTCCGGGGCGGTCGCCCATGTTAAACACGATGCCAATATCGATTTCATCGCGGATAATCGCTTCAATGGTACGGTCAGACGATTCGCTATTAATCGAGAACTGAATGGCCGGATAGTTTTCATTAAAGCTGGTCATGATGCGCGGCAAAATCGCCTGCACCACCGCTTCAATTACCCATATTTTCACCTCACCTTCGCGCAGCCCTTTTAGGTTTTTAATCGACTCATGAATTCGGTCGAGATCGCGGCACATCTTGCGCGTGAAGCGCTCGAGCATCATACCTGCGGGGGTTAAACGGATGCCGGTGTTGGTGCGCTCCAGCAACATCACACCCAGCGTATGTTCCAGTAACGCGATCTGTCGGCTGATAGCCGAAGGCGCAACGTGCAGTCGATCTGCCGCCCGTCTGATCGATCCCGTGGCGGCGACTTCGTTGAAGTATTTATAGGTGTTGAGGTTCACTCACATCGCCCTGTGCATAGGATTTATCGCACAGGGTGATGCAAGAGTTATTCCATCAGTGTTGGATCGCCATTCATGGCAACCTGGTGCGCATGAATGCGCACCCTACGAAAAACGCGCCAATCCTTCGTAGGGTCGCCATTCATGGCGACCTTAAAACGACCACCTCACCCCTGCATTATAGCGCCAGCCTTTGGCACCATTTCCGTCAATCTCTTTGCGGTAATCCGCTTCGGCATACAGCGCGACGTCGTTATTCAGCGTGGCGCTGCCGCCTAAGCCGACATCCCACATCTGACCAAACTTCCCGCTCTCAAAGGTTTGGCTGCCTTCAGCATCCGCTGAACCAATTTTGGTTTTCGCGGTGCCACCCCAGCCTTTGTAGTAGTTGGCACGAAGGTACGGCGTGTAGGCATTCTGGCTGGCGTCCAGCCAGGTCCGATCGAGGCGTGCGCCGAGCCGGCCGATGGTTTGATCGTAATCGTTGTACGACACGCGCGTGCGGTCGCGATCGGTGAAGCTGTCCATTTTCATCTGCAGCCAGGTGATTTGTGCCTGCGGTTCAAGACGCACGCCATTGGCGAAGGTGAACGGATAGCCGGATTCCACCGATGCCGTCCAGCCGTTGCCTTTCGGTGAGGCCACCTCTTTCTGCCGTGTGATGTCGGTTTCACCGCGATACCAGCCCCAACTCAGCGAGCCATCGAGGTAGAATCCGCTGTCGCGCAGCCAGGTGCCGTACAGCGAAATGCTGTCGCTGTCGAAGCTGGTGGAGCTGTAACCGTCGGCTGCGTGAGGGCGAATGCGCGTATTACCGCGCGTATAGGCCACGCCGCCGCGCAGGCTGTCTTGCGGGCCGTCGGCGCGCAGCACGTTGCCGCCCAGTTGAACCGCGCTGTAATCGAGGTCGAAGTCGTAGCCGTAATCGGCCAAACCGCGATTGCTTTGATATTTCAGATTGGAGCCGAGATAGCGGATAAACATCTCGCCGCCCACCGCATCGGGCGCGGTTTGCTGCTGACGCAGTTCGCCAAGACGTTTATGCAGATCGTCGGTCACCGCCAGCGAGTAATACGCCAAACCAACCGGCGCGGAGATGTAGGATGGCACCTGCGGCGTCACGGCCAGCCGCGCGGCACGCTGATTGCTACCCGCTTGCGGCTGGCACAGCGAACCGTCTTCACAGACAAAAGTATTAGCGAGTCGATAATCCCATGTGCCCGCTGTGGAACTGCCCGGCGCGAAGCTGGCCAAGCCGTATTGCCACGGCCCGGACGCCACATAGCCGCCCTTCAGCGCAAAGCTGGCGGCATTGGCGCTGCCGGTGACCTGCGCCAGCGACACACCTTCACTGGCGGCAATTACGCCGTCGTTATTGCTATCTAACAGTGGGCCACCGACCAGCGTATCCTCAATTAAGGTGGTGCCAGATACATTGCCGTTCACGCGCAAGGTGTCGCTCTGCGTGGCGGTAGAGTTAAGTTTCAGGCTGCCGCCCGCCGACGCCAGTTCGCCATCAATGGTTAAAACATTGGCCGCCGCGTTGCCGCCGTTAGTGAGGTCCAGCGTACCGGCGTTATTCACCACCAGCGAATCATCGGTCGCGCCTTGCAGCAGCGGATTGATGTTATCGCCAGCAAACAGCGTACTGCCGGCGTCGATATTGATGGTGCTGTGCGCGAGTTTGATGTTGTCGGTTAGCGTCCATTTGGTGGCGAAGAAGTTGAGCGTGCTCCAGCCCGCGCCGAGGTTGGTGCCTTTGCTGGCATCATCGCGGGCAAATGAGCCGCCGCGCGCGGTTAACTCACTCAGATTGAGCGTGCTACCTGCGCCGTTTTCGGTGGTGATGTGGCGGGTGTCGGCCAGGCTAACTTTCTGCACCGTCGCCTGATTCGCCGCGCCGTTGCCCATCGTCAGGCTGCCGTTCAGCGTGCCGCCGGTAACGATCAGTTCATCGCTGCCGTCGCCGGTATTTACATCACCGATCACCGAACCATCCAGCAATGCGATAACATTACTGCCAGCGCCGCCCGCCACCACCACTTGATCCGGGAATGGCGCGTTGATGGTTCCCTGATTGGTGAACAGCGTTTGCCCACCGCGCAGATCAATCAGCGGCGACACGCGACTTTGTGAACTGATGGTTCCCTGATTGATCACCTGGCTGGCATTGCGGGTGACAATCGCCGAGCCGCCATCCGCATCGAGAATGTCGATCACGCCGCGCGAAATCACTCTTCCGTCGGTGTTAGCGCGAATGCCCGTACCTTCACCCGACACCACAATCGAGTAATCTTTACCCAGCACCAGACTGTTGGTGGTGCTGACACCATCGACATTTTCGAAAAGGTAGCCTGTGCCGTTGCCAGCCACATTGATGCGCACTTTACCGTTGGGATCCAACGACGTCACTGAACGCACACCGTTGCCGCCGTAAACATCCAACACCACGTTTTTCAGGGAGATATTGGTGCTTTCGGCAATATTGTTGATCGCGCTGCCGCTGCTGTAGCTGAGAATAGTGATGTCGTTAGCTTCAAAGCCGCGAGCACCAGGCTCCAGCCGCACGCCATCCGCGCTGCCTCCCGCCTGAATGGTGCTTGCGTACTGCCCATCGCCAACAATATTTAGCCAGCCAGCGTTACCGACTCGTACCGCTGCGATCCCATCATCGACCTGCAACCGGCCTTTTATCGGCACGTATTGGTTATAGCCGCTGCCGACGTCGATACCGATGCCGGAAGCAATGAAGATGCTGCCACGGTTGGTCAAATGGCCACCGTCGTAGATGCGCGCGCCGGTGCTATTGTAACCAGTGAAATTCACCGAGCCTTGCTGCTGATTGACGAGGTGCGCGCCTGAGCTGACGTCAAACGCGGTAAGATTGTCGGCGCTGCCGGTGATGGGTGCGGCGACGGACACTTGCGTTCCGCCGCCGCTGGCGATTGCCGCCGTGCTGAATTCACCGTGCATCGCAATGTTACTTGTGATGAAAGCTTTTGCAGTGTCGCTGGCACGCAGCACGGTGACATTTTTGCCCGTGGTGAAGTAACTATCGGTGCTGGACACCAACGCGCCCGGACCGCTGACATCGATGCCGGTGATGCGGTTTCCATATAGCGCGACGCTGCCCGGCGTTGCGGCATCCAGCCTCGCACCATTAACGATCTCGTACAACAGCGCATTGTCGGCTCCGACTTGAGTAACGCCGCCGTGGGTGATCAAGCGCGTTCCGGGATCGGCGGCACGAAAACCGAATTGGTTGGGATCGTGAAACTCCACGCTATTGCCATCTCCCAACTCCAACAAGCCGCCAGCAAATACTGATCCTGCCATCGCGTTAGTGCCGTAAAGGTTTATAGTGCCGCTTTGGTAGATCCGCGCCAGCTCATTAAAGGCCACCACGCCTTTGCTGGTGAACAAGTTCATGCCATCAACGCTATACACGTTCAACAAACCGTTGTTGAAAATCTGCGTCAAGGTTTGCCCATCACCGTATTGCGGATCGCCATTGGCATACAGGCCGGTACTGTTGCCTGTCACGGTAATTACGCCACGGTTAAAGGCGAACGCGCCAGATTCCGCCCGAATCCCGGTGGTGTTTCTCCCGCCTAAAGTGATGTCGCCGGTATTGATCAGTTGCGCCTGATTTTTGACGATCAGCGCTTCCTGATCGTTAGCTTCACCACTCAGTGGCGCATGGTTGATCAACAACGTATCGGGATTGAACTGGGTTGCCGGATTGATCGCTTCGCCTTGTAAGCTGTACTTATTGCCGTCGGCAATGGCGGCCGTCGCGCCGATGCCAAGCAACTTGATACGTGCGTTGGCATCAATGGTGGCTTGCGCACCATCGGTAATTTCAATGCCACGCGCATACATGCCAGAAATATTGAACCTGCCGCCATTAGTATTCACATCAGTGTACTGACCGCTGCCGTACACGCCGGTGGCGAAGCTGTTGGTCATCGACAGCGTGCGGCCTGTGCCATCGAAGTCTGCGCCATCCTCAACGCGGAAAATCGTGCCGCCGTAAACCGATGAGAAATAACTGCCGTTGGCGGGTAAATTGATTCTCGCGTTGGGACCAACGGCGTAGAAACTGATTTGTCGTCCGGTGAACAGACTTGAGCTGGGAACGGAAACGGGAATTGAATTGGCGCTGACATCAATAGCGGCACTGCCTTCCGCGCGAATACCAATGCCGTTGGTGCCGCCGAGGCGAATCGGCCCGGTAAGATTGGCGTAGGCGGTGCCGCCGGGATCGCCCTTCACCCAAACCGCTGTGTTGTAGGACGTTCCGTAGCGATCGCCATCGCCGAGAACGTTAATCGCACCGCTGGAATATGCCTCTGAATCATTGCCATCACGTGCGATGACTTTAAGACCGGTGCTGTTGAAGCCATTCACATTGATGGATCCAGCATTGATCACTTTGTTGCTAAGACTGCCGGAATCGAGCACCAGCATGCCAACGTTTTCTGCCGGATTGAGTTGTGCCTGGCCGTTGATATCAATCACGCCGTTGTTGATGGTGACCGTGTGCGGAGCCAGTTCCACCCGCATGCCCGCAGCATTTTGTACTTTTGAGCCGATAACAATGTGACCGTTATTGATGGCACTGGAATCAAGCAGTTGTGAGATGCCGTTGACGCCGCCGCTCATGTTGACCGCGACATCTTGTGTGGCATCATTTTTGCGATTTTGCGGTGAACGTCCGATATAAATTGTGCCGTCTTTGGCGTTCACAAAGCTGCCTTGCCCATCGCTGCTCGGCATCACGCCAGACGCTGAGCCACCGTTAGAAACGTCGCTGACGCCGACATTGATATTACCGTGATTGACTACCTTGCTGTTGTAGGTGGTGATGCCCGCGCTGTATCCCGCACCAGGTTGCAGATTGATCACGCCACGATTGATAAATTTGCTGCCATACGCGGCGCTCACTGCGATTCCGCCGTTGCCGATAGTGTTGAGATCCACGCCTTTGCCATCAGCGTTATTAAGGAAGCCGCTGTTGATTACGCCGTTATTAAATCCACGCGCGCCGTGCAGCAATTCCAAACCCGAACCAGTGCTGGAAAGCTTGCCGTCGATAATCGCTTTCGCGCCGTTGCTGGCGCGCATTACCGCGCTATCGCTGTTCACCACTTCAAGCGTTTTGCCACGATTGATTTTGACTGTCGCTTTTGGCCCATCAGCGCTGAGTACCACTTGATCGAATATCGGCAACGCCACTTCATCATCGTAATTGTTGGTGCTCATGCGATACACCACGCGGCCATCGCGCAGTTTAAAAGCTTTATTAAATTCGGTGTTGTAGTTATCGATAATGATGTTGCCGTTGGAGAGTTGACCAATCAGCCAGTCATTGTATTTACGCAATTCGTAGAGATTAGTGACGTTGAATTGTGTGGTGCCACCATCGTACGTGCCGACGCTAAATTCACCTGCATATTCCACCACGTTGCCGACATCGTAAGCTAAACGATCGCCACCATATGGCGTGGTGCCTGCGGTAAAGGTGATGCGGTTGTTTGAATTCCAGTTCAAATTCCCTTTCTTACTGGCAGTAAATAACTGGCTTTGCTTCACTGCCATCGACCAGCTATTACTGGAGGAATTGATTGCGGCACCGTGCTTGCCAATATCGACGTTCAAAGTTCCGTTGCTGACTGACGCAACACGCGCATTGATATATTGTTTGTCATTCACATCAAAATAATCTGGTACGACGGTTTCGAGATTAACCGAAGGTAAATCAACCAGTTCTGCGGTATTAAACACCTGATAATTGACATAGGTATGATAATTAGGATCGAGAATGCCAATGGTGTGATTTTGCGGCCCAATTTGTAATCGTTCCGCACCAATCACATTGTCATTGATAATACGGCCAATCGATTGCAACTCGCCAATCGTAACGCTGCCCACGCCACTTTCACCGGGCGTGAAGCGCGGCAATCCGCTTAGGGTTTGCGTGCTGCCATTGCAAAGACAATAAGCGCCAACTTTATTGTCATTCATTTCAGGCGTGTAAGGCCTTAATATCGCAGCCGTTGTCGGCAACACAGGGAGCATCACTCCTTGCGCAGCCACAAGGCTTAGTAACACCGGATTTAATTTAAACACGTTGTTTTCCTCATGCAGAGAAAAGACAAAACCCGTACGGCAGAATGCCAATACGCTTCAGAGGTATTTAAGTGATTGAATTATTTTGTTTCAGCTTTTTAATATTTGAAATCGGATGAAATGAGTATCTACGCTAACGCAGGAAAACGTCCAATTTGAGTTAAGGAATTGTGAGGTGGGAGAGATGATTTAGGAATTAAACCAGAATGTATTTATTATTGTTCGGATCTAATATTGCTTGCAGAGGATAATATTGATGCATCAAGTAGAATTCGTGGAATTTAATCAAACCTTCATCTATTTGTTATGATTTATTCGATGCTTTTATTTCTCCAAAGGCCACGCCGCCAATCCCTTAATCTCCTTCAACACAAACATACTCTGCATCTCCTTTATCCCCGGCAATCTACGAATAACCGACATGGCGAATTCCGCATACGCATCCATATCCGCGGCCACCACCTGTAATAAGAAATCCGCATCTCCGCCGATGCTGTAGCAGGAAACCACATTATCCAGCGCCATGACTTTTTGTTCGAATTTGCGCGCTTCGGCTTCGCTGTGGCTATCAATGGTGACGCGTACAAACACCATCACATTAAGGCCAATCTTTTTTCGATTAAGCACCGCGCGATAGCCCTGAATCACTTCGTCCTCTTTCAGCTTGCGCACTTTGCGCCAGGTTGGCGATGCGGAGAGGCCAATTTCGTCGGCGAGATGTTGGTTGGTGATGCGCGCGTCCTGCTGCAACTGCTGGAGGATTTTGATATCTGTCTTGCTTAAACTCATAAGTGGATAATCCTTTCCATAGATTGGCAATTAAGGGATTTTTTATCCTTAATCAGTTCCTTTTGCAACGTATTCAGAAAGCACTTTCCTTTGGGGTTGCGGCATACTTTTTGTCTGGTGATTACCGACAGAGTCATTGCGCGGATGTGGCCATGTCGCCATGAATGGCGACCCTACGGCGCACGCATTTATGCGCGGCGCGTACCTATAACCCACTCAAAGTGAAGCCTGAATCATGGATTTCGACGCAAACACCCATCGCTGCACCATCGTGATCGATCAGCAACTGCCCGCCGGATTGGCGATGAACGCTTCAAGCGTTATCGGCATTAGTTTTGGAAAATTGATTGGAAATTTGGTGGGGCCGGATCAGCAAAGCCAGGATGGCGTGAATTATCCCGGCGTCATCTACGCGCCGCTGCCGGTGTTATTGGCGGATGGTAATTACCTGCGCGAGTTGCAGCAAATTAGCAGCGCGGATAGCGAGATCTTTGCGATGCCGTTCAGCGCGCTGGCGCAATCCTGCAAAACCTACGAAGAATATGGCGAGCGTATTACTGACGCGCACAGCGGTCAGATTGAGTTGGTGGCGATCGGTTTGATCGGCCCAAAGAAAAAAATTACCCGCTTAACCGGCAATTTGAAGCTTTATCGTTAAACATCCTCTTCGGCGGCGAACCACGCAGGCGGCTGGCCTACGTAGCGACTGAATGCCACGCTGAAAGCACTCGCGGAGCGATAGCCGACGCGTTCCGCCACTTCTGCCACCGCCATGCTTTTACCGCGCAGCAGATTTTTCGCCAGCGCCATGCGCCACGTCAGCAGGTAAACCATCGGCGCTACACCAACGGCTTCACGGAAACGCACAAAGAAAGAGGAACGTGACAGCGCGGCGGCTTTCGCCAGTTCGGCCACCGTCCAGCTGTGCGCAGGATTGGCATGGATAGCGCGGATTGCTGCCGCCAGTCGTTCGTCGGCTAACCCGCTCATCACGCCCGGACACGCGTTGCAGATCGGCATCGATCGCAGCGCTTCGATTAATAGCAGCTCCAGTAAACGTTCCAGCACCACATGACGCGCCGGACGCTGCGCGCGGCACTCGTCCATCACCAACTGGACCAGCGTCGTCAGGCGCGATTCGCCGCGCACGTGAATAAACTGCGGCAGCAGCGAGACAATCAATCCGGCATCAGGCGCGCCGAACTGGCAATAACCAATCAGTGTTTGTACGTCGGCGGGCTGCTGCTGATCGCCAATCCAGAATTCGCCGGGCGCGAGCATCTGTGGCGTGCTTTCAGGCGCATCGTCGGCAGGCGGTTCCGCGCTGGTCATGCAAAATTCCCACGCCGCCGGAATCAGCACAAAATCGCCCTCTTCCAGCGTGATGGGCGGATGCCCTTTCATCTTCAACTGGCTGCGACCTTCCAGCACCAGACAATAGAACGGCTGACCGGTTTCACTGCGCTGCACGCGCCAGCGGCCATTAGCACGCGCGCGTTTGGAAAACGCCGCTTGCGGCTGCAACAGCGATACCATTTCCGCTAAGGGATCGATCATTTGGACTCCTGCGAATGAAAGCTGGACTTTGCGTTGTAGTGAGTCCAGTTGGTTGACTCTATAGTGATCGTCTACCCCAATGCAATGCAGGAGTGAAAGATGAAAACGATTCTAATCACCGGCTGTTCTTCCGGCTTTGGTCACGCCACCGCGCTCTATTTTCTGGAACGTGGCTGGAAAGTGA
This sequence comes from Pantoea sp. YR525, assembly GCF_900116775.1. NCBI lineage: Bacteria > Pseudomonadati > Pseudomonadota > Gammaproteobacteria > Enterobacterales > Erwiniaceae > Pantoea > Pantoea sp. YR525. Next base: position 152,842 of record NZ_FPBU01000007.1, read on the forward strand.
TCGCCACCATGCGCACTCCGCGTGCCGACCTATTCCCGGCGTCGGAAAATCTGCGTCTGCTGCCCTTGGACGTTAGCGATGCCGCCAGCATCGAAAGTGCCGTCGCTGCGGCGGGCGATATCGATGTGCTGGTGAATAACGCCGGAATTGGCGTGCTGTCATCTCTGGAAGGCACGCCGATGTCGACGGTGCGCGACGTGTTTGAGACTAACACGCTCGGTACCATCGCACTGACGCAGGCTGTGCTGCCACAATTCCGCGCGAAACAAGGCGGCACGGTGATCAACGTGACCTCAACGGTGACGCTGAAATCTCTGCCGCTGCTGGCGGTTTACACCGGAAGTAAAGCGGCGGTGAACGCCTTTACCGAATCGCTGGCTTTGGAGTTGCAGCCGTTCAACATCAACGTGCGTCTGGTGCTGCCAGGTTTGGCGCCCACCACCGATTTTGGCAAGAACGCCATGTCGCGCATGGAGAACACGCAGCTTGAGCCGTATCAGCCGCTGTTAGATGGCGTGTTCAGCGCAATGCATCAACCACAACCGACCACCAAAGCGCTGGATGTGGCCGAAGCGGTGTGGCGCGCGGCGACCGATCCACATGCTCCGATGCGCATTCCCGCTGGCGAAGATGCGGTGGCGTTGGCGAACGAGGTGGGTTAACTGTGAATTTCGGCGACTGCCATGGTGAAAATCAGCGGCAGTTCGCCGAGGTTCGCATAACTGTGCGGCGCAGCGGTTTTCGCCACCGCTGAACTGCCGCGCGGCACCTGCAACTGCTGTTCATCAACCTTCAGCGTGAGTTCGCCCTGCTCGACATGCAGCAGTTCGTAAGTGCGCTGCGGATGGCCCGGCGAGGCAAACTGTTCGCCGGGAAACATCTTCCAACGCCACAGCTCGATCATATCCGGCCCTTGGGTGCCCGCCAGCAAACGCGCCGTGCCGCCCTTGTCGCCTTGCCACAGCACCGGAATGTCCTCTTCAGCGACCAGATGCGCGAGCGGATCGGCGGTAACATTCACAATATCGGCCACCGATATTCCCAGCGCAGCCGCCACTTTGCACAGAATGGCGATACTGGGATTTGCGCTACCTTTCTCAATCTCAACTAACATGCCTTTACTGACGCCCGCACGGCGTGACAACTCATCCAGCGACAGTTTTTGCTGTTGGCGGAAGCTTTTGACGCTGGCTGAAACGGCGGCACTGACGTAGTCGATGTCAGAACCTGTTTCGGTCAATTTATTGACTTTCGTCTTCATCGGTCACTATCATGGAATAAATTAGTCATTACAGGATTATGTTATGTTCGCCTTTAGCCCGTCAATCGATCCTTCCGTTTCTTCCTTAGCGCCTGACTTTACCGCGCTCAGCATTTTAGTTCAGGCTGCGCCAGTGGAGCGTCCGCAAGTTGGTGAAGAAGCCTTAGCGCAAGCGTGTCGCGACATGTTGCAGGATGACTTTCCGTGGGCGGATGCACATCTGACGCAATGGGCTGAGATGTTCAAACGCTTTGGCGCTAAACCGAAGCGAACGCCCTGTTCAGCAGATGCGCTGCGCAAGCGCGTGCAGCGCGACGGAACTATGGCTGCCATCGATCCGATCGTTGATCTCTACAATGCAGTGAGCATTCGTTTCGCCATTCCGGTCGGCGGTGAGAATGTGGCCGCTTACGTCGGCAACCCGCGTCTGACGCGCGCCGATGGCAGCGAAACCTTCGATGTCTATAAAGAAGGCGTGTTGAGCCATGAATCTCCAGAACCTGGCGAAGTGGTATGGCGGGATGACGCAGGCGTAACCTGTCGGCGCTGGAACTGGCGACAAGGCGTGCGCACGCGTCTCAGCATTGAGCAAGCGCAGATGTGGTTTGTGCTGGAACGTTTACCAGCGATGCCGCTCGAATCACTGCAACAAGCGGGCGATATGCTGGAGCACGGTATTCAGCAGATGATGCCTGGCGCCAGTATCGAGCGCCGTTTGCTTGGCAATATCAATAGCTAACCGCTATGTTGTCACTCTCGCCCGCCACCTTTAGGAATCTGAATGCACATCAGCCTGCTGGCGCAACAGCCACAGTTATTGGATGCAGTGACGCAAATGCTGCATCGCGAATGGTCGGATTTCCCCAACTGGCGTGATGCGGCGGTGATTCAGCAGCGTTTGCAGGCGCGCAATCACGCGGAGGCAAAAACGCTGACGCTGGTTGCCACCACATCCGATGGCGAATTGATGGCGACCGCCAGCATTATTCATTACGAACTGAGTGATATCGTCGAGCGCGAATTTTGGCTCGGCGAAGTGATTACTGCTGCCGAACATCGTGGTAAAGGGCTGGCGAGCGCTTTGGTAACGCGCTTAATTGCTGAAGCGCGTTTGCGTGGAATTAGCGCGTTGTGGCTGTATACGCCGGATCAACAAGCGCTCTATCGCCGCTTCGGCTGGCAAGATGTGGAGCAGCGCGTGATGGCTGATGAAGAAGTTACGGTGATGAAGCTGGTGCTCTAAGTCGATTTTGCCAACGCCTTTAACGCCGCCATTCCATCGCGTGCCATCCAGGTGCGCAGCGGCGCAAACAGCGGTTGCGGTAGATCTTCCGGGGCAAACCATTGCCAGCCGTGGCACTTTTCTGGCTCCATCAACTGTGGTTCGCCGATAGCATCCTGCGCTACCATCAGCAGCGTGATGTAGTGCTTGTTGACCTCGGGAAACACATCGCTAACGAACGCGCCATTCTGCAATTCGCCAAGCTGTAGGCCGGTTTCTTCCAGCACTTCACGACGTGCGCAAGATTCCGGCGATTCGCCAAACTCCAGATGCCCGCCCGGCGCAGACCAGTCGCCCGCGCCGTGGCTACCTTTGCGTTGTCCTAATAACAGCTTCCCGTCGCGGAAAATTAAAACGCCGATTCCCACTAGTGGTGACATAGTTGCTCCTTGTTTGCCAGGTCGTCATGAATGACGCCCCTACGATCCAATGGGTTGATAACCTTGCCATTCTGGGCGGAACGGTTCGCCATTGGCGTCTGGCGTAAGATGGATGTAGAGATCGCCCACCTTCTCCAGCAGCAAACAATCATCCACATCTTTGAGATTGTCTTTGTGTTGATGATCTGCGCCGGGCAGCAAGTTCGCTAAGCCTTTGGCTTTGGCCTCTTTGACGTTCTCCGCCACAAACAGATCGAACGCATGCAGTTCCGCCAGCGTCGAAGGATGGTAAGCACCGGCATTGACAAAGAAAAGCTTTTTACTGCCTGTTGCCGGTTCTGCCGACAGCGAAATGCGATGACCATCGGCCCAGGTAATGCGGGCATAACCATCGACGTGGATTTTGTCGGCATCGCCAAACCAGGCTTCACGCAATGCGGGCCAGGCGTCTTGAGGTTTTTCAGCGGCAACGAATTGGATGTCGTGCACTTCGATGTTGGATTTTCCGGCATTACCGCCAACGTAAAAGATGAACAGGTTCACGTAGTCATTTCCTTTTGTTGAACAAAGAAGAGTGTGTGGTGCGTTATAAAACAACATACATAACGAGACAACCTTTTCATGCCGCAACAATGCCGGTTATCTATGCGGTTTAAAGCGCAGCGCCATCACCATCAGCAGCACAATACCCACGCTCATGATTACCCACGCGCTATCCAGTGAAGCGGCGCGGTCACGCACGATACCGGCGATCAGCGGCATCAATGCCGCCAGCAAGTAGCCGCCTCCCTGCACGAATGAGAGCAATGCGCCCGCTTCTTCCGGCGTATTTGCGTGGTCGAGCGTGACGATCAGCGAGAGGGGAAACAGCGCGCCAATGCCCAATCCCAGCAGCAAAGTCGGCAGCCATGCCTGCGCGCCGCCCAGCGTTAGCAAACTGATCAAACCCAGCAGAATCAGGGTTAACACCACCAGCAACGGACGGCGACGATCGCGGAAGCGATGGATCAGCGCCGACAGCACAAAGCCCGCAGCCACTTCCGTCAGCGTCAGCGCGCCCAGCACGTAGCCGCTCTGCTCCGGTCGCCAGCCGTGCTGCATATAAAACGGCGGCAGCCACGCCAGCACTAAGGTGTACGCGCCGGTGCCGATGCCAAAGAAGATCATCAACAGCCAGGCACGCGTTGAGCGAGCGGCACGTGGAGGTTGAGTGCTTTGTATCGGCGCGATGCCACGTGAAATCGTCAGCCACAACAACAACGCGATGATTGCCGGCACGACCGGAATCGCCAGTGTTAACGCCAAACCTTGCGCATTGGCTAACGGCGCGGCGCTGGCGGCGGCAATCGCTGCACCCGCCATAATTCCGGTGGTGAACAGCGCCATTAGCGTGCCGGCTTTTGCACCGAAGTGACGTTTTATCTGCGCGGGCATTAAAGCCTGAATTAAACCTATTCCGCTGCCCGCGACCAGCGCACTGATAATTAACATGGTGGCGGATTGGTCGAATCCACGCGCAATGCTCGCCAGCGCCAGCAGCACCAATCCGGCAGCGATACCGCGCACTTCGCCGAGCCGACGCAGCAGCAGCGGACCGGCTAACGCCGCCAATCCCATCATGATCACCGGCAACGTAGTAAGCAGACTAAGCTGCGTGGCACTAAGCTGCACGTCGCGCTGCAGTAGCGGAAACAGCGGCCCCATCGCCGCCATAATCGGCCGTAAATTCAGTGCGATAATAAAAACCAGTAAGGCAAACATCCCAACCGTAGGTAAAGTACGATTCACTTTGCATCTCCTTGCACACTAAAAGTATCTTGACGTTAAGATACTTTCTGGAGCAGTAGTAGCCCATGCGCACAAAGCAACAAATGGGGATGAGATGTGGTCGCCATAAATGGCGCGTTTTTCGGTCACCATAAATGGCGACCCTACAAAGGATTGTGCGTTTTTCGTAGGGTGCGCATTCATGCGCACCTTCTCACATGAAACTCAGGAGTTAGCCGTTTGACCGATCATGTCGATTTTGTGGTGCAACAGTGGGCCAGCGCGATGCCGGAGTTGGATGCGTCGTCAATGGCGGTTTTTGGCCGCATGCTGCGCATCATGAAACATCTGGCGAAAACCCGCGCTGAAGCGCTGGCACCGTTTGGCTTTCGCGATGGCGAATTTGATGTGCTCGCGACGCTGCGACGCGCAGGCGCACCCTATCGCTTATCGCCGACGCAGCTGTATAAATCGTTGCTGGTGACATCGGGCGCAATGACCAATCGGCTCAATCGGCTGGGAGAAGTGGGTTCGATTGTGCGCGTTGCCGATCCCGAGGATAAGCGCAGCATGCTGGTGGCGCTCACCGATGCGGGATTAGCAAAGATCGAGCAAGCGCTGCTGGTGCATACGCAAACACAAAATAGCCTGCTGGCAACGCTGGATGCCTCGCAGCAAGCGCAGTTGAAAACCTTGCTAAGTCAGTTATTGGTAGCAACTGAAGCGGAAAAGTAAAAATGCTGTTGCTGATGCGTCAAAATATGAATTAATTCAGCACATTTTCCCTTAAAGTAGTCGTCCCGCCAGGCATTTTTACGGACTAGAGATGAGCAATAAATACGCCCCATCGCAGATTTTTCTTCATTGGTTGACCTTCCTGTTGGTCGTCACTGCGTATTGCACCATGGAATTTCGTGGATTGGCGACGCGCGGTTCGTGGCAAGGCTTTGCGATGATTATTGGTCACTTCGGCGCAGGGAGCTGTGTGCTGGTGATTATGCTGTCACGCATCCTGCTGCGTTTTCGCCATCGCAGCCCGGCGATTGTTCCCAAGCCGCCGCATTGGCAAACCGGCCTGGCGCATCTGATGCATCTGGCGATCTACGTGTTTTTCATCGTCTTACCGACGCTGGGGATTCTGTCGCGTTTCTATATGGGACGAACCTGGTGGATTTTCGGCATTCCGATGCCGGTGAGTGGCGATCCGGATCCGGATTTCGCCGACACGATTGCGGGCTGGCATGAAACCCTCGCGCCTTATGGTTATTGGCTGATCGGCATTCATGCCGTTGCCGCGCTGGCACATCATTATCTCTTCAAAGACAACACATTAGTACGCATGATGCCATCGCGTCGATCACGTTAATACTTCTTTTTCCGCCCGGTGATCGCACTTGCCGGGCGGCCAAAATAGCGCTGGAACGCCACGCTGAAATTACGTGGATGTTGATAGCCAACCTGCCACGCTGCCTGCGCAACCTGAAATCCTTGCTCCAGCAAGGTGTGCGCGTGCTCCATGCGCATTTGCAACAGCATCGCTCCTGGCGTGCAGCGAAAATGCTGCTGAAAGCCCTTCTTCAACTGGTAATCACTTAATCCCACGGCTGTGGCTAATGTTGATAAAGCAAAGGGTTGCGACAGATGTTTGCACATCCATTCACGCGCCTGCTCCAGACGCTGCACGGTATGCGGATGCAACCTTGTCACATCGCTGCATTGCAGCTGTAGTTGATGCCGATGCAGCGCCAACAGGCTTAGCGCCTGAATCTCCAGCATCAACGGATCGTCATTAATCTGCGCAAGTTGTGCCACCGTGGCGTGACCAAAACGGCTGAAAAGATGACGTTTAAGCTGCGGCTGGAACAGTCGTTCAGCCTGCTCATCGCCAAAATAGTGGCTAGCGCTGGCGACATTAAGAATCAAACGCAACTGCTGCACGCGTTCGCCTGCGCGATATAGCCGCTCGCCCGCACTGTGCTGAAAGCTGGTGACGGTAAGGTGTCCGGCGCTAAAGGCAACTTCGTGACCACTGCCAGCGCGGAAACGCGATTCTCCGCTCAGACCAAAGGTCAGCACCAACTGCGGCTGGAGATGTACGGCTTGCGACGATTCGGTCAGCGCCGCCAACGGACGATAATCTGATTGCACCAGCCGCATACCACGCGCCAAATCCAGCTGGCGCACGCGCAGATCGCCCAGTTGCGGCGTATGTTGCCGCCAGTGCAGCATTCTGTTTTGCATCCCATCATCCTCGCGCAGAGTTAATCCGCCGTATCGCAGACAAATGAGAATAAATTGCATTTGAGTGAAAGGCTAGTCTGTTGTTCTGACTCAATGACCCAGGATTCTGCCATGTCTTCACCGTTACCCATTCTCGATGATTTACTGGCGCAGCAGGCGCTGAACGGCGCGATTGCGCTGGCATTCGACAACCAACTATTTGATTTCCTCAACCTTCCCGCCAATGCCGCGCAGGTAGCTGAGCATTGCGGCTGGCAAACCGCGCCGGTTGAACATCTGCTCAGGCTGTTGTGGAGCAGTGAACTGCTTTCGCGTGAAGGAGAAAACTATTTTGTCGCATCTGATGCACGTCAATACTTGTGCCGCGCAGGCGAGCGCTATATCGGCGCTGCGTGGCGCTATCGTCATCAAACATTGCAGCAGTTTGTTACGCGTCTGCCGCAGTTATTGCAGCAAGCCGCGCCCGGCTGGCAGGATCCGCTGCAAATCGATACCGCCTGGGCCGATGCCGCGCTGCACCAAATTGCGCAGGAGCAACGCGCGCTCAGCGCCGATACCGCCTGCGCGATTGCGGATAAATTGGCCGATTTTCAGCGTCCGGCGCTGTTGCTGGATATGGGCGGCGGGCCGGGATTGATCGCCATCGCACTGGCGCAGCGTTTTCCCCATCTTTCAGCGGTGGTGCTCGATTTGCCGCAAACCGCCACTGTGGCACAGCGCAATATCGAAAGAGCCGGATTAACCGATCGCTGTTGCGCGCTGGCGCAGTTCGCGGAAAATCGACAGGTTGATATTATCTGGAGTTCTTCGTTTCTCTATTTCATCGAGGATAGAGAAGCGATGCTCAGGAAATGGTTTGAACAGCTCAGGCCGGGCGGATTATTGATCAGCGCGCATGCTGAAGTGCCCTGCAACCCAGCCGACGCGCGCCGCATCTTGCCGTTCTTCACGCCATTGATGATGCGTGGTTACAGTGTCACGCAAGAGGGCGAATTGGCACTTCAGTTACAACAAGTGGGATTTGTGCTTGAACAGCAACAGCGGCTGCAACCGTTCCCAATGTCACCGCTTTATGTACTGCTGGCGCGCAAGCCTAAAACGTCAGACTAAAGCTGTCATCCAGTAGCGCCAGAATCTCGCTATCCGGCAAGCCGTTCTCCAGCGTTATGCTCAGCCAATGCTCTTTATTCATGTGGTAAGCCGGATAAACGCCGGGCAGCCGGCGCAGCGATCCAATGAGTTCGGGACGCGCTTTGATGTTCATCACATCGATAACCGGCCCATCCGGCAAACCGAGTTTATGACTCTCCAGCGGGAACACCAGCGCAAACCACTTGCGGTGCCGCGGATGACGCAGCACCGCATATTCACTGTGCTTTTTCCACGGATAATCGGGTTCTACCTGATAGTGCTGATTAATGTAGTCGAACAGCTGCTGGCGTTGCATGCATCCTCCGTGGTGAATCGCGCCTAAATAAAGCACGTGCGAAGCCACAATAGTAATCAGTTAAGGCTACACTGCGTATTGATTTTTTGCGCTAAATCAGCGCCCTTAAACCAGGGAAGTGAGTGATGTTTCATCTGATTTTCAGCATACCGAGCTGGTATGTGATCGCCCGATTTTTGTTCCCGCTAGCCATGCCATTGCTGTTAAAAATCATTCTGTCTTTGCTGGTGTTACTGGCTTCGCAGTATCTGTTGGTGAGCCGTTTTACCTCTGGCAGCATGTTCTCACCAGAAATGCCGCGCGCGATTGTCATCCTGTTCAACTGGGGTTTCAGCGCCGTACTGTTTCTCGCGCTGACGCAGTTTGTGATTGATATGGTGGCGCTGGTTTCGCTGTTGTTCCGTCATCCGTTTGAAATCGTGCCGGCAGTGCGTTATGTGGCGGCGGCCTTTGCTTTGATTCTTGCCACGGTTGGCGTTTATCAGGCTATCCGCGTGCCGCCGATCAAAGATGTGACCATTGAGATCGACAACCTTCCGCGCGAATTCGAAGGCTATCAACTGTTGCAGTTGACCGATATGCACATCACCAAACTCTTCAATGAGAAATGGACGCGCGCGCTGGTGCAAAAAGCCATGACGCTGGATGTCGATCTGATTTTGGTAACCGGCGATGTGATTGATGGCACGCTGCAGAATCGGCGCGCGGACGTCGAGCCGCTGCGCGGATTGCATGCCCGCGATGGTGTTTATGCGATTACCGGCAATCACGAATATTTCTTTGAGCAGGAGCGCTGGACCGCGCATCTGGCATCGCTGGGCCTGGAACCGTTACTCAATCGCCACACGGTAATTAAGCGCGATAACGCCGAGTTGGTGATCGCCGGCATGCCGGATACCTCAGCTTCACGACGTGGTGCAGTCGGCCCCGATCTGGAAAAGACGCTGGCCGGTGCGCCGGAAAATGCGCCGGTAATCCTGCTCGATCACCAACCGCGCAACGCGCGTCAAAACGCGCTCAAAAACATCGATCTGCAACTCTCCGGCCATACGCACGGCGGCCTGATCATTGGCTTCGACCGCCTGTTTGCCAAACCCAATGCAGGCTTCGTCTCCGGGCTGTATCAGGTGGATGGTATGCAACTCTACGTTAATAACGGCACCGCGCTTTGGCCTGGCATGGCGGTACGGTTGGGCCGACCATCAGAGTTGACCCGCATTACGCTGCAGCGCAAACCGTAACGCGTTGTTTAAGGTTGTGGGGTTGTCTGCGAGGCATCCCATAACCTCATCATCTGGGCGATTCCCCGCTCAATTTCGGCGAGAGGAACGTCATCCCGCGCCAGCGTCGAGATGCCCAGCATAAAACTGTTGAAGCTCACCGCCAGGGAAAGCGTCTCTTCCTCATCTCTCAATTCACCGCTGCTGATCCCTCTTTCAACGCAATGCTTGATCCCTTCACGAGTACGCATCCGCGATGCTTCAAGCGGTTTTAACACGTGGCGGTTTTCATCGGAGCTGCAAGACATCACGCTCAGCGCAACCATGCATCCGCGCGGATGCGAAGGATCGTACTGCATTCTGGCGGAGTTGAGCAGCGCAGTTTCCAGCGCCTGGCGGGCGGGAACGCTGGTATCCCATAAGGCTTCCGTAACCTGTGCATGGGTTTGCAAATAACAGTTCACGGCTTCAGCAAAGAGTGCCTCTTTCGATCCAAACGCGGCATAGAAGCTTGGCGCGGTTATGCCGTTGCCTATCGAGGCTTTGAGCTGCGCCAGCGAGGTTGATTCATAGCCGTTTTCCCAGAAAAGGTGCATCGCTTTAATCACCGCTTCATCACGGTCAAATTGTCTTGGTCTGCCTGTTCTCATCATCACGTCCTCCGCTATTTATACTAATCGATACAGAATTCATTGACAACGCACAGCTTGCCTACGCAATATAAATACCGATCGATATATATATCCATGGCGCTTCGCGGCGCTGTTGCAAACCACAAGCAGGCTAAATAATGAATTCAACGTTTAAGCATAAAGAAGCCCAACGGCTGCCGATACTGGCGCTTTTAGCGCTCGCAATGGCAGGTTTTATCTGCATTTTGACCGAAACCATACCCGCCGGTTTGCTGCCACAAATCAGTCAGGGACTCAATATTTCCCCGTCGCTGGCCGGACAATGGGTTACCGCCTATGCAGCCGGTTCACTGCTGGCCGCGATTCCGCTGACATTGCTGACCCGAAGCTGGTCGCGCCGGGCTGTGCTGCTAAGCACCGTGTGCGGATTTCTGCTGTTTAACACACTCACCGCCGTCTCTTCTGACGTCGTCATCATTTTAATAGCGCGATTTTTTGCTGGGGCTTCAGCAGGTTTAGCGTGGAGTTTAATTGCAGGCTATGCGCGGAGAATGGTGGTTCCATCACTGCAGGGACGCGCGTTGGCGCTCGCCATGGTGGGCACGCCAATCGCCCTTTCACTCGGTGTTCCAGCCGGAACATGGATGGGATCATTGCTGGGATGGCGTCTGACTTTTGCCGCTATGTCCGGGCTTTCTATCATTCTTATTGTCTGGATTCTGCTGGCTGTGCCGAACTATCCCGGCCAATCTGCCACGCAAAGAATGCCGCTCGGCGCGGTATTACGACTCCCCGGCGTATGTGCCGTGCTCGGCGTGGTGCTGACATGGATGCTGGCGCATAACATTCTCTATACCTACATCGCGCCGTTCGTTGCTTCGGCTGGTCTGGCGCATCGCGTGGATGTGGTGCTGCTGATCTTTGGCATTGCGGCATTGGGCGGAATATTCATTACCGGCAAAATTATTGATACCCATCTGCGCAAGGCTGTGCTGCTGTCACTCTCCATCTTTGCTACGGTGTCAGTGATTTTTGGTCTGAGTACACCAACACCCGCCGTAATCTATGTGGGAATTGCCGTTTGGGGACTCACCTTCGGCGGAGCCGCAACGCTGCTGCAAACGGCGCTGGCAGATGCCGCCGGTGAATATGCCGATGTTGCGCTCTCCATGAATGTCGTCACCTGGAACAGCGCTATCGCCCTCGGCGGCTTGACGGGCGGAATGTTGCTTGAACATGTCGGCTCCCAATCTTTTCCGTGGGCGATTCTGCTATTGCTGTTGGTCGCGTTAGGGATTGCGTTGCGTGCTAAACAGGGTTTCCCGGCTGAGAACAGCCGGGCGAAAACCACACTCAGCCCGGCCAGCGAGACTGACGGATAACGCTACAGAAATTGAGCGGTGAGAAATCCGGCTGTTTATCCTTAATCACATCGGCTTTCACATTGCCAAAAGTGGTGTCCGGTTTATGCCGGATGCCATCATAAAAGGCCTGAATAATCTCCTCCTTGAACGCCGCCGGGCGCGGATAGTTTGCCGTCACGCCACCAATCTCCTCTTCAGTAAACTTCTCATAGCCGATGCCCAGCACGTCCATCTCCACGCCAGCGGTTACCAGCGCGATTTCTGGCGCCATAAACTCTGGGATTCCCGGCGTGGTATGCAGCGCAATCGCGGTCCACACCTTGTCGATATCGCTGGGCGCGATGCCGTAGCCTCGCAAAAATTCCCGCGCGGCATTGGCACCATCCACTTCGAAACGCTTATCGCAGCTGCAGTGTTCGTGCGCCAGACCAATGTCATGGAACATGCAGCCGATATACAGCAGTTCGCGGTCCACGTTAAGTCCACGCTGCTGTCCCGCCAGCGCGCCCCAGTAATAGACGCGGCTGGAGTGGTTAAACAGCAACTCTGATTCGGTATCGCGCACAAACTCCGTCGCTTCGCGCGCCATTTTGCTGTCCGGGATGTGGATGCCAGTGATGTTCAAACTCATTTTCTCTCTCCGCTTGGTTGTCTTTTTCCACCATAAAGCGCAGGCTAAAAGTCTTAAAGTGACCATTACAGACGATTAAAGACATTGTGATGTTTTGCGACATGAGGAATTGAATGCGTCATGAAATAGCGATTCTGGCGGTGCCGGGCGTGCAGCTACTCGACGTCTGCGGCCCGCTGGATGTGTTTGCCGAAGCCAACCGCCTGCTACAGCGGCAGATTTATACGCCACGCATTATCGCGGTTGATAGCGGCGAAATTCATGCATCATCCGGCGTGCGCCTTAGCGCAGATTTGCAGCTGTCTGACACACAGAACTTTGCGCCGCACACCTTTCTGATCGCGGGCGCGCCAGGCATAGAAGATTTTGCTGCCGATGACAGCCTGCTGCATGCGCTGATCGGTTTATGCATGCGCAGCCAGCGTTTTGGTTCGGTGTGCAGCGGCGCGCTGCTGCTGGCGCGTACCGGTTTGCTAGCCGGCAAACGCGTGACCACGCATTGGGAAAGCTCAGCTTTGCTGGCTTCACGCTTTCCAGATGTAATCGTGGATGCCGATGCGTTGTGCGTGACAGATGGGCGCGTGCGCACCGCTGCAGGCGTTACGTCCGGGCTGGATTTAGCGCTGCGTCTAGTGGAAGAAGATCTTGGACGTGAAGTCGCGATTGAGATCGCTGCGCATCTGGTGATGTTTTTCCGTCGTCCGGTCAATCAGACGCATTTTATGCGCAGCAATAGCGCGTCGTTGAGCGGCCGTTCGACGTTGCAGGAATTACAGCGTTGGGTGATTGCGCATCTGGCGCAGGTAAAAAACGTGGCGATGATGGCAGAACATATGGCGATCAGTGAAAGGCATCTGACGCGTCTGTTTCGCAATGAGTTGGGAATGACGCCGGGGCAATGGCTGGAGCGTGAGCGCGTGGCCAAAGCGAAACAGCTGCTGGAGCAGAAATCGCTGCCAGCAAAAACGCTGGCATTAGAGTGCGGATTTTCCGGCGCTGACGTGATGCGGCGGGTGTTCAGCCGGCTAACCGGCATTACACCCGCCGCATACCGAAAAATAACGCGGTTATCGTAGGGTCGCCATTCATGGCGACCATCGCGTATCCTACGCTTTCGCAAACGCCAACAGGTCAGGATTAATCTGCTCAGGATGCGTCGCAAACATGCCGTGCGACAAACCTGGATAGGTTTTCAGAGTGCCATGCTTGAGCAATTTAATCGCCTTATGCGCCGAATCATCGATCGGCACCACCTGATCGTCTTCCCCGTGCAGCACCAGCACCGGCACCGTGATCGCTTTCAAATCCTCGGTAAAATCAGTTTCCGAGAAGGCAGTGATACAGTCGTATTGCGCCTTCGCGCCACCCGCCATGCCCTGACGCCACCAGTTATCGATCAAGCCCCGACTAACTTTCGCACCCGGACGATTGAAGCCATAAAACGGACCCGCAGGCACATCGATGAAGAACTGCGCGCGGTTGGCTGCCAGCGCTGAGCGGAAACCGTCAAACACCGATTTCGGCAAACCTTCCGGATTGGCGGCGGTTTGCAGCATGATTGGCGGCACTGCGCCCATCAACACCGCCTTCGCCACGCGGCCTGGCTCAGCGTGCGCCACATAACGTGCCACCTCACCGCCACCGGTTGAGTGACCGATATGGATAGCGTTGCGCAGGTCCAGCGCTTTAGCCAGTTCTGCCACGTCGGCGGCGTAAGTGTTCATATCATTGCCGCTATCGGTCTGATCGGAACGGCCATGACCGCGACGGTCGTGGGCGATAACGCGATAACCTTGCGCCAGGAAGAACAACATTTGGTTGTCCCAGTCATCGGCGCTTAACGGCCAGCCGTGATGAAACACCACCGGTTGGGCATTTTTCGGGCCCCAGTCTTTGTAGAAAATGCGGGTGCCGTCTTGAGTAGTAATGATGCCGTTGCTCATGAGAATGTCCTCTGTAGGTGATTGTTTGCGTTCGATGGGCTTATTGTCATGGAAAGCGGCAGCGGCTAATATTGTCAAATATGACACATTAAGGGCTGTAAGTGACAAGTCATGAAAATTGCTGAAAACAACGTTGTGGCGGAGATTGGCCTGGTGATCTATCCCGATTGCCAGCTTGCGGCGATTTATGGCCTAACCGATATGTTCAGGATAGCTGCAGAATGGGCGGAGGCTATTTCCGGAGAGGCGAGCAAGCGGGCGATTCGAGTTTCGCATTGGCAGATCGATGCGCAGAGCGACAAAATGGCCTGTGTCTGGGATAGCCATCCCGATACACCACATCGTTTGAGCCACGTGATTGCGCCGCCAAGCCTGGTGCAACCGGCAAAGATGGTGCCAATGAAGATTCCAGCTAACTGGATGAGTGAGCTTTATGATCAAGGCGTAACGCTCTGTTCGGTGTGCGCCGGTGCTTTTGTGTTAGCCGAAACCGGGCTGATCGATCACCGTCGCGCCACTACGCACTGGGCCTTTGCGCAGACGTTGTCGGAGCGTTTTCCTGCGGTGAATGTCGCGGTGGAAAATATGGTGATCGACGACGGCGATATTATTACCGCTGGCGGCATTCTGGCGTGGACCGATTTGGGTTTAACGCTGATTGAAAAAGTGCTCGGCACCGGCACCATGCTAGCGACTTCGCGCTTTTTACTGATCGATCCGCCGCGCCGCGAGCAAAGCACCTACTCCGCGTTTATCCCCAATTTCGAGCACGGCGACAGCCAGATTCTGCGCGCACAGCATCATCTGCACGCCCATTTTGCTGAACAGCACAGCATTGAGAGCATGTCAGCGCTGGCGAGCATGACGCCACGTACCTTTCTGCGCCATTTTCAGAAAGCGACCGGCATGCGGCCAACGGATTATGTGCAGCAGGTACGTATCATGAAAGCGCGTGATGCGCTGGAACTCAGCAATCGTTCGGTTGATCAGATTGCCTGGGAAATCGGCTACGGCGATCCTTCCGCTTTCCGTAAAATATTCCGTAAACTCACCGGCGTCACGCCGGGCCAGTATCGGCAGCGGTTTGGCACCGCCCAGAGCGATTAACCGCAGGCAAAGTGATGTTTTCCTGCCATGATTATGATCGTTTCCTTCCCATTGAATCGATGAGAATTCATATGTCACTGCGTTCGCTTCAGGCTTTGTGTCTGGTTAACTTTTTTATGGCTGACGTTCGGGACGGTCTCGGCCCCTTCCTCGGCATCTTTCTCACCGAACGTCACTGGAATGCGGGCGATATCGGCTGGGTGATGACCGCCGGTGGCCTCGCCGGGCTTGTCGCTACGCTTCCGGCCGGCCTGGCAACTGACGCTACGCGCCATAAACGATCGCTGCTGCTTGCCGGTTCAATGCTGATCACTTGCGCCACTTTGCTGCTCTGGTATTTCGATCAAGCCTGGATCACCGTTTTGTCGCAGATTGTCACTGGACTGTCAGCGGCGCTCATTGCGCCTGTCCTGACCGGTATTACTCTGGGTTTAACCGGCCCGGACGGTTTTGGTCAGCAAATGGGGAAAAATGAAGCCTTCAATCATGGCGGAAACATGACCGCTGCCATCATTGCGGGCGCTGCAGTGTGGTACTGGGGAACCGGCGCGGTGTTTGTGCTGATGACAACCATGGCGCTGTGTGCTGCGCTGGCTGTGCTGTTCATTCGCAGTGAAGAGATTGATGACGTTGCCGCGCGCGGTATGACAAGCGCTTCATCCGGCGATACCCTTCCGCGCCTCAGTCATGTTGTTCGTCACCCGGCGTTAATCATTACTGCGTTAACCCTGCTGCTGTTTCATCTGGGCAACGCAGCGCTGTTGCCGATGTTAAGTTTGCGCGTTGCCTCAGCGCACAGTGCTGAAATCAGCCCCGGACTTTACGCGGCCGCAACGGTAGTGATTTCTCAGTGCGTCATGATCCCGATGGCGCTCTATGCCGCTCGCCATGCCTCGCGTTTCGGGTATACAAAGTTAATCACTTTGGCACTGTTGGTGTTACCGGTGCGTGCGCTGATTGCCTCCCTGTTTGACAGCACGTTTTCGATGGTTCCGGTGCAGATATTGGATGGAATGGCAGCGGGTTTGCTTGGCGTGGCGATCCCCGGCTACATTGTCAAAATCTTGCAAGGGAGCGGACATACCAACGCGGGACAGGGTTTTATCATGCTGATGCAGGGGATCGGCGCGGCAATGAGCCCGGCGCTGGCTGGAAATATTGCGGCTGCCTACTCCTATCATGTGACCTTTGCCGTGTTAGGCGTGATCGCCTGCGCAGCGCTGATGACATGGTGGATGGGCAGCCGACTATCGAATAAATCAGCCGCTTATACTTAGCTCAGCTGGAACCGGCCAACGGTGTTCGCCAGTTGCGAGGCCTGATCTTCCAGCGAACTGGCGGCGGCAGACATCTCCTGCACCAGCGCGGCGTTCTGCTGCGTGGTGCTGTCCATCTCGTTCACCGCGATGGTCACCTGGCTGATGCCACGCGCCTGCTCATCGGACGCAATCACAATTTCACCGATGATGGTGCGCACTGAATTCACCGCCTGCGTCATCTCCTGCATGGTTCTGCCAGCATCCTGCACCAGCTGCACACCGCTGCCGACGCGCTGCGTGGATTCCTCAATCAGCGCACCGATATCTTTCACCGCATTGGCGCTGCGCTGGGCCAGATTACGCACTTCCGACGCCACCACAGCAAAACCGCGCCCTTGTTCCCCGGCGCGTGCCGCTTCTACTGCGGCGTTAAGCGCCAGAATATTGGTCTGGAAGGCGATGCTGTTGATGATGGCGGTGATATCGCCAATCTTTTTCGCGCTATCGTCGATCTGCGCCATGGTTTGCACCACTTCGCCCACCAGCGTTTCACCGCGGCTGGCGATATGCGTGGCATTGTCGGTCAGCGTTGTTGCCTGATGCGCGTTGGTGGCGTTGTGTTTCACCGTGGCGGTGATCTGCTCCATGCTGGCGGCCGTTTGCTCCAGCGCGGCAGCTTGCTGTTCGGTGCGCGAGGCCAGATTGAGGTTGCCGCTGGCGATTTCACCCGCGCCCTGACGTACCGACGAACTGGCATCCTGAATCTGCCCTACGATGTCGCGCAGCTGGTTTTGCATGGTATGCAGCGCGTAGAACAAGCTGCTGTTATCGCGCCCTTTCAGCGTGATGACGTTATCGAGTTTGCCATCGGCGACGGCCAGCGCGATGGTTGCGGCTTCCAGCGGTTCGCCACCAATCGGCTTCAGCACCTTGCGGCTGAACAGCATGCCCAGCAGCGTACACACCACCAGAATGCTGATGATCATCAGAATCACCGCGTTGATCAGTTGACGATGTGCCGCCGCCATCACCTGGCTGACCGGCGCAACCACGCCGAGATACCATTTCTGATCGCTGTTACCAATCACCACCGGCTGCCACGTCACCAACACATCTTCACCCAGCAAGGCATCATGATGTTCCATCACGCTGGTGCTGAAATTATTGGTATCGCCTTTCCACGGCTTGCTGGTCTGGTTTTTATCCGGATAAGAGACCACATTGCCCGCGCTGGAGAGCAACATCGCATAGCCGCTGCCTTCCCACGGTTTGATTTTGTTGACCTTCTCCTGCAGCGACGCCAGTGAAATATCGGACGTCACTACGCCCCACAGTTTGCCCTGGCTGACAATCGGCGCCGCCACCGAGGTCAGCAGCGTCGGTACGCCGTTGTAAGCGTAGCTATACGGCTCGATCAGCATGTCTTTCTGGCTTTTTTGTGGCAGCAGATAGTAATCGCCCTGACCCGGCGTGAAGATTGAGGTCAGCGGATGCATGTTGAATTTGCCGCTTTGATCGCGATCGACAAAGAACGCGTAACGACCTTTCGGTGCCGCATTGGGTTGGGTGGCAAACTCCGCGTCGCGTCCGTCGAAGGCGTTCTCTTCGAAGATCACCGAGATCGACAGATAATCGGGATTATCACGCAGCGCCGATTCCATCAGCTTATCGGCGACTTTACGATCCTGAATCCCTGCCGCTGGCAACGCGATTAGGCTGTGTCCAAGGTTGTGCGCCACATCGCGCGCATAGCTGAGTTGATGCTGAATTTGCAGCGCCTGGCTTTGCGCTATCTGCTGCAGGTAGTTTTCAGCCAGCGACTTTTGTTCATTGCTGGATTGCCAGCTAAGCACGCCGATGGTCACGGCAAAGCCGAGCGTGATGGTTAAGGCGCCCGTCAGCAGCATCTGCGTGCGGGTGCTCATTTTTTTCTTAGGTGATGCGTGTTTGGCCATTATGGCGCTCCTGGAGTTGACACTTTTCGGTAATCAGAACCACTCCCTGTGCGCGTACATCCCTTTGAACACTCTATCGGCGCGCGGCCGGGGAACTTGATGGCAAAGGAGGTCGGATCAGAATGCTGTTGAATCGCCACGCATGGTGTTATCCAGGTGCGCATGAATGCGCACCCTACGAAAACGCACAAATCCTTGTAGGGTCGCCATTAATGGCGACCGACATCAGATTCTCGCCCAATGCCCACCCGCTCCCTTCTGGTCAATGAGCCGATTAGAGGCTATTATTCAGCTCACTATATGAGCCGAATATCAACCCTATTCAGCTCATGCAATTCAGGAGTGAGCTTATGATGTGGATTTGGCAGCAGCCCGATTGGCCGCAGTTTCGCTGGCAAGATGAGAAGTTACTGCCGCGCCTGCGCCAGTTGCAGCAGCAGCGCGGCGTGTTGCTGGGCCGTGCCAGCGTGCAAGATAACAGCGAGCAACAAACGCTGGATACGCTGCTGAGCAATATCCTCTCTTCCTCAGCGATTGAAGATGAGCGCGTCAACGCGCAGTCGGTGAGATCTTCGCTTGCGCGCCGTTTAGGCGTTTCGCTCGATCAGCCTTACCCGGTTTCCGAACGTTCAGAAGGTTTGGCAACCATGATGATGGATGCCATTACGCAACGCGATCAGGAATTGACGTTGGCGCGTTTATGTCAGTGGCATCGCTGGCTGTTTCCCGAAAGTGAATGGACCATCAAGCGGCTGAATGTGGGCAGGCTGCGCGGCGATGAGCCAATGCAGGTGGTTTCAGGCCGTATCGATCGCCCAACGGTACATTTCGAAGCGCCGCCGCGCGCCGGGCTGGAAGCGCAGCTGGAGGAATTTATTGCCTGGTTTAATCACAGCCGCGAGGATCCGCTGCTCGATCCGCTGTTGCGCGCCGCGTTGTGCCACTTGTGGTTCGTTACGCTGCACCCGTTTGATGACGGTAATGGACGTATCACTCGCGCCCTCACAGATTTGGCGCTGGCGCAGGCTGATAGCCAGAGCATCCGTTTGTATGCCATGTCCGCATCGATTCTGGCGCGACGTGCCGACTATTACCGCATTCTGCAGGAGACGCAGCGCGGTGCAATGGACGTCACCGATTGGTTGCTGTGGTTTTGTGATGTGCTGAATGACAGTCTTGAACAGGCGCTGGAAACCGTCACGCGTACGCAAAATAAAGCACGCTTCTGGTTGATGCATAACGCGGCCGAGTTGAGTGCGGAACAAACCCGCGTGCTGAATCGCTTACTGGATGGCGGAGAACAGGGATTTAGTGAAGGCATCAGCGCAGGTCAGTATCAAAAAGTGGCGAAAGTGAGTAAAGCCACGGCTACGCGACATCTGACTGAATTGATGGCGAAAGGGTGTCTGGATAAATTACCGGGCGGCGGGCGTAGTACGCGGTATCAAATTAAACTTTGATGTGTAACCAGGTGCGCATATATGCGCACCCTACAAAACCTCTTACGCTGCTTTAACCGCGCGAACTTTCTTTTCCGGCGCTGGAGCTTCGGTTTCCGCAGAAGCTTCAGGCGCTGCCTCAACCTCATCTTCCTTTACGATATCCGGCAACTTGCTGGTGCGCAGGATATGCTGCACTGCATCTTTCTGTTCAGCCAACAGCAGACCCAATGCTTCGGCCTGCGCTTCACCCAGTTCTGGCTGATGCTGCTGCAGCCAATCGGTGAAGGCGTCGGCCATATCAAGCATTTTGTCCCAGGCATCCGCGTCTTTTTTATTGGCAAACGTCATTTTTTCTTCACCCTTTCTGACTACAACATATTTGGTTTCGACTGCCATGATGCACCTCGGTTAACTGTATTTATATACAGTATATTCTGATCAAACTTTTCCAGGCAATGACTTTCTGCCTTTAAGCCAGTAATTCTTCCAGAAACAGCGCCAACGCTTTGCGCGGATCGTCCTCTTCCGAGACGATCATCTCAATGCCCCACTGCCCCAACACCTCTTTCGCCACCGGATTATTGCGGTTGGTGAACAGGTACGATTTCGGACGCGCGGTGGCCAATCCGGTGCGGCCCCACATTTTTGTCAGGCGGTAGAATAACAGACGGATGTTGAAATCGCTGATGCTGTAGCCAACAAACAATACCGAGTTGCCCATCACGTCGTGCGTGAGTTTGATATCCAGCGGCGAATCAAAATAGAGGCGTTCAAAGTAGCTGCTTTCATCCAGCACGATGGAGGTATCGTCGTCGAAATCTCCATGAAGTTTAATGATATGGCGCTTATCTTCGGTCAACGAAACTAAATCTGCTGCGTTCGCCACTTTGCTGTAAGGCACGTTGTGCGCCTCATGCGCCATCTCCAACCAGCGATCGTAATTGGTGGTGTAGATGCGTGAGAAGTTGCCTTGCGTGATCATGGTGTGGATTTCAGAACTGCGCACGTCAATATCCGGGCGATGCCATTCACGATCCATCCAGCTGCGCAGCGGTCCCAGCGAGCCTTTACGCTGTTTGTAATACTCCGCCAGCGACAAATGCGTGCCGTAGGTGTTAAAGATTTTCGGATCGTAGCCCAGTTCTTTAGCCAGATGCGCAATCAGCTCATGCCACTCCGGCAGACCAAGATTGCGTGAAATGCCCGCACCGGCAAACAGAATCAATTTACCGGCATCGTAGGCGCGTTTTAGCTCGGGTTTCATGCCAATCCCCGCGATGTTTTCAAAAAGGTGGCGAAGCGGTCCAGCGCCAGGCGACGCATCGAAATCTCATTTTTTAGCTCGCCCATTTCGGCGAAGGTTTGCGTGTGCCCTTCCGGTATAAACACGCAGTCCCACTGAAATTCACGGGGACCAGCAGGCTCGGTGGCGATGGTGCCACGCAGTTCGCCTTCGAACTGATACATTTTTTGCCCGTCACAATAGCCGAGCACGGTTTTCGCCGTGACGCACGGACTATCCAGCCCGTTCACCAGTTTAGTGAAGCGCTCGGCATTCAGGCGGCTCCAGAAGATGCGCGTCAGTCCGGCCGGCAAGCCGTTCAGACCATCCAGATAGAGCCCGGTATGCTCGACAAACAGCGGACGACCAATAATCGAGAACGCTTTGGTGAGCTTGTCGCGCACCAGTTCGACCTCATTTTCAGTCTGAATCTCTTCAATACGGCGTGCGATGGGCAGCACTTCGACACCGACCGGCTCAAGGATGGTACGCACCTCGGCCAGCTTTAGCTCGTTGGCAGACAGGAATCGTATTTTCATTGCAATCAGTACGTTGAAAGTGGGTTTAAGCTCGGTAAAAGCCTCTCCGTTGGTAGTTGATTCTAACGTGCATACCGGGAAGTGGGTAGGAACAATCAATTATTTAAGTAAACAAAACTATGACTTTCACCAGGCATGAATCTAAAATAATTATGCGACGCTATTTGAAAAATATGACAAAGAAAAATGAGAACCTCAGATGATCTCTTATTTTAATTCCAGATATTCCATGTTAAGAGATTTGCCCTTCATTTTGCAGGGTGATAACCCAGAGAAAAAATTGCGCTTAACGCTGCTCATTGCTGGATTTTCCAGCATCCTGGCGGGTTTTTATATGATAGTGACCAATTTCATTAGGGGAGAAAATGGTGTTTCTGCGTTATATTGCCTGAGCACCGTGATAGGGTTTTATATTGTGGTAGCGGCTTTCAGTAACCGGCTGAACAAACATCTCTACATCATCGTCCATGCTTTGTTACTGATCATAATGCTGCTTTTCCTGCTGGATAATGGTCATGCGGTAGAGAAACACTCCGAATACAATTATTTGGTTGCGTTAACCGTAGGTTCAGCATTGGTATTACGCCAGCAAACTCCTTACTTAAGTAAAATATTCCCGTTAATCTGCCTGGCAGTTTATCTCTTTTTTATTTCTACCGGATTAACATGGCAACATAGCGCCTTTCAGCTCAATATTCCGCATGAGTCCGGCTTTTATATCGTTAACTGCGCTGTGCCGATGATCGCACTCTTGTTGACGGCATTCACACTGCGTGGCAACTACTCCGAAACCGATTTAATCAAACGCGAACTTTCGCAAGCCATCGAAAAAAATCAGCTGGAACTCTATTATCAGCCACAAGTGGATAACAAAAAAAAACTGATCGGATTTGAAGCCTTGCTACGCTGGAAGCATCCTTCTAAAGGCTTTATCTCGCCAGAAGTGTTTATTCCTGTTGCCGAGAAAAGCGGTTTGATAATAGAGATTGGCAAATGGGTGATGGAACGCGCCTTGCAGCAAATCGCCGAATGGGATCGCGGTCAGTATCTCGGTGATTTGGCCTTTTCCATTAACATCAGTCCGCTGCAGTTGATACACCGGGATTTCACTCAGGATACCTTGCTGACGCTGTCACATTATAAAATCCGTCCAGAGCGCCTCAAGTTTGAAATTACCGAAACCACCTTTGTTTACGATCAAAAGCGCATCGGCGAGGTGATCAGCCATTTTAGCCAATTGGGTGTTAAATGGGCGATTGATGACTTTGGCGTCGGCTATTCATCACTTAAGTCGCTCAGTGATTTTGCTATTAATGATATTAAGATCGATAAATCATTAATCATGCAGATTTTTAAAAATGAATCATCGGCGATTGTGGTGCAGAAAACCATCGAGTTATCACGGGAAATGGGACTGAATGTGCTCGCCGAAGGCATTGAGAGTGAGGAGTATTTCACCTACCTGCGTGATAAAGGTTGTCATCTGTTTCAGGGATACCATTTCGCCCGTCCGCTGCCGGTTGCTGATGCGCTGGTATGGATCAAAAAAGCGAAAATATAACCCTCAGTTTTAATCGAAACGCCATTTATGGTGACCAGGTGCGCATGAATGCGCACCCTACGAAAACCACAACATATATTCGTACGATCGGCATTTATGGCGACCAGGTGCGCATGAATGCGCACCCTACAAAAACCGCGTTATATATTCGTAGGGTCGCCATTCATGGCGACCGTTCCATCACATACAATTCAAAACAGCAGTTTCGCAAGAGAAAGTCCCGCGCCTAAGGTTACAAACTGGGTAGTCACCATCCATTTGGTTTGTGTGATCATCGCTTTATACAAATCGACCTTTATCGCCGCAACATCCTCCTTAGTGGCGTAATTGGACTTGATCACCGCCACATCCGCTTTCAACGCAGCCACATCTTCCTTAGTTGCATAATTTGACTTGATTACCGCCACATCAGAGACCAACGTAGTAACCTGATCTTCCAGCCTTTTAACACGCTCTTGCATTCCTTTACCTCCGCTCGGTGGTTGTCCGCCCTGCTTGCGTTTACGTTGACGGCACGCATAATTGATAACACTCTTATTTAACGGTTCAGCTAACATTATTTCACCCCAATCGTTTCCATCTTTGATTGGGTAATGCAGGTTGACGGTAGCCCATACAATCAAATTCCCTTTTGCAATGGTAAACGTTAAACACCGCACTCGCCCAAGACCGTGAACATCTTAGCACTGGTTTTTTTCACAAACATTAGTGATTTGAATAAGAAATTTAAAATAACTGTCAAAAAAACAAAGAAAACAATTAATTAACAGAGCCAGTAATAATCCACCTACAAATAAATGTGAGCCAGCCTAAGACCTAATGAAATAAAAAAAGCTCACAACTTTTACATCGTGAGCTTTCTCGCAAAATTAGGCGTATTAGAAAATCACTGATAAACAATCCCCGGCGGATTTACCTGCGAGGTTTCTACCGCCTCTTCCTGTTCGCCCCAGCGTGCCAATACTTGTTTATATTCGCCGCTGGTAATCGCACCGTTAATTGCCTGCTGCAGCGCCACATCCAATCCATTGCCTTTTTTAGTGGTCACCGCTACCCACGCACGGAAAGGGCCGTGGCCGACGATTTTGGTTTGCCCGCGCGAGGCAACTTTCCATGCCGCCATCGCCTGCGGACCAAACGAGGCATCGGCACGTCCAGAAAGCAGCGCCAGCGTGGCTGCCGCATCATCGTTGAGATAGATTGGCTGCACCGGCGCTAAACCCTGCGCGCGGTTCTTCTCATCCCAGCTGAGTAAAATCCGTTCCTGATTGGTGCCCGAACCGACGATGATGCGCTTACCGGCCACGTCTTCGCGGCCTTTAATCGCGGTGATCGCGCTGTTGGTTTTCACCGCGAATGCATGGTTATCCGCGCGATAGGTGGCGAAATCGAACTTCTTTTTGCGCTCTTCGGTAACGGCAATATTGAACATCGCCACGTCATAACGTCCGGCGGTGATGCCCAGCGGCCAATCTTCCCAGGCGGCTGGCACCAGTTTCAGTTTTAAGCCCAAACTGTCCGCCAGCAAACGTGCAATATCGGGATCGCTGCCAATCAGCGTTTTATTATCCGACGCCCACAATCCGATGGGCGGCGAATTCATCGACGTGGTGGCGACGGTTAAATAACCCGGATTAACAAAATGAAAACCCGCCGGAATTTTCGCAATAGCCTGTGGATTCGTCGCAATATTGATCGGCGTTTCGTTGTTTTTGGCATCGAGCGTTTCTGCTGCGATGGCTGGCGCGCCTAATATCACTGTCAGTAACGCCGCAATAATCACTCGTTCCATTAAAGTACCCGCGCCAGAAAACGTTTAGTGCGCTCGTGGCGCGGCTGATTTAATACCTGATTGCTGCTGCCCTGTTCGACGATGCGGCCATCGACCATGAACACCACGTTATCTGCCACTTCACGCGCAAAACCGACTTCGTGCGTCACAATCACCAGCGTGGTGCCGGAACGCGCCAGCTTTTTGATCACATCCAGCACTTCGCCCACCAGTTCGGGATCGAGCGCCGACGTCGGTTCATCAAACAGCATCACACGTGGGTTAAGCATCAAGGCTCGCGCAATCGCGATACGCTGCTGCTGGCCGCCCGACAAATGGCGTGGCCAGGCATCGGCTTTGTGGCGTAAACCCACCACATCCAGCAGCTCACCGGCACGATCGATCGCTTCACGGCGCGACAGCTGACGATGCGCAATAGGCGCTTCAATCAGGTTATCCAGCACCGTCAGATGCGGGAATAGATTGAAGTTCTGGAACACGTAACCAACGTTGATGCGCTGACGCAGAATCGCCTTCTCTTTCAGCTCATACAGCTTGTCGCCGCGCCGCTGATAACCGATGTAGTCGCCATCGATCTGGATATAACCTTCATCGACGCGCTCCAGATGGTTGATGGTGCGCAGCAGCGTCGATTTACCCGAACCGGATGGCCCGAGAATCACCGTCACCGATCCCGGTTCCAGCTCCAGCGACACATCATCCAACGCTTTCAGCTTGCCGAACGACTTGCTGACGCCGGTAATGCTAATGGCGCCAGCGCTATGCAGATTGCGGTAATCAATGGCTTCGGACATGGGAAAGCTCCTCGGTTGCAGGTTTGGCGCTGCGGTTACGCCATTGACGCCAGCGCGACGGCTGCGGTTCACGGGTGACACTGCGCGCCAGCCAGCGCTCAACACTGTGCTGCAGCAGTGACAATACGGTGGTGATGATCAGATACCAGGCCGCACCGACCATCAGCAGCGGAATCACCTGCTGCGTGCGGTTGTAGATCATCTGAATGGTGTAAAACAGTTCCGGCATCGCCAGCACGTATACCATCGAGGTGCCTTTGGCGAGGCTGATGATTTCATTAAAAGTGGTGGGAATAATCGCGCGCAGCGCCTGCGGCAGAATGATGCGGAAGGTGCGACGCGTGGAGGATAATCCCAGCGCCGAAGCCGCTTCAAACTGGCCGTGATCAACACCCAAAAAGCCGCCTCGAATGATTTCGGCGCTATAGGCGCTCTGCACCAGCGTCAAACCAATTACTGCCGCCGGGAACTGGCCGAGCACGTTAATGGTCTGGAAGTGGCCCCACGACAGCGCGGTAAACGGAATGCCGAGCGACAGCGTGTCGTACAGATAGGAGAAGTTGTAGAGGATGATCAGCACCACAATCAGCGGCAGCGAGCGGAACAGCCAGATATAGCCGAACGCCAGCGTGCTGAGCAGCCACGATGACGAGAGGCGCGCCAGCGCCAGCAAGCCGCCAAAAATCAGGCTGAGAATGGTGCCAAACAGCGTCAGTAACAGCGTTTGCCCCAAACCGCTGAGGATCACCGGATCAAAAAACCATTTGGCGAACACGCCCCATTCCCAGCGCGGGTTGAAAGCAACCGAATCAATTACGCTAGCCAGAATAAACAGCGCGACAATCGCGCCGACGGTACGTGCCGGATAACGCGCCGGCACCACGGTTAAACGTTGTGGTTCATTACTCATGGCAACTCCTTAGCTGGCCTGCGCCACGCTATGCACATCGATCACTTTCAGGAAGCGCAAGCGTCCATCGTGTGGCGGCTGGCTGTAGACTTCCATATCCTCCAGCAGCTCAAACTGCGGCTGATAACCGTGGCCGATATACAACTTCACCGCTTCCGGCTGGCGGAAACCGGTGGTGAGAAACACGCGCTGGTAGCCTGCACGCAGCGCGCGACGCTCCAGTTCCTGCAGAATCAGCAGCGCCAACCCCTGACGACGCAGATCGCTGCGCGTCCAGATGCGTTTAAACTCAGCGGTCACCGCGTCATAAGGTTTGTACGCGCCCATCGCGATGATCTCGCCGTCACGCTCCAGCACGATAAACAGCCCGCGCGGCGGCAAATACCATTCGGTCAGCTCAACCTCTTTTTGGTTGGTAAAGAACGCGCCGTAGCGCGCGGCGTATTCACCAAATAGTCCGGTCAAAATCGGCTGCAGCTCAGGCGCTTCCGGTGACACTTCGCGGAACAGTTGCTCGCTCATGCGGCCTCCTTAATCGCCCAATCCGGCCGGATTGATCTCTGAACTGTCGATACGCTCAACGCCTTCACCCCAACGCTTCAGCACCTTGTCGTAATCGCCGTTTTTGATTACGCCATTCAGCGCGGTGTTGATCGGCTGCACCAGTCCGCCATCTTTCTTCACCGTCACCGCGATGTGCGCCGCTTTCGGCCAGCCACCATCAACGCTGCCAACCAAACGCGTTTGCTTAGTCAGCGCAGCTTTCCATGCGCCAATCACGTTCGGACCAAAAAAGGCATCGGCGCGACCGGACTGCAGCGCCAGCGTTTGTGCCGCATCGTCTTTGGTATACACCGGCGTAAACGGCTTCAATCCTTTGGCCTGATTCTCTTTATCCCACGCCAGCAGAATTGATTCCTGATTGGTGCCAGAGCCGACGATAATGCGCAGTCCGGCAATATCTTCCGCCTTGGTGATCGCCTTAATCGGGCTGCTGGATTTGACGTAAAAGCCGAGTGAATCTTTGCGATAGGTGGCAAAATCGAAGCGCTCTTTGCGCTCTTTGGTGACGGTGACGTTACTGATCGCCGCATCGTATTTGCCGGAAGCCACGCCCAGCGGCCAGTCTTCCCACGAAGTTGGCACCACGTTGAGTTTCAAACCCAGGCTGTCGGCGACTAAGCGGGCGATATCCACTTCGCTGCCGAGCAGGGTTTTGTTGTCATCACTGAATACGGTTAATGGCGGCGAATTCAGCGCGGCCACCGCCACGGTGAATGAGCCCGGCACGGCGAAGCGATGTCCGGCTGGGATCTGTGCTACTGCGGCAGCATTCTTCGCGGTATTGATCGGCGTTTTGTTGGCTTCAACACTGACGTTCTGACCGTTCACCGCCACATCTTCGGCGAATACAGCGCTGCTCATGCCTAGCAACAGCAGCGCGATAAGGGATTTTTTCTGCATAGCGTTTATTCTCGTGTTTTATTTTTGTGTGTATTGATTAACCGGATCTTTCAGACCAAAGCTGGCGCGCAGCGTGGTTCCGGGGTATTCGCTGCGGGTTAACCCGCGTGCTTGCAGAATCGGTACCACGCGATCGACAAAGCGTTCGAAGGTATCTGGCGTGCCGCCCTGAATGATGAAGCCATCGGTCGCTTCGCTCTCAAACCACAGCTGCAAACCATCGGCCACCTGCTCTGGCGTACCGTGAAACAGCGGACGCGGCGTAGCGGCTTCCAGCGCCGCCTGACGCAGCGTGTGGCCGTGCTCGCGCGCCTTGCGCTTGATTTCGTCGGTGGTGCTGCGGAAGCTGTTTTGACCGATATCGCCGAGTTCCGGGAACGGCTCATCGAGCGGATATTGTGCGAAGTCGTGATGATCAAAGAAGCGACCGAGATAGTTGAGCGCATCTTTGATGGAAACCAGCGCGGCGGTGGTTTGATACTGCTGCTCCACATCTTCTGCACTGTCGCCCACAATCACGCCAACGCCCTGGAAAATGTGCAGATCGCCCGGCTCGCGGCCATTCGCTACCAGCTGTTTTTTCACATCGCGGTAGAATTCCTGCGCTTCTTCCCGCGTCGGCTGATGGGTAAAGATGGCGTCAGCATGTTTAGCGGCCAGCTTGCGGCCATCTTCCGATGCGCCCGCCTGGAACACCACCGGACGACCTTGCGGCGTGCGTTCGATATTCAGCGGTCCTTGCACCTGGAAAAAATCGCCGTGGTGATTCAGCGTGTGCAGCTTCTCGGGATCAAAGAACTGGCCGCTCTGTTTATTACGCACGAAAGCATCGCCTTCCCACGAATCCCACAGCCCTTTCACCACTTGCAGATACTCGTCGGCGATGCGATAGCGCAGCGCGTGTTCTGGGTGCTGCTGGCGCGAGAAGTTCTTCGCCGATCCTTCCAGCGGCGAAGTCACTACGTTCCAGCCTGCACGACCGCCGCTCAGATGATCGAGGCTGGCAAACTGACGTGCCACGGTAAACGGTTCGCTATACGAGGTGGAAACCGTGCCGACCAAACCGAGATGCTCGGTAACGCCCGCCAGCGCCGACAGCAAGGTCAGCGGTTCGAAGCGATTGAGGAAGTGGGGAATCGATTTTTCGTTGATGAATAGGCCATCGGCAACAAACAGGAAATCCAGCTTGCCCGCTTCCGCCTTGCGCGCAATATGTTTGGCGTAATCAAAATTGATACTGGCATCCGCCAGCGCCGCCGGATGACGCCACGCGGACATATTGCCGGATGCGCCATGCAGAATGGTGCCCAATCGCAGTTGTCTTGCAGTCATAATGTTCTCTCTTTTGCCAAAGCGCAGCCTGACGGCGACATCGTGTCGCCGTGCAGAATCGAAATGAAATCAGTGAATCGAGCTAGTTCAGAATGGCGTCACGACATCGCGCGTTGAGGTGCTGCAATGCTTGCTGAGCTAATTGCGTAAAGTAGTGTGCAGCGGGGGCAATCAGCGCTTCATCGGGGTTGAAGCCGCCATGATGCAGACCAAATTCGCTTGCGCTGCCAATGCTGACAAACGCGCCGGGGATCTGCTGTAAGTAGTAAGCGAAATCTTCGCCGCCGAGGTGCAGCTCAGCGGTCTGCACGCGGTAGCCCTCCTGCTGCGCCACGTTGCAGGCAAACTGCGCCCAACGCGCATCGTTCTCCAGCACCGGCGGACCGGGATGCCAGCTAAAAGAGGCGCTGGCACCGTTGGCGGCGGCGATGTTC
Organism: Pantoea sp. YR525; assembly: GCF_900116775.1. Lineage (NCBI taxonomy): Bacteria > Pseudomonadati > Pseudomonadota > Gammaproteobacteria > Enterobacterales > Erwiniaceae > Pantoea > Pantoea sp. YR525. Next base: position 182,881 of record NZ_FPBU01000007.1, read on the forward strand.
TCGACCAGCGTGCGGGCGCGCTGTTCCAGCTCTGCGCGCACCTGTTTGTCATGGGTGCGCACCGTGCCGCCAAATTCGGCCTCGCCGGGCAGCACGTTCCAGGTTTTTCCGGCGTCGATGCGCGTAACGCTGAGCACCAAGCTGTCCAGCGTGTTGAAGCTGCGGCTGGTGAGCGATTGCAGCGCCTGAATGATCTGGCTGGCGACCACGATGCTGTCCACGCCCTCTTCCGGATGCGCGGCGTGCGCCCCTTTGCCGGAAACGCGCACGATAAACTTATCCGCATTAGCGTAAAACGCGCCGCCGCGTGTGGCAAAGGTACCGGTCGGCAAACCGGGTTCATTGTGCATGCCGAAAATCGCCTGCACACCGTCCAGCACGCCCGCATTGATCAACTGACGTGCGCCGGTGGCGTTCTCTTCCGCCGGTTGGAACAGAATACGAATGCGGCCAGTCAATTGATCTTCAACTGCTTTCAACTGCAAGGCTGCGCCCAACATCACGGCGCTGTGAACGTCATGACCGCAGGCGTGCATCACGCCGCTATTACGCGAACGGTAAGCCAGTCCGGTGGCTTCATGAATCGGCAGCGCATCGATATCGGCACGCAGCGCAATCAGCGTGTCGCCGCGCCCCACTTCCACGATCACGCCGGTTTCCAGCGGATAATCCAGCAGACGCAAACCGGCGTCCTGTAACCAGCGACGCAGGCGCGCGGTGGTTTCGACTTCGCGACCGGATAACTCCGGCCAGCTGTGCAGCTCACGTCGCCAGTCAATCAGCTGATGTTCGCTAAATTGCGTCATACCTGCCTCCGTAAGCAGCAAATCAAGCCGTGACTAAACGGTGAGTAGCCAGCAGTTCGAGTGATTTAACGCGCGCCTGCTCTTCAGCCACCGGCGTATCAATCACAAACTCTTCAATGCCGAAGTGCTGATGCAGCGCATCCAGCTTGGCATGCACCTGCGCGGCGGTGCCTTTCAGCAGCGACGGCGTGCGTGGTTCAATCACGTAATCGCTGTAACCGCCCTGACGCACATAGCGTTCGGCCTGCTCGACGCTGCCGACGTTGACGCTGGGGCCATCTTTGACACTGACGTGATACACGCGCAGGTTGTCCACCAGCAGATCGGCTTCCGCCGGAGAATCTGCCACCACCACTTGCACCGCCACCAGCGCGCGCTGGCCGTTGCTGTGTTGGCGATAACTGTTAAGGACTTTTTCCATTAATTGCGGATCGCCGTTGTGGTGCGCAGCGAACACCAGCTGCCAGCCGAGTTCCGCCGCCAGTTTGGCGCTCTCTTCGCTGGCACCCAGCAGGAAGCGATTGGCCGGACGCGGCGGCTGTGGCGTGGCGCGCAGAATTTCTTCGTCGCCCACCGGCGGCACTTGCAGCCAGCTATCCAGCAGCGTCAACTGCTCGGCGAAGCTGCCTTTCTCCTGCAGATGCACGCCAAGCTGCAGCGCACGCGTCGAAAGCGGCAAGCCGCCCGGCGCTTTGCCGACACCGACGTCAATGCGTCCCGGCGCTAATGACGCCAGCAAGTTGAAGTTTTCCGCCACTTTGTACGGGCTGTAGTGTTGCAGCATCACGCCGCCGGAACCGACGCGAATATGTTGCGTCTGTCCGATGATCCAGGCGATCAGCAGTTCCGGTGACGGACTCGCCAGACGATCGGTATTGTGGTGTTCCGCCAACCAGAAGCGGTGATAACCCCAGCTTTCCGCCTGCTGCGCCAGCTGCAAAGTGCGGTGAAGCGCGTGGCTGGCTGTCTCTCCATCAGCAATCGGCGATTTATCCAGCAAACTCAGTCGGTATGACATGCGCCTTATCCTTTTCGTCATGAATATGGCGAGTAGTGTGTGGCGCAGAAGGCGGGTTCGTAAAACATGATATTGTCGTATCTATATTTACTTTATGCATATCAGGGAGATAGATTGGACCGTTTGGTTTAAACTCCTTTGAAAACACACAATTATCCCCGCTAAATATGGATTGTTGCGGCGATGTTTTGAAAATGTGACATTCAATATAAAATTATTAAAACATCGTTTCAAAATGTGACGCAATTCATCCAATCGCAATTCCCTTATTTTTCCAGCCACTATTTTCTCTATGCTGGCACCACGCGGCACCTCTCGACAAAATCAATGCGCCGCACCTTCCTGCCTCCCCCCTTAGCTGGAGAAAAAGCATGACGTTTAAAAAATTACTTCTGGTAGTTTCGTTATCCTCTGCGGCAGCGTTTTGCCCTGCTGTGGCGTCCGCTAAAGTCATCAAAGTAGCAGAAGTACAACCAGCGGGTTATCCCACCGTGGTGGCACTTGAACACATGGGCGAGAAGCTGAAAAAAGCCACTGACGGGCGGTTAGAAATGAAGGTTTACGCCGGTGGCGTATTGGGTGATGAAGACCAAACGCTGCAGCAGGTGCAACTGGGCGCGATTGATATGATTCGCGTGTCGCTGGCACCGGTCACCAGCATCGCGCCAGAAACCAGCGTATTAACCTTGCCGTATGTTTTTCGCGATGAGGACCATATGCACAAGGTGCTGGATGGTGATATCGGGAAAAATATCGTCGAGAAATTCGATAACGATCCCAACGCCCGCATGATTTTCCTCGGCTGGACCGACGCCGGTGTGCGCAACATGATCACCAAAAAACCGATCGCCAAACCCGAAGATCTTAAGGGCATGAAAATCCGCGTGCAAAACAGTGCGATCTCACTGGCTACCTTGAAAGCGATGGGGGCGAATCCGGTCGCGATGGGCGTGAGCGAAGTGTTTAGCGCCATGCAAACCGGCGTGGTGGATGGCACTGAAAACAATCCGCCAACCTTTGTCGCCCACAACTATATGCCCGTCGCCAAGTACTACACCCTCACCGGCCACTTCATTCAGCCTGAAATGATTCTCTACTCCAAACCGTTATGGAATCGTCTCTCGGCAGATGATCAGGCATTGCTGAAGAAATTAGGCAAAGAGGCGCAGGAGGAAGAACGCCAGCTTTGGGCAACCTACACCCAACAATCTATCGAGAAGATGAAAGCCGGTGGCGTGACCTTCCAGGAAACCGATCGTGAAACCTTCATGAAAGCCACGCAACCGGTGCGCGATCAGTTTGGCGGCAAATATCAGGATTTGATGAAACAAATTGCTGATGTGAAGTAATCCTCCCCACGCCACGTGCCTGCGTGGCGTTTTAACCAGGTAAACATTATGACTGCATATTCTCGTCTGATGGATGGGCTTTATTTGCTGTGCATGGCGATTGCCGCCGTTGCCTTATTGATTATGGTGACGGTGATTCCCATCGGGATTTTCTCACGCTATGTGCTGAACGACGCATTATCCTGGCCAGAACCGGTCGCCATCATTTGCATGATCATCTTTACCTTTATTGGTGCGCCAGTCGGGTTCCGCGCCGGTACGCATATTTGTGTGTCGATGATGACTGACCGGCTCTCGCCGGCGAATCAGCGCTGGCTGCTGAAGTTGTCTGATGCGCTGATGATCATCACCTGTCTGGTGATTTTCCGCGCCAGTTACAACCTGTGTGAAGCGATGTGGGTGCAAACGCTGGCTTCATTGCCGATGGTGACCTACGGCGAAATGTATCTGCCGATCCCGGTCGGCGCGATCTTTACGCTGTTGTTTGTGATTGAGCGATTGGTTAATGGCGATCAAAGCCAACGCGCCATCGTGACTCTTGGCGGCACCCACTAAGCGGAGAAGAAAATGGACGCACTGATTTTGATAGGCAGTTTGGTGGTGTTGCTGCTGGTGGGTTTTCCGGTGGCATTCGCCGTTGGATTGAGCGCGTTTATCGGCGCATGGTGGATCGACTTACCGCTGGAAGCGGTGGTGATTCAGATTACCAACGGCATCAATAAGTTTTCGCTGCTGACCATTCCCTTCTTTATTCTGGCTGGCGCGATTATGGCGGAAGGCGGCATTGCCCGGCGGCTGGTCAACTTCGCCTATATTTTCGTTGGCTTTATTCGTGGCGGTTTGTCGCTGGTGAATATCGTCGCCTCAACCTTCTTTGGCGCGATTTCGGGATCTTCGGTAGCAGATACCGCCTCGATTGGGTCGGTGATGATTCCGCAGATGGAGGAGAAAGGCTATCCGCGTGATTTCGCTGCGGCGGTGACCGCCAGCGGCTCGGTACAGGCGGTTCTAACTCCGCCAAGCCACAACTCGGTGATTTATTCGCTCGCCACCGGCGGCGTTGTCACCATCTCTTCCCTGTTTGTCGCCGGGATCATTCCCGGCCTGCTGTTGGGTTTCTGTTTGATGGTCATGTGCCTGGGATTTGCGCGTAAACGTGGTTACCCCAAAGGCGAGCGCATCCCTTACAAGCAGGCGTTGAAAATCTTCTTCGATGCGTTTTGGGGCCTGTTCACCATCTTCATCATTCTCGGCGGGATTCTTTCGGGCGTTTTCACTGCCTCAGAATCGGCGGCCATCGCCTGCATCTGGGCGTTCTTTGTCACCATGTTTATTTACCGTGATTTCAAATGGACGCAATTGCATATTCTGGTGTTTCGCACCATCAAAACGGTAACCATTGTGATGGTGTTGATCGCCTTCGCAGCCGGTTTCGGTGCGGTGATGACCTTTATGCAATTACCCACCATCATTACCGAAGCTTTTACCCAATTCTCCAGCAACAAGTATGTAATTTTAATGTGTATCAACCTGCTGTTGCTGGTGGTGGGAACGCTAATGGACATGGCACCGCTGATCCTGATTTTGACTCCGGTACTGTTACCTGTGGCCACCGCGCTGGGCGTCGATCCGGTGCATTTCGGCATGATAATGCTGACCAACCTGGGCATCGGTTTAATTACGCCACCGGTCGGCACGGTATTATTTGTCGCCAGCGCAGTGAGCAAACAAAAGATTGAGCAAGTGGTATCCGCCATGCTGCCCTTCTATGGCATGTTGTTTATTGTGCTGATGCTGATTACCTATATTCCGGCCATATCGCTGTGGTTACCGCGTTTGATGGGCGTGATGTAACAACCACGTATAATCACCGTAGGGTCGCCATTTATGGCGACCTTAATATATGTGCCGCAATTATCAGGTCGCCATAAATGGCGGTCTAAACTTCTATTTATTTTTTTCGGCAAAGCTTAGTGCAATTCCTTGGTTCAACTCCCGTGTGCGGCATTCAATGATGAAAACCGCCCGTCGGGCTATTGATAAAAAAGGGAAACACCATGACTAAGCATTTTCACTTGCAGGCTTTGAGTTTGGCCCTGCTATCAGGGATTTTTAGCGCCCACGCGGCAGACGCGCCGGTTAAAGGCGGCACGCTGGTTTATCTCGAACAACAGGCGCATACCAACCTTTATCCACCTGCCGGTGGCTTTTATCCCAATGGCGGAATTCTGAATCAAATCACCGATAAACTGACGTGGCAGAATCCAAAAACATTACAAGTTGAACCCTGGATTGCCGAAAGCTGGAGCAGCAACGCCGATAAAACCGAATATACCTTTAAAATTCGTCCCGGCGTCACCTTCTCCGATGGCACGCCTTTAGATGCCAATGCGGTAGCCAAAAACTTTGATACTTACGGTCTGGGAAATAAAGCCCAGCGCCTGCCAGTTTCCGAAGTGATTAATAATTACGACCGCAGTGAAGTTATTGATCCTCAGACGGTGAAATTTTATTTCAAAAAACCGTCACCGGGTTTTTTACAGGGCACCGCAACGATTGGATCGGGATTAGTTTCTCTCAGCACGCTGCAACGTAGCTTCGATCAACTCGGCGATGCGCGTCATATTATCGGTTCCGGTCCGTTTGTTGTCAGTGATGAAAAACTCGGGCGCGAAGTCGATTTAACAGCGCGCAAAGATTACCAATGGGGCCCGAAAAATCTCGCCCAGCAAGGTCCAGCCAATCTCGACGGCATTAAATTCATTGTCACGCCGGAAGACAGCGTGCGCATCGGCGCGCTGCTGGCGGGTCAGGCCGACTTTATTCGTCAGGTGCAAGCCTATGACGAAAAGCAGGCGCAGCAGCAAAACTTCCCGATTTACGCTGCGCCCACGCGTGGCGTCAACGACAGCATCAGCTTCCGCCCGGATAACCCGCTGGTCAGCGATGTGAAAGTGCGGCAGGCACTGCTGCACGCCACCAACGCGCAGCAAGTGGTGCAAACCCTGTTCTCACCGAACTATCCGCAGGCCACATCAGTGATCGCCACTTCGGCGGCCGGTTACGTTAACCTGGCCGACAAGCTGAAATTCGATCCGGCATTGTCGAAAAAACTGCTGGATGAAGCGGGCTGGAAACCGGGCAGCGACGGCATCCGCGAGAAGGATGGTAAGAAACTGGCGCTGACCATTTATGAATCGCTGCCGCAGCCGCAGAACAAAGAGGTGCTGCAGTTGGTGGCACAGCAATGGCGTCAGGTGGGTGTCGCGCTGGCGGTGAAAGCCGGTGATGCCGGCAGCCGCGTGCTGGATAACCTCGATCCGCTGAAAACCCCACTTACCGTTTCCGAAGTGGGCCGCGCCGATCCTGACGTGGTGAAAAGCCAGTTCTACCCGACTAACCGCGATGCGCTGCTGCAGAAAGGCGGCTCCAGCGACAAAGTGCAAAACTTCCGCGACGACAAGCTCAACACGCTGTTATTGGGCATCTCCTCAGAAGTCGACCCGGCGAAACGCCTGGCGGTGACCGGCGATGCGCAGCGTTATCTGCTCGATCAGGCCTATGTGATTCCGATCTTTGAAGAACCGCAGGTGTTTGCCGGTGCGCCGTGGCTGAAAGGCGTGAATTTCGAAGCCGTAGGTCGTCCGTCGTTCTACGGCGCGTGGCTGGAAAAACACTAAGGCAGGTTAATGATGCAACGTTCACTGCTGCGAAGAGTGGGTCAAAGCGTATTGGTGCTGTGGGCCGCGTTTACCCTGTCGTTCTTTCTGCTGCAGGTGCTGCCCGGCGATGCGGTGCTGATCAAGTTTCAGAACCCGGATCTGGGCCTCAGCCCGGATCAGATCGCCGAAATGCGACTGGCTTACGGCGCGGATAATCCGCTCTGGCAGCAGTACGTGCACACGCTGCTGGCGATGCTGCGCGGCGATTTTGGTTACTCGGTGCAGGCGGGCGTGCCTGTCAGCGAACAGCTGATCAGCAACCTGCCCGCCACGCTGCAACTGGCGCTGCTCGGCTTTGCGCTGGCAACGATTATTGCGTTCGCGCTGGCGGCGTTATCGCGCTTGCCAGCGCTGCGCTTCCTGCGTTCCGTGCTGCAATCGGTACCGGCGCTGTTTATCTCGCTGCCAACCTTCTGGCTCGGCATCGCGCTGATTCAGCTGTTCTCCTTCCAACTGCGCTGGATCCCGGTGATCAATCCGTCGGCGCTGCAGGGTTTGATTCTGCCGGTGATTACCGTGGCGATCCCGATCTCCGCGCCGCTGGCGCAGATTCTGCTGCGCAGCATCGATCAGGTCTCCACCCAGCCGTTTGTGGCGGTGGCGCGCGCCAAAGGTGCCAGCGAAAGCCATGTGCTGTGGCATCACGTGATGCGCAATGCGCTGCTGCCGGTGCTGAACGTGGCCGGTTTGCTGCTCGGTGAACTGATTGCCGGGGCGCTGATTACCGAAACCGTGTTTGGCCTGAGCGGTGTCGGTCAGCTGACGCAGCAGGCGGTGAATAATCAGGACGTCGCAGTGTTACAGGCGGTGGTGATGATCTCCGCGCTGGCGTTCGTGCTGATTAACCTGCTGGTCGATGCGCTGATGCCGCTGTTCGATCCGCGTCTGCAATCCATTGCCGGAGGCCACCGATGAGCCTTGTCGATTACTCAACTGCACGGCAAAAAATCAGCACACCGCGCGTGCTCAACATCCAGCCCGGATTGTGGCTGGCGTGGGGCGTGATGCTGCTGGCACTGCTGGCGGCGTTTGCGCCTGAGCTGTTTACGCATTTCAGCCCGACCGAAGGCGTGCCCGGCGCGCAGCGTCTGCCGCCGCAGGCCGCGTACTGGCTCGGCACCGATCAGCTGGGCCGCGATCTCTACACGCGCATTATCTATGGTTCGTCACAGTCGCTGTCGGCGGCGGTCGCAGCTGTGGCGATGGGGCTGATTGGCGGCACCACGCTCGGCGTGCTGGCGGGCGCGATTGGCGGTCGCACCGAAAACTGGCTGATGCGCTTAGTGGATGTGCTGCTATCAATTCCCTCGCTGCTGCTGTCGCTCAGCATTCTGATTCTGCTGGGTTTCGGCACCGTTCACGCCGCGCTGGCGGTGGGCATCGCCTCGATTGCCAGCTTTGCCCGTCTGGCGCGCGGCGAAGTGGTGCGTGTGCGCCGCAGTGAATTCGTCGAAGCGGCTTATGGCAGCGGCGGCAGTTTCTGGCGCGTGTTGTGGCGTCACATTTTACCCAACTCGCTGACGGCGGTGATCGCCTTCGCCGCGTTGCAGTTTGGTCAGGCGATTCTGGCGCTGTCGACGCTGAGCTTTCTCGGCTACGGCACGCCGCCGCCGACGCCCGAATGGGGATTATTGATCGCCGAAGGACGTAACTATCTGGCGACCGCGTGGTGGCTCACCACTTTCCCTGGCATTGTGGTGGTGGCCGTGGTGCTGGCCGCTAACCGCATCAGCCGTCAACTGGCCGGAGGTGACGCATGAGCGCGTTATTAGCCATTGAAAATTTAACCCTCAGCTATCGCCAGCGCGGCGAGTGGCGTGCGGTGGTTCACAACGTCAGCTTTGAGTTGCAGCCCGGTGAAATGGTGGCGCTGGTTGGTGAATCAGGTTCCGGCAAAACCACTACCGCGCAGGCGATTATTGGTTTGATGGCGGAAAACGGCCGCCGTGATAGCGGCATGATTGTGCTGAACGGCACCGATATCGCTGGCTGGTCATCGAAACGTCTTGATAGCCTGCGCGGCGTCAGCATCAGCTTAGTGCCGCAGGATCCGGGCAACTCGCTCAATCCGGTGAAAACCATCGGCGATCAGGTCGGTGAAATGCTGCAGCTGCACCTGAAAATCAGCAAAGCCGAACGTCAGCAGCGCGTGCTGGAGCTGCTGCAAAAAGTAGGGCTGAGCCATCCGGAACAGCGCCTCAAGCAGTATCCGCATCAGCTCTCCGGCGGCATGAAACAGCGCGTATTGATCGCGATCGCCCTCGCCCTGCGTCCGCAGATCATCATTGCCGATGAGCCCACCAGCGCGCTGGATGTCACGGTGCAAAAACGCATTCTCGATCTGCTGGATGTGCTGCGCCGCGAATCTGGCACCGCAGTGCTGTTTGTCACGCACGATTTGGCGCTGGCGGCAGAACGTGCCGATCGCCTGCTGGTATTTCGTCATGGCGAAGTGCAGGAACAAGGCCCGGCGGCGCAGGTGATCAACGCGCCAAAACATGCCTATACGCGGCAGCTGTTAAAGGATGCCGATCCGGGCGACAGCGCGCTGTCGGTGCCGACTCAAGCCAACTTCTCGTCACCGGCGATTCAGCTCTCCGGCATCAACAAACAGTTTTCCCTTGGTCGCCAGCAGCAGCTACAGGTGGCGAAAGAGGTGTGCGTCACGGTGGCGCGCGGCACCACGCACGCGCTAGTCGGCGAATCCGGCTCAGGAAAAACCACGCTGGCACGTATTCTTTTAGGCTTTGAGCAGGCCGACAGCGGCCGCGTGGTGATCGATGGCATCGACGCCACCGCGCTGCGCGGTGAAGCGCAACGCCAATTGCGCCGCAAGATTCAGTTTGTCTATCAGAACCCGTTTGCCTCGCTCGATCCGCGCCAGACGCTGTTCGCCATCATTGAGGAACCGCTGCGTAACTTTGAGAAGCTCAGCAGCGAGCAGCGCCGTGAACGCGTCGCCGCCGTGGCGCAGCGCGTGGCGTTACCGCTGGAATTACTGACGCGCAAACCGCGTGAGTTATCCGGCGGCCAGCGTCAGCGTGTAGCCATCGCCCGCGCCCTGATTCTGCAACCGGCGATTCTGGTGCTGGATGAAGCCACCTCGGCGCTGGATGTCACGGTGCAGGCGCAGATTCTGCAACTGCTGCAACAGCTGCAACGCGAACTCGGCCTCACTTATCTGTTTATCACCCACGACCTCGCCACCGTGCGCCGCATTGCGCATAGCGTCACCGTGCTACGCGCCGGTGAAGTGGTGGAGCAAGGTGACACCGTCACGCTATTTAACGCGCCTCAGCATCCGTATACCCGATCGCTGATTGACGCGATTCCCGCTTTCCGTCCGCTGATTAAGGAGTCTGCATGACGCGTAAACGCATTGGATTTTTCACCCGCCTGCTGGATGACACTACCGCACAGCAGCGCTATCGCCTGGCAACCGAGCAGATTCAGCACGCTGAGCGCAGCGGGTTTGATAGCGCGTGGATTGCGCAGCATCACTTTCACGAGAAAGAAGGCGGCTTGCCGTCGCCGCTGCTGTTTCTGGCCCACGTTGCCGCGCACACCCGCACCATTCGCCTTGGCACCGGCATCATCACGCTGGCGATGGAGAATGCGCTGCGCGTCGCTGAAGATGCGGCGGTGCTGGATCTGTTGAGCAACGGTCGCCTCGAAGTCGGTTTAGGGTCGGGCGGCACCGCGACCTCGTTTCTGCCGTTCGGCATCACCATCGACCAACGCGCCAGCGTGTTTGCCGATCATCTGCATCAGCTGCTGAGCGCCTGGCGCGGCGATACGCTGGGACATCCGGATAACCATCTTTATCCCGCTGCGCCGACGCTGGCACAGCGCGTGTGGATCGCCACCTTCTCGGTGGAAGGTGCCGCGCGCGCGGGACAAGCCGGGCACGGTTTGATGCTGTCGCGCACCCAGCCGCGTCCAGCGGGCCAGCCGGATTTGCCGCTCGACCAGATACAAAACCCGATGATCGATGCCTATCTGGCGGCATTACCGGCGGGCATTGCGCCGCGCATTCTGGCATCGCGCACCGCTTTTGTCGCAGATTCAACAGACTACGCGCGCCGCCTTGCCGAACCGGGCTTGCAGCGCCAGGCGCAGCATTTCCGTGAATCAGGACACGTTATTGGCAATACGCTGGACGAACAGGCGCGCCAGCTGGATGCGCACTTCGGCGATGCCGACCAGGTGCGGCAATCGCTGCTCGCCGATACGTCGCTGCAACGCGTCACCGATATCAGCTTCCAGGTGCACTCCATCGATCCGCCACACGCCGACATTCTGCGTTCTGTCGAATTGATTGCCGAACACATTGCGCCCGCGCTGCGTGGTTAGGTCATTTGCGGTCGCCATAAATGGCGACCCTGGGGTTTGTAGGGTCGTCATTTATGGCGACCTTCTAACGCTTAACTGGAGAATTGCATGTCTCAACCGACAGATTTACTGGCCGCGCTGGCGGATATCGATCCCGCGTCTGAACTGGCGCAGGCCCGCGCCGAGCGTCATGCCGCCACGCAGCATACGCAAGGCAGCTACGATGTGCTGTTTTCGCAAGATGATGAAGATTTGCCGTTAGCAGAACGCTTCGCCCTCGCCGCGCAGGTCGCAGCCTGGCATGGCGCATCGCGTCTCGAAGCGCATTACCGCCAGCCGGATCAGCCGCACAACGAACGCTTTGATGCAGGCCTGGCGTTTGCGGAACTGCTGAGCCTGCGTCCGGTGGATGCCGCGCCGCAGCACATCGAGAAACTGCAAACTGCCGGCTGGTCGCCGCGCGGTATAATCACGCTGGCACAGCTGATTGCCTTTGTCAGCTTCCAGAGCCGCTTACTCACGGGTTTGCGTTTGCTCAACGGCGAAGAGACGGCGTCGCAGCCGCATGCGGTTGCCGGAAAGTGGCACGATGCGTCGCTCACCGTTAGCGGCAAAACCGCCCTCACCGCCTTTACCCAACAGGAACTTGGCTGGGAACCGTGGCTGGCGGCGAAACCGCTGCATGAATTTAGCGCTGAAGAGCAGGTGACGCTGGCGAAATTCGGCCATAGCGATTCCGATTACTTCCGCCTGCTGGGACGCAATCAGCCGCTGCTCGAACAGCGCACGCTGACCGATAAAGGCATCTTCTACACCGCTGGCGGACTCTCGCGCGCCGAACGTGAACTCGCCGCCACGGTAGTGAGCAAGGTCAACGGCTGCATCTACTGCGCCTCGGTGCATGCACGCAAAGCCAGCCAGCTGTCGAAAGATGAACCGGCGGTGCAGAAGCTGCTGAATGTCGCGCCAGGCGCTGAGCTGTCGCACGGACAATCGGCTCGTTGGGCGGCGCAGATCGATCTGGTCGCCACCTTATCGATCACGCCTGCCGCCACCAGCCTGAAACAACTGCAGGCGCTGCGCGATCAGGGATTCAGCACGCTGGAGCTGCTGGACCTGATTCAATCCGCCGCCTTCTTCGCCTGGGCTAACCGCCTGATGCTGACGCTTGGCGAACCTTTCTTACCTGAACACACACAAGGATGACCATGACGGATCTTTCCCATCAACAGCTGGTGCGCTGGCGACGCGAGCTGCACCAGCATCCCGAATTGTCGGATCAGGAATTTGCCACCACGGAACGCCTTACCCGTTGGCTGCAGGAACTTAACGTCAAGCAGCTGCCGCTGGAGCTGAAAACCGGCGTTGTGGCAGAAATCGGTCACGGCGAACCGCTGATTGCGATGCGTGCCGACATCGACGCCCTGCCCATCGACGAGCAAAGCGATCACGCGTGGCGATCTCAGCAGCCAGGCGTGATGCACGCATGCGGCCACGATCTGCACAGCAGCGTGATGCTAGGCGTCGCGCAGCAGCTGAAACGCATCGAATCCAAGCTGCCTGGCCGCGTACGCATTCTGTTTCAGCCTGCCGAGGAGATTTTCACCGGCGCGAAACAGCTACTGGCGGCGGGCGCGCTGAAAGATGTGCATGCGATTTTCGGCCTGCATAACGCGCCGGATCTGCCCATCGGCACGCTGCGCACGCGCGGCGGCGCCTATTATGCCAACGTCGATCGCTTCCAGATCAATATCACCGGCAAAGGCGCGCACGCCGCGCGTCCGCATGAAGGCATTGATAGCATCGTGATTGGCAGCCATATCGTCACCGCACTGCAAACGCTGCCGAGCCGCGTGTTCAGTTCGCTGGAATCGGTGGTTGTCAGCGTCACGCGCTTTACCGCGGGCAACAGCTGGAACGTGCTGCCCCAAACGGTGGAACTGGAAGGCACAGTACGCACCCACAACACGGCGATTCGCGCGCAGATCCCGCAGAAAATTGAAGCGCTGATTAATGGGATCGCCGCCGGATTTGGCGCGCAGGCCGAGCTGGTGTGGCAGGAAGGCCCGCCCTCGCTGGTCAACACGCCGCAATGGGCCGATTTCGCGCTGGATCTGGCAGCAGAGCAAGGCTATCAAACCCAAGTCGGCACACCGCAGATGGGCGGCGAAGACTTCGCCTTCTACCTGCAGCAGCTGCCAGGCGCGTTCGTCAGCATCGGCAGCGCCAGTGAATTTGGCCTGCATCACGCCGGATTCGATCCGGATGAAGCGATGCTGGAACCGGCGGTGCATTACTTCACCGAACTGGCCCAGCGTGCGCTGCTGACGCTGCGCCAGCAACAGGCGCTGGCATCGTGACCATGAGAGCAAGGAGAAAACCGATGGCGATTTCTGTACCTGTTCCACGTCTCGACCATGTGGTGATCAACGTTGCCAGCCAGCTGGATGACGCCAGCGCGCTGTTTCGTCGCCTGGGATTTCAGCTGACCGAGCGCGGCCATCACTCGCTCGGTTCCAGTAATCATCTGGCGATTTTTGGTGATAACTATCTGGAGTTGTTGGGGTTTGAACCGGGACGCGGCAACCTGCGCCAGGATTTGTGGCAGTCGCCGATTGGCCTCAGCGGTTTGGTGTGGAAAACCGAGGATGCCGACGCGGTGTGGCGTTATCTGGAGAGCCAGGACATCGACGGCGATCTGCCCGCGAGCTTTTTCCGCCCCGTGACGTTGCCGGACGGCACCGAGCAGGAAGCCCGTTTCCGCACCGTACGGCTGCGCCCGTCGCTGGTGGCGAATGGCCGCAGCTTTTTTTGCCAACACGATACGCCGGATTCGGTATGGCAGGACGCATGGCGTGTTCATCCGAATGGCGTGAGCGATATCGTCGAATTCGTGGTTGTCGCGCAGGATCCCGCCGCCGCCGCCCAGCCTTACAGCCGCTTGTTTGGTGCCGATAAGCTCACCGCCTGTCAGGAAGGCGCGTTTGTGCTCAAAGCGGGCGTGGCGACGGTGCGCTTTGCCTCTGCGGAATACGTCACGCAGCGCTTCGCCGGATTGCCGATTGATTACGACGGCAGCGCGCGCATGGCAGGATTGAGTTTGCGCACCACGGATCTGCGCAAGGTGAAAGCCAGCTTGCTGCTCGGTGACGTGCCGTTCCGCGAGGAAGAGGCGGCGATCATTGTCGGTGCCGAGCAGGCATTTGGCGTGGCGTTGCGGTTCCAGTTGTGATTTGTAGGGTCGCCATTTATGGCGACCTGGTTTAACTTAATTCACTTTCGTATCCGATAAACGAAGGTGAAATGTGACCGCTAAACTGCATCTCGAAACCCTCAGACTCACCTGCTCGCAAATCACCGAAGACGACTGGGATTTCTTTCGTCACCTCCAGCTCTCGCCACAGGTCATGCATTACATTGCCGATGCAAAATCTGAAGAAAAAATTCACGCCGACTTCACAGCAAGATTACCGCTCTGGTCGCCACGCAGCGCGCATTGGCTGTGTCTGGTGGTGCGGGAAAAACAGTCAGGCAATCGTATCGGCGTCAGCGGTTATATTCATCGTGAAAATGACTGCGCCGAAGTCGGCTTTCTGTTCGCGCCGGAAGCGCAAGGCAAAGGTTATGCGCACGAATCGCTTCGCGCGATTTGTGACTATGCGTTTAGCGACGGTGGCATTAGACGCCTGAGCGCCACTGTTACGGCAGGCAATATGCCCTCACGGCGACTGCTGGAAAAAGTTGGCTTTAAATTAGAGGGCGAGCTGCGGGAAAGTTACTGGCTGAAAAATGCGTGGCATAACGATTGGGTGTTTGGGTTGTTGCGCGGGGAATATGGGTTGTAATACCTTTGTTATCAACTCAGATCGAGATCAGTTTTGATTAACGTCTTAGCCATATTCAAACCGATCAAACATAGAGATGTCCGCTTTGTGCCAGGAGCGGACATTAGCTGGGCAACATCGCTGAACCTGTTATCCAAACGTCTCTTTACCTTATAGCCCGAATGTATTTAGAAAAGATTGTCTTTTATTCAGGTTGGCCTTTCTCGTTCATCATCATTTAAAGCATGAAGGGAATACAGCGTCTGTTCTGTCAAAGCTACGCCGATAAAAATAGCGAGCACAATAATACCCATCGCCAGTGGCCAGACGCTGTCCGTCAACATCAGCCTGCCGGCTGCAGCCGTACCCAGCGACCCTGCCGTAATTTTCATCGCTCCGACCCAGACGAATACCTGTCCCCGGCAGGCAGAGGGGGAATATTCGCTCCTGGCGGCGAGAGTGGCGCCGAAGAATCCAGCGTTAAGCATGCCGGTCACAAAAAACAGCATCAGCAGAACGACAAAATGCATGTTCAGCATGATAAGAAATACGCCTGCAGTAATAAAACAGGCAAAGCGAGTCATCAGGGTATCCGGTTCCCCGACAAGCGGGCGAATCATCAGGCACACTGAGCCAACGAGGTTACCGCTGCCATAGGCAACAGTCAGACACGCTGCCGTAGTGGCCGCCACGCCGAGCGCAGTAGCCAGACTGACAGCCGTGATCGGAAGCACCGCCACGCAAAAGGCCACTGCAACCGTCAGGTATAGCGTTCTTCTCAGGCGCGGATTCCTTACTAACAGCAGCATCGTTGCAACCGTGCCTGGTACATGCCGCTTTTCATCAGCACTGGCGGCGGAAGGGACCGGGATGCGGAGGATAAAATAAGCGGCCATCGCCGTTGCGCCAGCCAGCGTATAAAGTGCTGCAGAAGGAGAAAACCAGGCGGCAAGTGCCGCAACGAGCGCAGGCCCCACAGTTCCACCCAGCCCGTAGGTTGCCACATCCCAGCCATGTACCCGACGCTGATCATCACGGGAACGACCGGCAATAGCCGGCAAATGGGTGCTGATCCCCCCCGTGAGCAACGGACCACAGAGACCGGCGCCAGCCAGCAGGCCACCGGTCATGGATAGCGGCACTCGGGAAAAGGTCAGTGTTGCCGCGACGATGAGCCCGGTGTGGATCAGACAGGCTGCAGCAATGACCCAGCGGCTGTCATGTGCCGTGTCAAGACGACGGGCAATGAAGGGACCGGCCAGGTGAGGCAGCGTGATGCAGGCGGCAAGCGTGCCGGCCCAGCCAGCGGAGTGACTGTCGGCAACACACAGAAGGATCACCGCCAGGACGCCCCCTCCGTCTGCCAGACGCGCAAGCGTGGCTGCCAGAACGTACCGCGCCAGACCGGCCCGGTCCAAACTTTCATTATGTGAGTAACCTGGCAGCGTTTCCTCCTTCATGCTATTTACCTCAGACCGAGGCGGCTGATAACGGCAGCAACGTCTGCAAGATCATCAGCGGACAGGGGACGCAGAGGACGCGGCAGGCAATCAGCCTCCGTCAACCCGAGCACGCCCGCAGCTGCTGCCATCACGCGGATGCTGCCGCCGTGTTTGCGGAACAGGTCCCATAGCGGCTGCAGACGCTCGCTGAGCTGTACTACGCGTTCGCGATCTCCCCGTGCCGCCGCGTCGGTCATTTCTTTGGCGACATGCGGGAACAGGCCGCCGCAAACGGAGTACCAGACTTCACAGCCGGCATTAAGACCGTTGGCGGCGCTGGCGTCTCCACTGATACCAACGGTCACCCCTTCAGGCAGCTTTGCTTTCAGGCGCTTTACGCGTGCCAGAGCATCCTCCGGCGAAGGTGGAACGCCGGGAATTTTTACGGATTTGATACCGGGCAATGTGGCAATGCGCCCGTGTAGCTCGTCTGAAAATTCAAAATGTGTTGTGCCGGGGTTGTCGTAGATACAGACCGGCACTGAAACGTATTGTGTGAGCGTCTCAAACACGCCAAAAACTTCATCGTCCCTGAGCGTCTGGTACGACACTGGCGGCAGCAGCAGCGCATCCGCGCCGGCCGCCTGTGCGTCATCGGCCAGCCGCAGCACTTCATCGGTGCTGACCGCCCCTACGCAGATCATCACAGGGATATTACCCGCATGCGATTTTGCGATACCCGATATGTGGCTGCGCTGCGAACGTGTCAGGTAGGCATAGCTGCCCGTTGATCCGAGAACGCCGATGGAATCGACACCGGCTGACGTGATGCGCTCAAGAATGCGGATAAAACCGTGCTCGTCAAAGCCGGCGGGTGTAACGGGAGTAAGCGGAAAGGCGCTCAGACCGGTAAACATAATGTGCTCCTGCAGAGTCATTGGGATGAGTACTGGCGAGCATAGCAGTAGAAAAAAACATTGTCACATGACAATGTTGAGTCAAAAAAGTATAATGCCGCGAGGCATTATCATTATCTCCGGTTTATGTTTTCAGCAACTGGCGTCAGTCAGAGGCAGAAGACCCGCGCTGGTTAATCCGCAAATACGAAGGCCGGTTGAGGCCGGAACAGAGAAAATGACAGCATCGGAAATATTTGAATCCGTCAGACAGAAAGTTCGTACGGGGCAACTTCATCCTGGTGATGCTCTGCCGCCCGTCAGGGAGATGGCCGCACAGCTTAGCGTGCACCGCAATACCGTTGCTTCAGCCTATAAAAAGCTGGCGGCCGCAGGCATTGCGGTCACTAACGGGCGCTACGGCACGACCATATCACAGGCTGAAGACGTGCCGGAACAAGAAGGCCCCGCCCGTCAGACTCACCTGATTGACGTATCCGGCGGCAATCCGGAACCTTCCGCACTGCCGGATGTGGCATCGCTGCTGCAGGCCGTCAGCCTGACACCCCGCAGTTATGGCGGGAGTGTCATTAATCCGGGCCTTGAGAAAGCAGGCCGCGAGTGGTTCTGTCCGGACGCGCCCGGCATGTTTGGCCTCGGACTGACGCACGGAGCAGTAGACGCTATTGAGCGCCTGATTACTGGCTACCTGACGGCTGGCGAGAAAATTGCGGTTGAGGAGCCCTGCTTTCTGAGCAGCATTAATGCCATCCGCAGCCTGGGTTATGTACCTGCCGGCGTGCCTGTAGACCGGGACGGCCTGCTCCCCGGCCCGCTGCAGGAGACTCTGGAAGCCGGAGCGCAGGTGGTGATTGTGACTCCCAGAGCCCACAACCCCACCGGGTGCAGCCTGAACCCGCAACGTGCGTCGGAAATCAGGGCCGTGCTGGCCCGGTTCCCGCACGTCATGGTTATCGTTGACGATCATTTTTCGCTGCTTTCAGGGAGCGAATACCAGAATGTGATTGCCGCTGAAACGCGAAACTGGGCCATCGTCCGTTCGGTTTCAAAATTCTTTGGCCCAGATCTCAGACTGGCGCTGGTTGCCTGCAACCCCGATACGTCTGAGAGGCTGAGCCGGCGTATGGCCTCAGGCACACACTGGGTGAGTCATATTTTGCAGGACATGACAGAAGAAGCTCTGGCATCAGCGGATGTTGTACGAAAAGTCAGTGAGGCAGCAACATTGTACCGGGACAGACGCAATGCCCTGCTTGCCGCGCTTCGCACGCGCAACGTTATGGCTCTGCAGGAATATGACGGACTTAACGTCTGGCTTCCTCTTTGTCATGAACCTTCCGGGCTCATCAGGCTGATGGAAGCGCGCGGCTGGCTTATACGCGCAGGCGCTGGCTTTTATCTCACGGATCCGGGGCACGCTATCCGCCTGACGCCCGGCGTGCTGAGTGATGAGCAGTGCGACGCCCTGGCGCAGGATCTGACAGACGCACTGCGTGAGTCAGGCAATTCAATCGGCCCGATCTGACTGGCGTCCCGGATTCGGTGTTTTTTTGCAAACGCAGCTAATGAGGTAAGCAATGTTTCATGACTATGGCGTAGTGAATTTCTGGACGTTCCTCGCCGGTGCGGTGGTTATCGTTATGATCCCGGGTCCCAACAGCCTTTATGTACTGCGCACGGGTATCAGCCGGGGAATGCGCGCCGCGTACCGTGGGGTTGCCGGCGTGGTGCTCGGAGACGTGTTTCTTATTTTTCTGGCCTGGGCCGGCATAGCCACCCTTATCCAGACGAGCCCGCACATTTTTACCGCCGTGAAATATCTGGGCGCGCTATTTCTGAGCTGGCTGGGAATAAAAATTATCTGGTCTGCCCTGCATCAGCCCCTTAAGGACTCTAGCGTTCCGGCTGTCAGGAAAGAAAACTACTTTCTGAAGGCGTTTATGCTGAGCATAACGAATCCGAAGTCGATTCTGTTCTACGTCTCGTTTTTTATTCAGTTTATCGACCCGGCGTCGGAGCACAGTGCGGCCGCGTTCAGTCTCCTGGGGGCCGTGCTGCAGCTTATCAGCCTGTCATGGATGACATTTTTACTGATAGCCGGCGCGGCAGTTGCCCGCTGGCTGGGCTCACGAAGACGCCTGGTCAGGATGGGTAACTCTCTCACCGGGCTGCTGTTTATAGGCTTTGCGGCGCGCCTTGCCGCTGCACAGGGATAAAAGAAACCGCTTTATTAATTCGGCCGTGTCGGGACGACCCGCGCACAATGATGGCCTCTGACGGGACGACCCGGTAATGTAAAGGAGACGTCACTATGGCGTGGATATTACTGGTCGCTGCAGGCGTGCTTGAGGTGGTGTGGGCGTATTCAATGAAGCTGTCGGAAGGCTTCACGCGCCCCCTTTATACGCTCGCGACCGTGGCCGGCTTGATAGCCAGCTTTGCGCTGCTGGCAACAGCAATGCGTTCCCTTCCACTGGGGACGGCCTATACCATCTGGACCGGAATCGGTGCGGTGGGCTCGTTTATCACCGGGCTGTATTTCCTGGGCGAGCCTGCCTCCCCAATGCGTATTCTGGCAGCGGCTATCATCCTTGCCGGCCTTATCATGATGAAACTGGCGTCCTGACGGGCTGACGTCCGGGATGGTTCCGGCCATCCCTTTTTTCAGCGCGCCCGTTCGCTGACTGTCATGGTAAAAATTAGCGGATCATCACCTTCACAGGTATAGCTGTGGGGTTTATCAGTCCGTGCCACTGCCGCCGCCCCCTTGCCGATAGTGAAGCTTTCTTCCCCCACGGTCAGGTGCAGGGAGCCCTGCACAACGTGCAGAAGCTCATGTGTACCGGTAGCGTGTGATCCGGTTTCAAAAGTCTCACCGGGATGCATTTTCCATTCCCAGAGTTCAACCATATCCGGGCCGCTAGTGCCGGCGAGCAGGCGCGCGCTGCCTCCGAGCTCACCACGCCACAGGCAGGGAATATCCTCTGCAGTGATAATGCGCACGCAGGGACTGCTGGCAACGTTAACGATGTCGGCTACGGAAACGCCCATGGCCGCTGCCAGTCTGCAGAGAAGCGCAATGCTGGGATTGGCCCTGCAGGCCTCGATTTCCACAAGCATCCCTTTGCTCACTCCCGCCAGACGTGACAGCTCGTCCAGCGACATTTTCTTCTGGCTACGGTACTCCCTGACGGCAGCAGAGAGGGCTTCATTGATGACGGAAGCGTCAGCGCCCGAATCGGTCGTTATATTGACTTTTTTGTTCACTGGTCATTATCATGGGTTAAAACGGTCATTACAGGATTATCTTATGTTAACAGCACATCCGTCAATCAGCCCTGACGTTGCGCATATGGCACCAGGCTTCCGTGCGCTGAGCATCAGCGTAACTGCCGCTCCGGTAGTAAACGGCAGCGTCGGAGAAACCGCGCTGCGCAGAGCCTGTGAAGACGTGCTCGCCGGTCAGCCAGCCTGGGCGGACGCCCATCTGAATGCCTGGTCTGACGTTTTTCGTGCTTTTGGAGCAAAGCCTAAACGTACGCCCTGCTCGGCGGAGGCCCTGCGCAAACGCGTGCTGCGCGATGGCTCCATGTCGGGGCTGGATCCGGTGGTAGACCTGTATAATGCGGTCAGCCTGCGCTACGCCGTGCCTGTCGGCGGCGAAAACCTGGATGCTTACAGCGGCAACCCACGTCTTATCATCGCCAGTGGTAGCGAACCGTTTGATACGATGAAGGAAGGGCAAGCCGCCACTGAATATCCGGATGAAGGGGAAGTGGTGTGGTGTGATGACACGGGTGTCACCTGCCGTCGCTGGAACTGGCGGCAGGGTGTGCGAACGCGACTGAGCGCCGCTGATAAACACATGTGGTTCATTCTGGAAAGCCTGCCTGAGATGCCGCTGGAAACACTGCACGAAGCCGGGAAAATGCTGACAGACGGTCTGGAGGCAATGATGCCAGGCCTGCAGTACAACCTGTCGCTTATTGAAACAGCCTGATACCTGCCTCTGCTCCCGAGCAGGTCTGTATGTGATGCTTTTTTCGCGCGGGCGCAACCGTCGTCCGCGTCCTCATTTCTGACATTATTTCTGAGTGACCTATGTATTTATCTGCAATCCCTGCCGGCTTTGCTACCGGTGCCGGCCTTATTATGGCTATCGGTGCACAGAACGCGTTTGCCCTGCGTCAGGGGCTCCAGCGTAACTTTGTCTGGCTGGTTGTGGTTATCTGTTCTCTGGGTGACATTACGCTCATCCTGTCGGGTGTGGCAGGCATTGGTAGGCTCGTACAGGCATGGCCGGGCCTGCTTCAGGTTCTGCGGTTAGCTGGCGCAGCATTTCTGGCTGTGTACGGGCTGATGGCCGCGTGGCGTGCCGTAAAGGGTACGGAGTCTCTTAAACCCGCAGATGAAAGTGCTGGAAGTCGTAAAAAAGTGCTCCTGACCTGTATGGCCTTCACCTTTTTGAACCCACACGTTTACCTGGACACCATGGTGCTTGTTGGCAGCCTTTCCACTCGCTATCCCGGTGCAGGGAAATGGATGTTTGGCCTGGGAGCCTGTATTGCCAGCGTGGTATGGTTCACCACTCTGACGTTTGGTGCGCGGTTTCTTCAGCCGGTCTTTCGCACTCCAACAGCATGGCGCGTGCTTGATGCTGCGATAGCTCTGTTTATGCTGTCTCTGAGCGTTATGCTTATGGCGAACCCCATTCAATGAAAATAGCAGCAGACTCGGCCTGCTGCTAACAGGACACTTTTGACAAAATACTCATTTAGAAATGTTTGCTATGTAAACGTCTGCTGTTCGCTCATAGCAGACGTCTTTTTCTTAGGGTTTGGCCGCTTTGTAACAAGAGCGGACTTAAATAATCGCCAGTTGTAATTGATGATAATCCTCCTGAGTCCACAAGGCAGCCTTAGAGGTTGTGTCCTCATGTTAATGAACGTTAAGGTTGTTCAAATGGAGTGACCCCGTTCCCGTAGACATTCACTATCCTCACTCCAAAGGCGACCGGTTCAATTAAAACGACCAGCGTACACCCGCGTTGTAACGCCAGCCTTTCGCGCCGTTGCCGTCGATCTCTTTGCGGTAATCCGCTTCGGCGTACAGCGCCACATCCTTGTTCACCGTCGCGGTGCCGCCCACGCCGACATCCCACATTTTGCCGAACTTGCCGCTGTCGAAGGTTTCACCGCCGCCAACATCCGCCGCGCCGATCTTCGCTTTCGCGGTGCCGCCCCAACCCTGCGTGTAATTCACGCGCAGATACGGCGTGTACTGATCCGCGCTGCTGTCCTGCCAGGTTTTATCCACGCGCGCGCCGACGCGGCCAATCGTCTGGCTGTAATCGTCGTAGGAAACGCGGGTGTTATCGCGGTCGGTGAAGCTGTCCATCTTCATTTGCAGCCAGGTGATCTGCGCCTGCGGTTCGATGCGCACGCCGCCGCCCAGTTCCAGCGGATAACCGGTTTCAACCGAAGCCGTCCAGCCGTTGCCTTTTGGTTTGGCGACATCTTTCTGCCGTGCAATGTCAGTCGCGCCGCGATGCCAGCCCCAGCTCAGCGAGCCGTCCACGTAAAAACCGCTGTCGCGCAGCCAGGTGCCGTACAGCGACAGCGTGTCGCTATCGAAGCTGGTCGAGCTGTAGCCATCTGCTGCGTGCGGGCGAATGCGCGTGTTGCCGCGCGTGTAGGCCACGCCGCCGCGCAGGCTGCTGTCCGCGCCATCCACGCGAATGACGTTGCCGCCGAGCTGCACCGCGCTGTAGTCGAGATCGAAGTCGTAGCCGTAATTGCTGACGCTTTGATTGGTCTGGTATTTCAGGTTGGAGCCGATGTAGCGGATGAACATCTCGCCGCCAACCGCATCCGGATTTGCCTGCTGCTGGCGCAGTTCACCGAGGCGTTTATGCAGATCGTCGGTGATTGCCAGCGAGTAATAAGCGAGGCCAACCGGCGCAGAGATGTAGGAAGGCAACTGCGGCGTTACCGCCAGACGCGCGACGCTTTGTGCGCTGCCTGCTGACGGCTGGCACAGGCTGCCGTCTTCGCACACGAAGGTGTTCGCCAGTCGATAATCCCACGCGCTGCCGCCTAACGAGGTACGGGCTGCGTCATTACTGCCCGGTGCGAAGCTGTATAAACCGTATTGCCACGGCCCGGATGCGACATAGCCGCTTTTCAGCGCAAAGCTGTTGGCATTCGCGCTGCCGGAAACCTGCGCCAGCGACACGCCTTCGTTCGCAGAGATCACGCCATCGCCGTTGCTGTCGAGCAGCGGCGCTCCCGCGAGTTTTGCTTCAACCTGCGTCACGCCCGATGCCGTGCCATTCACCAGCACCATATCACTGCCTGCAGCTGTGGCGTTCAGCTTGACGCTGCCGCCCGCCGACGCCAGTTCGCCGTCAATCGTCAGCGTGTTCGCCGCCGTGTTGCCGCCGTTGGTGAGATCCAGGGTGCCCGCATTATTCACCACCAGCGAATCGCTGGTTCTGCCCTGCAACAGCGGATTGACATTGTCACCCGCGAACAGCGTACTTCCCGCATCCACGTTAATCGTGCTGTGCGCCAGTTTGATGTTGTCGGTTAACGTCCATTGGGTTTTGTGGAAGTTCAGCGTGCTCCAGCCTGAACCCAGATTGGTGCCTTTTGCCGCATCATCGCTGGCGAACGAACCACCGCGTGCCTTGAGCTGGCTGAGATTGAGCGTGCTGCCCGCGCCATTTTCCGTGGTGATGTGGCGCGTATCAGCCAGACTCACCTTCTGCACCGTGGCCTGATTAGCCGCGCCGCTGCCCATCGTCAAACTGCCATTGATGGTGCCGCCGGTGACAATCAGTTCATCGCGTCCGTTACCGGTGTTCACATCGCCGACCACTGCACCATCCAACAGCGCAATGACGTCATCGGTCGCGCCGCCCGCCACGACAACCTGATCAGGGAACGGCGCATTAATGGTGCCTTCATTGATAAACACCGTTTGCCCGCCACGCAGGTCGATCAGCGGCGCAACGCGACTTTGCGAACTGATGGTGCCCTGGTTAATCACCTGGCTGGCGGTTTTGGTGACAATCGCCGAGCCGCCGTTCGCCGCCTGAATATCAATCAAGCCCTGAGAAATCACGTTGCCGCTTGTGTTGGCGATCACGCCATTGCCGGTTCCTGTCACCACAATCGAATAATCCGGCCCGACCACCAGATCGTTGCTGGTGGTTGAGCCATTGGTGTTTTCAAAGCGATAACCGGTGCCCGAACCGCTAACGTTAATTTGCGCACTGCCAGCGGAGTTGAATGAGGTCGCCGAGCGAATTCCGTTACCGTTTGCCACCTCTAAACGCACGTTATCCAAATTGATGTTCGGTGTTTCGGCGCGGTTGTTGATCGCGCTGCCGCTGCCGTACGCGCCGATAGTGATGTTGTCGGCTTCGAACCCATCCGCGCCGACATCCAGCAACAAGCCGTCGGCGCTGCCGTTGGCCTGCATCACGCTGTAGCCTTGACCATCACCGTAGATTTTCATCCATGCGCCGCTGCCGACGCGCATCGCCGCAATGCCATCATCGACGCGCAATGAGCTATCGACCGGCACATATTGACCGTAACCGCTTGACACATCGACGCCAATGCCTGACGCAATTTGCATGCTGCCGCGATTGATGAAGTTGCCGCCGTCATGCACGCGCGCGCCGGTGCTGTTCGATCCGCTGAGATCCACCACGCCTTGATACTGGTTAAACAGGCGCGCACCGCCGCTAACATCAAACGCCGTCGCGTTTGCGCCGTTGCCGCTGATGGTGGAGGCTGCGTAGATTTCCGCATCAATGCCGCTGGCAATCGCGGCGGTGGTGTTTTCACCGCTGAGCGCAATGCCGCTGCTGATCACGCCCTCGGCGCGGTTGCTGGCGTTCATCACGGCGGCACCTTTGCCGCTCACCACATAGGTGTCGGTGTAAGACACTTGCGTGCCCTCGCCGCTCAGCACCACACCGCGGCTATTTTCACCGCTGAGCGTCACGTTGCCGGGAGCTTGCGTGTACAGCCACGCGCCATTGCTGATGTCATACAGCGTGGAATTCGCAGTGCGCACATCTATGTTGTTACCGTTGCTGATTAATTGCGTGCCCTCGTCAGCGGCGCGATAGCCGGTTTGATTCGGGTCGTTAAAGGTGATGCGGCTGTTCGGGCCAAACGTGATTCGACCACCTAAAAATGCATTGGCGCCCATCGCGTTATCGCCATACAGATTGATGGTGCCGTTTTGGTAGATGCGCGCCAAATAGTTGCTGGCGACCAGGCCAATGGTGGTGTTCAACTCAAAACTGTCGCGGTTGTAGATGTTGATGGTGCCACTGTTGGAGATTTCGGTCAGCGGGGCGCTATCAAGGCGACGTTGCAAACCATACGCATACAACGCCTGGCCGCGCAGCGTCATGTTGATGGTGCCGCTGTTGGTCACCTTCGCACCGTCTTCCGCGTAAATGCCGGCGCTGTCCTCACCGGTAAACGTGATGTCGCCGGTGTTGGTGAGCTGAGCTAAATTGCTGGCGATTAAGCCGATTTGGAATCTGCCGCTACCGTTTATCTCAGCATGGTTGGTGAGATGCGTATCAGTATTGAATCCGTGTTCGAAATCAATCGCAACGCCTTGCAAGGTGTAGGCTAAGCCATCGACTTCTGCCGCCACACTAGCGCCCTCAAGGTTAAAGCGTGTCGCGGCATCAATCGTACCCTGCGCGCCGTGTACCACTTTCAGTCCGGTGGCACCATCGCCAATATTTAGCGTTGCGTCATTAGTATTCACGTTGGTTCCGACGCCGCCGCCATATACGCCGGTGGTATTTCTTTCGTTCATGGAAAGGGTTAAACCGCGGCCGTCAAAGTCTGCGCCATCCTCCACGCGGAAAATCGTGCCATCGACCACCGATGTCGAGTAGCTACCGTTTTTCGGCAGGTTGATTTTGGCGTTTTCGCCTTTGGTGTAGAAACTGATTTGCCGTTCCAGGCCCCAGATATCGCGCGGCCCGGCAACCGGAATCGCGTTGGCGATGACGTTCACCGTGGCGTTGCCTTCGGCGCGAATACCAATCGCATCGTTGCCGCCAAGCTGAATCGGTCCGCTAACGTTGGCGACGGCATTGCCGCCCTCTTCGCCGATGACCCAAACGGCAGTGTTGTGATCGGTTGTGCCATATTCGCCGGCATCGCTGAGGATATTGATAGCACCGCGCGAATAAGCTTTGGCGCTTTCACCCGCGTGGGCAATGACTTTGAGGCCGGTGCTGTTATAGCCGTTGAGGTTGATGGTGCCCGCTTTGCCATTGCCGACTTTGCCGCCGCTACCGGAATCAACCACCAACATGCCGATATTCTCGCGCGGCTGCCCTTCTGCCATCCCATTCACATCGATCACGCCGTTGTTACGTGCGATGGCATTCGGGCCGTATTCAACCAGCATGCCAACCGCATTCTGTACCAGTGAGCCGATCACGATGCGTCCGTTGTTGACGATGCGGGAACCGAGGAAGCTGCGAATGGCGCTTGCGCCGCCGCTGAGGTTCACCGCTACATCGCTGGTTGGGTCGTTCTTGTTATTTTGCGGCGTGCGCCCGATGTAAATGGTGCCGCCTTTAGCGTTGGTGAAACCGCCTGCGCCGCTGGCGATTACGCCAGTCATCGAGCCGCTGCCGATGGTTTCGGTGACGCCGAGATTGATATTGCCGCGATTGATCGCGCGCGCATCGTAGAGGGTAATCGCCGCGCTATCGCTGTTGCCTGGCTGGAAGTTGATCACGCCGTAATTGCTGAAGCGGCTGCCGTTGGAGGCAAGCACGCCAATGCCTGCGCCTAAGGTGTTGCTATCGACGCCTTTGCCGTCAGCGTTGTTGAGGAATCCTGCATTGATCACGCCGTTATTGCGACCGCGCGCGTTGTTCAGCAGTTCTAAGCCGGAGCCGTTGCTAGAAAGTTTGCCGTTGATAATGGCTTTCGCACCGTTGCTGGCGCGCATCACCGCGCTGTGGCTATCCAGCACTTCGAGGGTTTTGCCGCGATTGATTTTCACGCTGGCATTTTTGCCATCCGCGCTCAGCACCACTTGATCGCCCAGCGCTTGCGCCACTTCGTCGTCGTAGTTGTTGGTGCTCATGCGATACACCACGCGTCCGTCGCGCTGGATGAAGGCTTTGTGGAATTCGTCGTTGTAACGGTCGGTGCTGAGGTTGGATAAGGTGACTTGCTCGATCAGCCAATCATTATACTGACGCAGATCGTTGATATTGTTGATGTTGAAGTTGGTGGTACCGCCATCCAGGGTTGAAACGCTGATGGCTCCGGCATAATCCACCACGCTGCCTACGTCGTACGCCAGGCGATCGCCGCCATAAGGTGGCGTGGCCGCCGTAAAGGCGATGCGGTTATCGGAATTCCAGTTGAGATGACCGTTTTTAGTAGCGGTAAACAGTTGGCTTTGTTTCGCCGCCATCGACCAGCTATTAGTGGAGGAATTAGTCGCTGCACCATGTTCGCCAATATCGATATTTAGCGTGCCGTTGCTGACGGAGCCGATGCGCGCATTAATATATTGTTTGTCGTTTACATCATAATAATCTGGCACTACGGTATCGAGGCCGACACTCGGTAAATCCACTAAATCAGCGGAGTTATAAACGTCGTACGTTGTATATGTCCAATCTTCGAAGTTCGGTATTTGAATGGTGAGGTTTTGCTGGCCTATTTGCAGGCGCTGCTCACCAATCAGGTTGTCATTGATTATTCGACCAATACTTTGCAATTCGCCAAACGTCACCGTGGTTGCCCCGCTTTCACCGGGCGAGAATTGCGGTAAACCGCTGAGCGTTTGTGTCGAGCCATTACATAGGCAATAAGCTCCAACTTTATTGTCATTAATTTCAGGCGTATAAGGATTTAACTCCGCCGCCCACGACAATGAGATAGGGAACATCAAACCTTGCGCAGCCACAAGGCTTAGTAACACCGGATTTAATTTGAACACAATGTATTCCTCAAAGGAGAAAGACAACGCGCGCAACGGTAAGCCAATGCGCTGGAAGTTAAGTCGCTGATATAATTTGTTTCAGAAATTTAATCTTTGGCATCTGGTGTAATGAGTATCTACGTATTGCGCAGGAAACGTTAGTTTGAGTTAAGGAATTGTGAGGCGGGAGATGGGATTTAGGAATTTGGCTAGGTTAGGAATTGAATAGAATGGCTCTAAATATTTAGAACCATCACAATGCAAAGCACGATAAATTTAAATAATAAAATTAGCCATCATCTTGAATAGCAAAAATACAATTTGCCAGCCGTGTCGGTTTTAAAAGTCGAAAATGATCTGCTCCTTATTGATTCACACAGGATGCTGTTAGCAATGTCCCCTCCTCGCTTAAAGCGGAAAAATATCTCCACGGCTGGCTTGAAAGTCTACGGCGGGCGGATGAACAAACAATAAATGCAAAACCCAAGATTTTTCCTAAGCTGCCTCTGATCCTCTAAAGTTTAAACATACGAGGACGAAAATCCTTTTAGACATTCTGGAGGATAGCCTATGTGTAAAGTCCTGGTTTTATTGTCAGGCCTGATGCTGCTGCAAACGGCGATGGCGGAGTTGCACGATCTACTTTAGCGGTGCGATTGTTGAACCGGCCTGTACCACGACCACTCAACAGCAGGGGACTTCAGTGACCTGCACGCGCCAAGGTGTTGATAAAGTGCGTACGATTACACTCAATCAGTCACATCAAGCGCTTCATTATCAACTTGGCTCCATGCGCGTTAAATCGGTTAATAATCTCAAGATTATTGAAGTGACGTATAAGTAATTGTGACCAAAATTCGCCGCTTATTACTTAATGCCTCAGTTTCATCACTGAGGCATTAAACACATAGTCCTGATCAACTTATTGCAAATCCACGTTCAGCGCCGGTGCACCAAAACTCACCAACTCAGCATTCGACGCAGTAAAATAGTCGCGCCAGAATATCTCAAGCTGCTGAATGATTTTCCCTGAGCGGTAATTGTTTTTCGCATCGGTATCAATCAACCCTGCACCCGCAACAAACACCTTAGCGCCGGAAAAATCCGCTAACAGATTCTGCTGTTTAACCTGCTGCAACTCTTTCTCTGGTGAGAGCAAACGCAGCGCGTTATTGCGGTAGAAGCTATCGAAAGCGCTGTTTTCCAGCATATCGGAGATGAGGAACAAGGTGCGTGATGCGCTTTGATCCTGCTGAAGATCGTGGCTGATGCGCTTAAGGCTATCGAGGATCTCGCTTTTAGCGATGTTATCGCCCTTCTCAGCGAAACTTTTTGCCATCAGCCCACCCAACACGCTCGCGAAATATTGCTTCTGCTCACTCAGGCATTTGTCGAGGTTCTTCAAACTCTCCAT
The DNA here is from genome assembly GCF_900116775.1 of Pantoea sp. YR525. Lineage (NCBI taxonomy): Bacteria > Pseudomonadati > Pseudomonadota > Gammaproteobacteria > Enterobacterales > Erwiniaceae > Pantoea > Pantoea sp. YR525. The sequence goes on from NZ_FPBU01000007.1 coordinate 212,700, forward strand.
GCCTTGATTGTCGCGGATTTTCTTGTCCGTGAGTAACGGCTCCAGACGCCCATCAAATAAGCGCTGCATGAAATTGTTCTGCAACAACGCCGAGAACTGATAAAGCACCACATGATCGCCGGGCTGACTAAAACGCATGATCTGCTGCCAACTGGCATTTTTGATCTGCAGCGGCACTTTAACCGTTTGATCAATAATCACCACCAGCTCACGACCACTGCTGGCCGGGCGATATTGGCTGAGTTTGGCGTAGTCATAACAGCTCGGAATATCGTTGCGATCCGCAGCCTGCGCCAGGGCACTCACCCCGGCTAACAGCAGCAAACACCATTTGCTGATCTTCACCTGGTTATCCTCTGGCCTTAATGAGCACGCGCTGCACTTTGCGACGACTGAGCAGCGCTTCAATTGACAGACCCAAATCCTCAGCCACCAGACGCAGCTCTTCATCATCTAACGCCGTCAGATCGCCTAACTCCGCAATACGTGCTTTTTCATCAACGTTAGCTGCAGGTGCCGTTTCCAGCGCTACCGGTGCTGGTGTCGGCGTTACAGGTTCAAAGACCAAAGCCGGTTCTGGCTGATGTACCGGGCGCTCTTGAGCAACGGTTGCGCGCGTGGCGTTAAATTGCTGATGCTGATCGTCAGCCAGCGCTTTATCGCGCTGCTTACCGCGCACGTAGTCATCAAAGGTCCGTACATCGGTTTGCGCGATGCTGGCGCTGCTGGCACGCTGCATCGCCATACGATTCTGCAAACTCGCCAGTTTATCTTGCGCATCACGTTCCACGCGTTCACGGCGCATGGCGTACCACGCGGCAAACTCTTCAGAGCTGCTGAAATTACCGATATATTTCGCCGCCAGGCGAGATTCGATGCCGACCAGAGAACGGTAATAACCAATCAAAATACCGATAATTTGCACGCCAATGAAAATCACCGACAGAATAATGAAGGTCAATTTGGAAGCGAACACGCGGTTATCACTGACCTCTTTCGCCGCTTGCTTATCAGCCTGCTGATTATCTTCCACCGCCTGTTGTGGCAACTCAAATGGTGAAGCGTTGCTCGCCGCGCTGGTCTGGCTAAACGGCGTGCCATTGACAGCCTGGGTTTCGGCGGCATTGATGGTTGCCGCACGAATGAAATAGGCGCCTACCGCGAAGGTGACGATCAACAGCAGCGTCACCACCGTTTGGACATATTGCGGCTTTGCGCCAATACCGTGGTTCACACGGTTGAGCATTTGCAAATAGCTGGGTGCATCATCATCAATGCGGCTATTTTCCAGCGAGACACGGTTATCTTTCACCAACGCCTGCGCATGGCCTTCCAGACGCGCTTCTTTATGCCAGTAGCGGATTTTGCTCAGCAGCGTATTTTTGTGTAACTGCGTGCCCATTAAATGGGTTGCGGGCACCAAAATCACACCAATCAGCACCGAAACCACAATCGCCGACAATTCTGCCTGGTTGGCAGAGATGTTGTTGGCAATGAATGGTGAAAGCACCAGCGCAAAGATAAAGGCTTCCAGAATGACGAGAGCGATGCTGCATAACCACAACACCACGCTGGTCGGTTTGCGGCCTCGCTCATCCACTTTGTTCAGATAGTTAACGCAGCGCAGGTAAAAATCGGCATCGCGGTTAGAAATGCTATGAAACTGATAGAACTTGCCACACAACGCTTCTTCTGCCGGATGCCAGATGCGTCCACCGGTGCCTGCACGGCGAGATTCATGGCTGCGCGACAAACGGGTGATGTGGCCAAACAGCGGTAGGGAACAAAACAGGTTGAGGAAGAAGTAACGAACTTGATCCCACCATTTGATCACGCCAAGTGTTAGCGCCAACAACCCGAAAAGCGGCCAGAAGATGTAGCGATAGGTGGCGATCGCCTGCATTAAGGTATCTAAAATTTCCATAAGAGAGTTATCCGTTTATCCACGCTGAGGTGCGTAATTGGCCAGCCACGGCTGACGATGGTTGCTGTAGAAAAGTTGTCCTTGTTGCGCAGGTTTGCCCGACTTTGGCAGCAACAGGTCGACGCAGGAGACCGGTTGTTGCTGGGCATCGGCAATGTAGACGCGGTAGAGAATGCTGTCTTCCCCTTCCCAACTGTTGGCGACGCTCGCCATGCCTTGCAGCGCTTTGCGGTTACCCTGCGCGTAGTTCGGCGTAATCAGCACCTGTGGGTTTTGCGTCACCACTGCGCCGTCTTTGAGAACAAATACTGGCGTCAAGGTCACCAGATTGCCATTCACCAATCCCGCCCAGGCGCGCCCGTTCATATTGGGCAGATATTCGCGCGTATCATGCTGGTCGATGGCTTTACCGCTAGCTAAATTTTTTGCCAGTCCGCTGACGCGAGGAAGATCGGTGAGACAGCTACCGCTGACGCTGCTGGCTTGCGCCTGGCTAATCAGGCTGAAACCTTGTGACAGCGGCTTTAAGTTGCTGGCGAGACCCGTGACCTGTGCGCTGGTGGGCTTGCCACCAAAATCAACAAAGTTAGCGGGATTGCTCTCAGCAATGGCTTGTGTCGGTTGGGTCACCACTTCATTCGCTTTTACTTCTGCGTTTTGTGTCGCAGCCTTCTTGCTCGTTTTACGTGGCGCCGTCTTGGTGGTTGAAGTGCGCGCCAGCGTGTTTTCAGCCGCAGAACTGTGGCGCAAATAGAGCGGGTTATTGCTTTCTAGCGCCAGACGTTGGCGCAGCAGCGTTTCATTCGCTAACGCCACGATTTCAACCCGGCGGTTTTGTGCCCGACCCGAAATGGAATCGTTATCCGCCAATGGACGTGAGGAACCCACGCCCTGGAAATAGAGCTGGCTGGCTTTGATGCCACTTTGCTCCAGCACCAGCCCAACGTTGCGGGCACGCGCTTCAGAAAGTTGCTGATTATGTTCGGCGTTACCAGTGGCGTCCGTATGTCCCACCACCAGCAAAACATCGCTGGAAGATTGCTGACCGCCTTTCATCGCCGCAGCAATTTTTTGCACCTGACGCATGCCGCTGCTGGTCAGTTCGGCACTGTCGATGGCGAACATGGTGCCGTCCTCAACTTGTGCAACAATCCCCACCGGCTCCTGCTTGCTTTTCTCCTGCGCCTTAAGTGCCTGAGTGCTGATGCGAATTTTCTCTTCCTGGGCGACTTTAGCCAGCGCCTGTTCACGATTCTGCCAAACGTTCCCTACCACGCATCCTGCTACGCCACCCGCCAGTCCACCCACCAGCGCTTTCTTTGCATCATGAGTGACGAGGTAAGTAATACCGCCGCCCAATGCGGCACCGCCGATACAACCGGCAGCGGTACCGTAATCACGGGCAAAATCATTCATTGAGGCGCAACTGGAAGTCAGAGAAGCGGCGATCAACACGGATGCAGCTTTTTTAGAAAAGGGTAAATTCACATCAAATCCTTGATTGAAAAATCCTCTGTCGTGCGGAGGAAACAATGATTAATGGTTGAGACTGATTGATAAAAAAAATTCACAGGTTTGTATCGGCAGCAATGCCGATGACTTTAGGTGTCCGAAGCTAATTTTTTTTATTCAAGGAGATAGGAGACGAATACGGTATACTGTGGGAGGTTATAAAGAAATTACGATTAGCGATATTATCCAATCACCGCAGGCAATAGGCAGCGAATACCCTTTATCATTCTTCAGCTAAACGCATGCGTTTTATATCTCTTTGCGGAGATTCGCCAAACTCGCGTCTGTATTCGCGGCTGAACTGCGATGCACTCTCATAACCAACCATCAACGCTGCGCTGCTGGCATCGAGATTTTTACTTAACATCTGCTGTCTGGCTTCCTGGAGTCGTAGCTTTTTTTGGTATTGCAGAGGGCTGACACCGGTCATAGCGCGGAAATGCTGACGAAACGTCGATGGACTCATAAAAGCATTCGCTGCCAGTTCTTCCATGCTGACAGGCCGCGTGAAGTTTTGCTTCAGCCAGCCAACGATCCTGGAAATATTTTGACTGGGCGAACCGGCGGTAGCGATATGTCTCAACTGCGGACCATGGTTGCTGGCTAATAAACGCATCACAATTTCTTGCTGAATAAGCGGTTCAAGATGAGTGATCAAATCCGGCTCATCAAGTAACTTAATTAAGCGGCTTAACGCATCAATCAACCCCTCATCCAGAGGTTCGACAGAGAGTGGATTAGGCGGTATTTCCTTAATGGACTTGGCGGGTGGCATCAGCGCGGCAATCTGCACCACCATGCGAGGATCAAAGGTTAACATCAAGCCTAGAAAAGGCTCGCGCTGGCTAGCCCGAGTCACATGCGATACCACCGGCAAATCGATGGTCGTGAGCAGAGATTCGCCCGCGCTGTAATGCGTCGGTTTCCCCGCCAGCATGATCTCTTTTGCGCCCTGCACCACCACACCTAAACCCATCTGATAAATACAGTGCACGGGCAACGTTGCCATATTGCGGCGATGAAGCGAGAGTGAAGCTATAGCGGTTGAGTGATCCCCCTCGTTTTGGGCAATCCGGCTAATCAGCGCAGCCAAATCCCCAACGCCAGCATTCAAATTACTATCGACCATTAAAGCCCACCAGACGCCCCAAAATTGAATGCGGCGATTTTACCATCAGTAAAATTCAATATGTACTCTTCGAGGCATATGCATCGTTTTAGGCAATTCTCTCGGCAGATCTGACAAGCCTGACGAGCCAAAGCCGCCCCATAATGGCTCAACACTTAATCTGAAGAGCCGAGACTTAAAATGCCTGGTTTATTTGATTCCTACACCCTTAAAGATTTTACCCTTCGCAATAGAATCGTTGCGTCGCCGATGTGCCAATATCAGGCTGACGGTGGACTCATTAACGACTGGCACAAGTCACATTATTCAATGCTGGCAAACGGAGGCGTGGGTTTACTCATCGTTGAGGCGACTGCCGTTTTGCCTGAAGGACGTATTACTCCGGGTGACCTGGGTCTTTGGAGCGATGCTCATACTGAAGGATTTGCATCCGATGCTTCAGCCATCAAACAAGCCGGTGCGGTAGCGGGGATTCAGCTTGAGCATGCGGGTAGAAAAGCGGGATGCACACCACCGTGGCAAGGTGGCGCGCCTTTAGATCAACAGGATCCCAAGGCATGGATTCCGGTTGCTGCCAGCGCATTGCCCTATGTGCTAGACAGTGATTACGTTCCTCATGAGATGTCTTTAGAGGAAATCCAGCACACCATTCATGCTTTCAGAGAGGCCGCGCGGCGTGCGGCGGAAGCTGGATTTGAATGGCTTGAGCTGCATTTTGCCCACGGCTTTCTGGCTCAAACATTCCTTTCATCAAAAACCAACCTTCGTGAAGATCACTATGGCGGCTCTTTAGCTAACCGCGCCCGTTTTATGCTTGATGTTGTTGAGGCCGTAAAGTCCGTCTGGCCTGCACACCTGCCACTCACCGCTCGGCTCGGCGTCATCGAATTTGATGCCTGTCCTCAACACAGCTTTGCTGAATCTCTGGAAGTCATTCGATGGCTGAAAAAAGCCGGCATCGACTTTATTGATGTTGGGTTGGCGCTCTCAACGCCCGACGAGCAGGTACCTTGGGGGCCAAATTTCATGGTTCCGTACGCTGAACGAGTGCGCAGAGAAAGCGGCATTCCCGTAGCAACCAGCTGGATGATCACCAAAGCCAGCGATGCTAACGACTTTATCCAGGATGCAAAACTTGATCTGGTGTTTTTTGCCCGCACGCTTTTGGCCAATCCGCACTGGATTTTCCATGCAGCACGCGAACTTAACATCAGCTCACCAGAGTCAGTGCTGCCAGTGCCTTATGCGTACTGGCTGAAGAATTGGGCGCAATAATTTCCCTAATGCTCGTCAGTAAGCTTCTCGCGGTCACCATAAATGGCGACCCTACAAATGATTGGCGCGTTTTTCGTAGGGTGCGGATTCATGCGCTGCTGCTTAACGTCATTCATCCTCTGGAGATCACCATGAAACTAGACAAGTTCGACGCTTCGGCTGAGGCATTCTCAACGTCGCCTGGAACAATCAGTCGGCGCAGTTTTATATCCCGGACAGCGTTAATAAGCGCGGGTATGGCGTTCAGCTCGTTATCGTGGGGCGCCTCCACATCTGTCGCTTCCGGGGCACAGAACAATAACGATTCATCGCAAGCAGGAGAGATTATGTCAACGCGCAAACTCGGTAATCTTACCGTTTCAGCACTGGGTGCAGGCTGCATGAGCATCAGTGCCAATTACGGTCCGGCGGCCGACCGTAATCAGGGTATCCGCACGCTGCGGGAAGCTCATGATAAGGGCGTTACGTTCTTCGATACCGCGGAAGTGTATGGTCCCTATACCAATGAAGAGTTAGTCGGAGAAGCATTAGCGCCGATTCGTGATCAGGTCATTATTGCCAGTAAATTTGGCTTTGATATCAAAAACGGTGGACTAAACAGCCAGCCTCAGCATATTCGTCAGGTTGTTGAGGAATCGCTTCGCCGACTGAAAACCGATCGAATTGATCTCTATTATCAGCATCGGGTTGATCCCAATGTGCCGATAGAAGACGTCGCCGGCACCATCAAAGATCTGATTAGCGAAGGAAAAATCCTGCATTTTGGCCTTTCAGAAGCTAGCCCAGAAACCATTCGCCGCGCCCATGCTGTTCAGGCCGTAACGGCCGTCCAGACAGAGTATTCGGTAATGAACCGCGATCCAGAACACAATGGCGTTCTGCAGACCTGTGAAGCATTGGGTATTGGCTTTGTTCCCTGGGGACCGGTTGGAATGGGGTATTTAACCGGAACACTGAACGCGCAATCCCATTTTGATGCGAGCAAAGATCTGCGGGCTGGCTTTGATCGCTTCTCACCTGAAAATCTGGCAGCCAATCAGCCGTTTTTGCATCTGCTAAGAAAAATCGCTGCGGAAAAAAATGCCACGTCCGCGCAGATTGCCCTGGCATGGTTGCTGGCGCAGAAACCCTGGATTGTGCCGATTCCGGGTACCAGAAACATCAATCATCTCCATGAAAATCTGAGCGCGGTGAATATCCAATTTACGCCAGCAGAATTAAGCGAAATGAATAAGGCCCTGTCTGATCTAAAAGTCTACGGTGGGCGGATGAACAAACAACAAATGCAGATCGTTCAGCCGTCGTCATAAGCCTGCATGCATCCTTAAAACCCAAGATTTTTCCTAAGCCGCTTCTCATCCTCTAAAGTTTAAGCATAAGAGGACGAAAATCCTTTTAGACGTTCTGGAGGATAGCCTATGTGTAAAGTCTTGGTTTTATTGTCAGGCCTGATGCTGCTGAAAACGGCGATGGCGGAGAGTGGCACGATCTACTTCAGTGGTGCGATTGTTGAACCGGCCTGTACCACGACCACTCAACAGCAAGGGACTTCCGTTACCTGCACGCGCCAAGGTGTTGATAAAGTGCGTACGATTGCGCTCAATCAGTCACAACAAACGCTGCCGTATCAACTGGGAACCGTGAGCGTTAAATCGGTTAACCACGTTAAAATCATTGAGGTAACGTACAAGTAAGCTCAGTCCTGAGGAGCGGTCGCCATGAATGGCGACCCTACAAGGCTTTCGTAGGGTGCGCATTCATGCGCACCTGGTTACATAGGGTGTTAGGCCTCACTCACCCGATAACGCTCCAGCCAGTGTGCGTAAGGCGCGGGCAGCACCCAGGAAGGTTCGCTCTTATCCAGTGCCAGCGCGGCCTGATATGCCCAGTTCGGGTTTTTCAGATGCGCACGCCCCACCATCACCAAATCAAGTTGGCCTTTCTCGATGGTTTGATTGGCAATCGCCGGTGCATCGATGCCCCACGCCGAAGCCACAGGAATATTTGCTTCACGGCGCACACGTTCGGCGATAGATGCCAGGAACGCGGGTCCCCACGGAATATTGGCATCCGGCGTGGAGAAGCCAACGCTAACACTCAGCAGATCCAGACCCTTTTCACGCCACTGTTTGGTGAGCGTGATCGATTCCTGCAGCGTCTCGTCATCGCGGCCATCAAACTCCAGCACGCCAAAACGCGCCGTCAGTGGCAGATTTTCTGGCCACACCGCGCGCACCGCATCGAAGGTTTCATGCAGGAAGCGGCTGCGACCAGCCAAATCGCCGCCGTATTCATCCGTGCGCTGATTGGCGTGTACCGAGAAGAAACTCTGCGCCAGATAGCCGTGCGCGAAGTGCAGCTCCAGCCACTCGAAACCAGCATCACGCGCGCGTTGAGCAGCACGCACAAAGTCTTCGCGCACGCGTTGAATATCCGCATGCGTCATGGCTTGAGGCACGCGAGGCAGATTTTGACCAAACGCCACGGCGGAAGGCGCAATGGTTTCCCAACCGGCAGCGTCATCGGCGGCGATATGGTCGTCACCTTCCCACGGCTTATTGGCGCTGGCTTTGCGTCCGGCATGACCAATTTGAATGCCCGGCACCGCACCTGACGCTTTGATTTCACGCGCAATCTGCGCCAGCTTTTCCGCCTGCTCATCATTCCAGATACCAAGGCAGGCGGGAGTAATGCGCCCTTCCGGTGATACTGCGGTGGCTTCAACAATCACCAATCCTGCGCCGCCGCGCGCCAGGCTGTTGTAATGCACGCGATGCCACTCGTTACTCATGCCATCCACGGCGCTGTATTGGCACATCGGTGGCACGGCAATGCGATTACGCAGCGTGACATCTTTCAAGGTAAAGGGCGTAAATAGGCCTGACATAACCACCTCTGAATCTGATTAGAGCAAAATGATCTGCTTGCCGCTGAAGTTGCGATGTTGCAACGCCAGCAGCTGCGCAGGTAATTGATCGCCAGCAGTTATCCGGCCTGTTCCGCGTCGATGTGTCGCTTCGGCATTGTGCATTAAATCACTCAGGCAGCGCTTCGCACCCTGTGCGTGCGGCAGTAACATGTGAGGCGGTCACCATAAATGGCGACCCTACGGTTGGGCGGCAGCAATCAGGCCATTGAGCCAATCCTGATGGCCGTTAATCATTGGGTTAGGCTGCGCTTTTGCCAGCTCAACCGCCGGTTTACCGTTTTGCGTTTCCTGCGTCAGGATGCGCACGCGATTATCAGGAAGATCTTCGATCAACCACGCATGCAACACATCCAAACGATCGTCGCTGCCCGGTTCGCCCGCCCAACCGTGCCATGAAACGCGCGCCGGTTCGCCTGCTACAGGTGCCACATATTCAGTGACCTGCGCTTCAACCGGGAAGCCAAAGGTTTCGAAGTAGAAACGCGCGCCCTGCTCCAGCTCGGGGCCTTTGTTATCATAAAAGCGCGCGTTGGCGGAGTTCTGGTAGTAGCTCGACCACAATGCTGGCGAGTTGAGCAGCGGCCAGATATCGGCAGTTGTCAGGCCAGCGATGATCACTTCATTCGAGCAATAGTTATCCGTAAAGCCCGGCACAAAGCCTTCAGGCCAGTTAATCGCGTTCATTTTCATCGAGTCAATCTCAGGGTTAAAAGTGGGTTGCTAATGGACAGACGCAGTATCCGGCTGGCAGAGAAATAACACCAATCGAGAATTTTTATTTGTGCTATCACTTACTGTGATATCTGCATCACGCTATGCTTGCTGCATCCCCGCTGAAGATGAAAACCATGAAAACCGATCTCCGCACCTTAGATCTCAACTTACTGAAAGCCCTCGATGCGCTACTCGATGAGCGCAGCGTGACGCGAGCGGCGGAGCGTTTATCGCTGACGCAGCCGGCGGTCAGCGGCATGTTGACGCGGTTACGTGAATGCTTTGACGATCCGCTATTCACCCGCACCCAGCGCGGCATTGTGCCGACGCTGCGCGCGCTGGAACTGGCGCTGCCGGTAAAAAGTATTCTGACGGAAGTGAGTGCGCTACTGCAGCCGAAGCAATTTGATCCGGCCACCGCTGAGATGACCATCAATATTGCCGCCACCGATTACGCACTGCGCGCGGTGATCGTGCCGTTTATGGCGGCGTTGCGTCAGCAGGCGCCGGGAATTCGCGTGGCAGTATTACCGGTGAACAATGAGCAGTTGGCGTTACAGTTCGAACGCGGATCGGTGGATATCGCCTTAATCACGCCCGATACCGCGCCGCCCGAACTGCATGCTCGCGCGTTGTACGCTGAAGAGTATGTTTGTCTGATGCGCGACGATCATCCGCTGGCCAAACAGAAAACCCTCACGTTAGACGACTTCTGCGCGCAGGATCACGCGCTGGTGTCTTATATCGGCGGGAATTTTCATGGCGTGACCGATGCGGCTTTGAATGCGATAGGACGCTCGCGCCGCGTCACGCTTTCGGTGTGCAGCTTTTTAGTGCTGCCGGAGATTTTGCGCGTTAGCGATTTGATCAGCGTGGTGCCGCGTCGTCTGGCGCTGCACCACGCAGGATTGAAAGTCTTCGCGCCGCCGCTGGAGATTCAGGGCTTCACTAAAACCGTGGCGTGGCACGAAAGAACGCACCGCGATGCCGGACATCGCTGGTTGCGCGACTTGCTATTCGCCACGGCAATTTAGGTCAGAACTTCAGCTGCGCCCGCGCGGTATACAGACGACGATAGGCTAAATAGGCGGCGATGATGGTGGATAAACTTGCCGTGCCAATCAGCATAAAGGTCACCATAATCTGATACTTAATCGCCTTTACCGGATCGATACCGGCAAAAATCAGCCCTGACATCATGCCCGGCAAGCTCACTAGACCCACGGTTTTGGCGCCATCAACGGTGGGGATCATCGCCGCGCGGATGCTGTCGCGAATAAAGCGCGCCGACGCCATTTTTACCGGTGCGCCCAGGCTCAGCATCTCCTGAATTTTTTGCCGGTTATCGCTAAAGCGTTGGTTGAGATTGCTGAAACAGAGGCCCACCGCCACCATCGCGTTGCCAGCGATCATCCCGGAGATCGGAATCACCTGCATCGGGATAAATTCGATGGCACCGCTAAGCAGCAGAATCGTCAAGGTCAGCGTGGTGCCAGTGGTAATCGCCACAAACGAGATGACAAAACCGTTGCTGATATTGAGGCTGCGCTTGCGCGCATTGAGCGCCGCATTGACGCAGATAAACAGCACCATCAGCACGGTGAGCCAATCATTATTCAGATCAAAGATCGACTTGAGCACATAGCCAACGATCACCAGTTGGATAATGGCGCGGCACACGCTCCAGATGATGTCTTTGCTAATGCCGAGCTTCTCTTTCTGGCTGATCAGCAGCGCAATCACCACCAGCAGCAGCGAGAGTAATAACGAGCTATCGGTAATATTATGCTGGCTCATCGATCGCTCCCTGCTCTGGTGCCTCAAGTTTCAGCACCTGTTTTGCCTCGCGAATCTCTTGCCCGTCGTGGCTGATGCCGATCACAGCGAGATGCTTCTCGCGCACCAGCGAATCAATCAATGCGTTGATGATCACTTTATTCTCTTCATCTAATGCGCTGGTGACTTCATCCAGCAGCAGCACCTGCGGCAGGAATTGCAGGTTGCGCAGCAAGCCTACGCGCTGCTTCTCGCCGCCCGACAGCTGCTCGATTTTTTTATCGAGCATGTCAGCAGCCAAATGCACATCGGCAAGTGACGCGACCAATTTATCGCGCGACGGTTTCTGCTGGCGGATGTGCCACGGCAGCGCCAGGTTGTCGTACACCGTGTCGCCGAACAGTTGCGGCGTCTGGAAACAATAGGAAACCTGTTGCCGATAATGTTCGGTTTTCAAGCTGGCAATATTCTGGTTCTCGAACAGGATCTGCCCGCCGCTCGGTTCAAGAAGCGAGGCGAGAATCTTCAGCAAAGTGCTTTTACCGCTGCCCGAAGGACCGGTCAGCAACAGCCTTTCTCCCGCGTTGAGTTGCAGCGAAACGGGCGCCAGCAGCGTGCGCCCCTGCAGCGAAAAGGTTACGCTCTGCACATCCAGCAAGGGAAAATCGGTGGTCATATTTGCTTCCAAAATTAGGGCGTTCGGGATTTGCGCGCGCCGGGGCGCGTCAAAGCGTTACTGATTTCATACAGCTTACTCATGCTATTCATGGTGGCGACCGGCGCGGCAGCGGCCAATCCTAACACTAAGATCTCCAGGCAGATCATCGGCGTAGCATGCACCGGCATTTTGTCGGCGGAACGGCTACGGGGAATTTCAATCATCACATCGGCATGCTGGGCAAAAATCGAATCGGTGGCCGCCGTCAGCAGGACAATCTTGATGCCCAGCCGCTGTGCTTCCGCCAGCGTAACCATGCCTTCCGGGTGCGCGCTGCTCTGCGCCAGCATGATCAGCACATCCGCGTGGCGCATTTCGGCAATCTGTTCGCTCAGCGCAATGCCAGTGTGGTTCAGCACATACGCCGAGGTGCCATTGCGTTTGAACAACCGTGCGGTGTAATCCGCCAGAATCGCTGATGCGCCAATGCCAAAAATCGCCACACGTTCTGCCTGTTGCAGCAGATCAATTGCGTGTTGAATCGCCTGACGATTGGCGGGCGCCGCCAGCATTTCACAGCTGATGCGATAGCTATCCAGCACAAAATCGATGCTGCCTTTGGCGTCCTGCGCCAGTTCATTCACCGTTGAGGCCACGCGCGCGGGGGAACGCCGCGTGACGCCAAGGTATTCGCTAATGACAATTTTGAGATCGCGATACCCGGAGAAACCCAGCGCCTGAATCGCGCGAATCACTGTGGCATCAGAGGTTTGCGTATCGATCGCAATGCCGAGTGCGGTTTTGTCCAGCACCGCACTGCGATGCTGATGAATATAGTGCGCAACCTTTAACAGACGTGGAGTGAGTTGATGCTTGCAGGCATGGAAACGTTCACCGTAGAGATCGTAAGGTCGTTTACTGGTTTTTGGCGTGGAATCGGTCACGGCAGATAAACACCTGTAAATTAATGCGCCGTAAAAACCCTATTATTGGCGCGAGGATTAAGAAAACCTTAAATAGTTAAAATAATTGAACAGATTTAAAAACTAAGTCAGTGCCCCATGTCCTTTACCGACATGACAATAATGTAGGGAAAATAAAATCATGCCACCAAAACTACATCGACTACTACAAAATACCAATAAAGGCATGAATAACAAATAATTTTATAGCTACATTATATTCTCATATTGCAAATTATAAATTTTCTAACATCTGATGCAAACCCATTAATTATTTAAAAAAACCATAACCCGCTAAATTAGCGCCACAATTTAGTTGTAAATGAAAATCAATCTCATTACTATCTGCGCTTCTTAATATTCCTATTTTGATGCGGATTTAAACTAATGAAGTGTCTTTGCTGTTTTTCACCAGCGGTAAAATATACGCTCTCTGGCTCTCAGGTTTTACTGGCTTCAACCCTGCTGTATGGCGCTTCTGCCGCTGCAGCCGATCAAACATTAACCGTCACGGCCGAACATCCCTCTTCCACCAGCAGTTACAACCAGGATGACGCGGCAGCCACGTTACGCACTGCGACACCGCGCAGTGAAACACCGCAATCCATCAGCGTGGTGACACCGCAGGTAATGAAGGATTATCAGGTCACCAGCCTCAATGATGCGGTGAAGTTTGTCAGCGGCGTAACACAGGGCAACACGCTGGGCGGTACCGAAGATGGCTTCGTTAAACGCGGATTCGGCTCCAACACCGATGGTTCAATCTTCATTGATGGCGTGCGCAGTAATCAGGGATTGACCATGGATTCCAGCATCGATCATGTCGAAGTGCTGAAAGGATCTTCATCGCTGTTGTACGGCATTCTCAATCCCGGCGGCATCATCAATCTGGTGAGCAAAAAGCCGCAGTATCAATGGAATACGCATATCAGCGGTGAATCCAGCAGCTTCGGCGGCGGCACCGGCATGGTCGATGTCACCGGGCCACTTGGCAACGGTTTCGCCTTCCGCATGGTGGCGGAGCGACAGCGCGAGGATTACTGGCGCAATTTTGGTGTCAATGAACACACGCTGCTGGCCCCTTCGCTTAGCTGGTACGGCGATCGTGCCAACTTCAACGTCAGTTACGTCGAGTATAAATATGACGTGCCTTACGACCGTGGCACGGCGTTTATCGGCGGCAAGCCGGTTGATATTCCTTATAACCGCCGTCTGGACGACTACGCCAACCATGCATGGGGCAAAAACAAACGCCTCAACGTGAGCTACGGCTATAACCTCGATGACGTATGGGAAACACACCTCAATTACGGCTGGATGCAGCGCCGTTATGACAGCAACGAAGTGCGCGCCACTGCAATTAACACCAGCACCGGCATTGTCTCGCGTCGTGCCGATGCCAACCGTGGTTTCAATCATCAAACCGAATACGTTTCCTGGGACATTAGTGGATCGCCAACCTTTGCAGGTATGCAACATGACCTGCTGCTGGGCGTCGATTATGAGCAGAATGAAACCTACAAAGCGCGATCCTATCGCGGCAGCGTTTCACGCAGCTTCAATATGTACGATCCGGTTTACGGTGAAGAACCGATTCTCAGCGACAGCACCTACAACGACAGCATCAGCAACCTGCGCACCAATCTGTATAGCCGTTCGCTGTTTGCTAAAGACAGCATCCATCTCACTGATAAATGGATCGCCGTTTTGGGAGGCAGATTCCAACGCTATACGCAAACTTCCAGTAATGGCTTTATAGATCCAGAGACAACGCTCAACGATCGCGGTAACGCCTTCCTGCCGCAAGTTGGCGTGGTGTATAAGGTTTTACCGGATGTGTCGCTGTATGGCAGCTACAGCAAATCGTTTACGCCTTCGACGCAAACCGATGACAACGGCGATGTGGCATCCACCGAAAAAGGCAGCACCTGGGAAGTGGGATCGAAGTGGCAAGTGGCGCCGAATCTGGCCGCAACCCTGGCGCTTTATCGCATTGATGAAACCGATATGTCGATTTTCATCAACGGCGTGACGCGCAATATCCCGAAAGCGCGCTCAACCGGCGCTGAACTGGAGATCAACGGTGAAATTACGCCGGACTGGAATCTGATCGCCAACTACAGCTACGACAAAACTGAAATCGTGGCGGACAACGTGAACCCAGACAACGTTGGCAACCGCCTGGTGAATGCCCCAACCAACATGGGCAGTTTGTATCTGAGCCACACGCTGCGCTTCTCGTGGTTGCCGGGTGAATTGCGCCTCGGCGGCGGCGGGCGTTATGTCGGTACGCGGGCGGGCGATCCGGAAAACAGCTTTGTGATGCCGGCTTATACCGTGGCGGATGCCTTTATCGCCTGGGATAGTCAGCTGATCGGTAAACATACGCAGTTGAAGCTGAACGTGAAGAATCTGCTTAACCGCGAATATTACGAATCCAGCGCCGGTAATCTGCGCGTCATTGAAGGTGAGCCACGCGTAATGTATCTGCAGGCGTCAGTCGATTTCTAACATGATTCGCTCCGCCGTCGTGGGCGGAGCCATCAGAGAGCAGAATAATGAGACGAATATTGCTGGCTTTGCTGCTGTTTCTGCCCTGGATCGCTCAGGGAAAAATGCTCACCGACAGTTTAGGCCGCCAGGTTGAGGTGCCGGATAATCCGCAGCGCCTGGTGATTGGTGAAAGCCGGATGATCTATACGCTGGCGCTGGTAGAAGAGGGAAATCCCGCTAAACGCGTGGTGGGCTGGCCCGCCGATCTGCACAATCTTGATAAACAAACATGGGATCGCTACGTCAAAGCCTTTCCGCAGATCGCCAATATCACGCAAATCGGCAACTCCAACTTTTCCCAGCTGAACGTGGAAAAAATCATCGCCCTGCAACCGGATCTGGTGATTTTGCCGGTGTATGCGCGCACGCCGCCGAATAACTCAGCCTTTATGCAGCAGTTGGCGGCGGCAAATATTCCGGTGTTATTTCTCGATTTTCGCGTCGATCCTCTGAAAAACACCGTGAGCAGCCTGCGCACGCTGGGAGCTGCGTTGAACGATGAGGCGAAAAGCGAACGCTTCATTGCGTTTTACCAGCAGCATATGCAGCGCATTCGTGAACGTCTGGCAAGCTATCAGGGCGAGCGTCCGAGGGTGATGTTGCAGTTGCACCTCGGTAAAAAGGCCGAATGTTGTACTACCGTGGCGCATGGCAACCTGGCTGATTTGATCGCGTTTGCCGGTGGCGACAATATCGCTGCGGGGCGCTTTCCAGCGGTATTTGGGCAGCTCAATCCGGAAGCGGTGATCGCGGCCAATCCGGCTATCTATATTGCCACAGGTTCAGCAGCGCCCACCGAACCCGGCTTTTTGCAGCTCGGACCGCAAGTGAATGCCGCTGCTGCGCGTGCAAGCTTTCTGCATGCCCTTTCCAGCGATGCGACCGTTTCGGTGTTATCGGCGGTGCAACAGCAGCGCGCCTATGCATTTTGGCAGAACTTTTACATGAGTCCGTGGCACTTGCTGGTGGCGGAATTTTTCGCCAAAACATTTCATCCCACGCTTTTTCAAGATCTCTCACCGGAAGAGACGCTGAAGGAGATGAACCAACAGTTTCTGCCACTGCCTGAAACGGGAACCTATTGGACGCATAATTAACAAGTTATGGATGTTTTTGTCGTTGAGCATCAGTCGATGGTAAAGCGGTCGCCATAAATGGCGACCCTACAGATTTTGTAGGGTGCACATTTATGCGCACCTCACTCATCAACCTAAGGTTCACTTAATCTTCATTAATGAAAATAGCCTCACCTTAAGAGGAAATTTTGATGAGATTGATGATGTCCCGACCATTCAGTGAATATGCGGCGGTTGCGGTTAGCGCGTTCGCCGTGGTGAGTTTTCTCACCCTTTGGTTTTCTGCCTAAAAACGCCACGCTGTGGCGTTTTTTTTTGCCTGCATGAGTTACATGACAAATTTGTCATCCTCCCTTTTCCTTTCTGTTCGGTGGGCTTCGATAAACTGGCGCAAATGAAATTATCGCTTTGAGCAACGTTTAGAGAGATGGCGCTTTTCTTCTGCTTCCCGACACAGAAAATAAACCGCTGGAAGACTTAAATAAAACGCAATCATGATTGAGGTTAAGAGATCGCCGGGCCAATGCATGCCCAATAAAAGACGGCTGATCATCACGCCCATCGCCCACAGCATGATGATCGTGGCCAACAGCGTTTTCCCGCGTGCAAGCAGTAAACTCACCGCCATCAGCGCCCAGGTGGCAGCAAACACCGTATGCCCCGACGGAAAAGCTGAATCGGTTTGATTTAGCCAATGCTGCTTCTGCCACTGCGGGATAACGCTGATGCTCTCTAACCGCTTACTCAACATTGCCTGCCGCTCTGCACTATCCACCTGATAAAAATGACGGTCTATCTCGCTGTCTGTTTGGCTCAACCACACAATATAAGGCCGCGGCTCAGGCGTGGTTCTCTTAATCATATTCACGGCTAGCTGACCCAAAATAATCGGCAGTAATAGCACTACCGTATATTTAAACCATTCGGCTTTGCGAATGCGCAATGCATAGATCAGTGCACCCACCAACAAAGCGGCGGTAATCATGCCATAGGGTCGTGAAACAGTTTGCGTCAGCAGATAAAAACCAAACAGTCCCGCTGATTGCTGGCTGGCATTCCAATTCCAGTGCAGCATCCAGGCAGTGAGCGGAATACCAAGCAGCACCGCACAACAGGCGATTAATAAAACATAGGGATTGCGAATAATTCGCCTGGTTTCAATCACCATTATAGCTACTCAGTTTTTTCCCGGTTAATCCGCAGATGACCGAAGAGAAAATTATTCAGTCGATAAAGGTGAGAAAATAGCGGATCTAAACGGTTTTCTGCTTTCTTCACGCCCCAGCAACAAAATAACGCTACCGTGATTGAACCCAGCATATCGGCCGGGAAATGCACGCCCATATAAATACGTCCCCAGGCAATAAACAGACTCAGCAGCAGCAGGCTCAAGCCAGCCTGTATTTTTCTGCTGAACAGCAAACTGAAGGTAATTGCACAGGCCAGCGTCATATGATCGCTTGGGAAAGAGGCATCAGCAGCATGGCTAAGGAAAGTGTGACCAATCGGCACCATAAACGGCCTTGGATGCGGGAAGAAATAACCGATAACCATATTTACGCACAATGCCACGATGCCAGCGGTAAGCGCCTGCATTGCCACGCGTTGATTCTCGGGCTTAAAGCTAAACCAATAGACCAGCAACGTCAGCGGGAAAATAAAAATTAACCACGAAGCGCAGATATTTCCTAATGTTAATAACAAGCTCGAGGCATGAGCCGGTGCGTTAATCATTAGAAAGAGCGAGTCATTAATATTCTCTGCTGTCTCTGAAGTGAGAATCATATTTATTCCTTGTGAAAATTAATTAAGTGGTAAAGCAATGCTCACCTTCAGCCCCGTCGCGGAGGACGTTGCTGCAGTGAGCTTCACTTGCCCTTTCATGCGCGTCACAATGGCGCTGACAATAGACAATCCCAAACCAGAGCCAGAAATATCGCTTCCTTCAATGCGATAAAATGCGTCAAATACCCGCTCTCTTTTATCAACAGCAATGCCCGGACCGTTGTCTTCAATATCGATAAACAGACTGGCTGCGCTGTGATTAATCGTAATATCCACCTTCCCTGCTAACGGCGTATATTGGATGGCGTTATGCACAATATTGCGTAATAGCGTGTAGAGTTCCGATGGCCGGGCAATAATTGACGCCTCGCTATTCCCCACCACGCCAATATCGATGGATTTCTGCTCCGCCAGCGGCAGCAAATCGGAAACCACCTGCTTAACCACCGTAAACACCGCGATGGATTCAACCGGCGGCAGGTTGCCCACTTCTCCGCTTTGCGCCCGGCTCAGGCTCAGCAACTGTTCAACCAGCGTGCTGGTGCGTTTCATCCCGGCACGTAATTGCATTAACCGGGCGCGGCTCTCCGTTGAAAGATCGCTGGCATCCAGCCTTTCGGCCTGCAACATCAAGGCGGTCAGCGGCGAACGCAGTTCATGCGCCGCATCCGCCACAAACCGCCGCTGCCGCTCCACCGATTCCGCCGATCGTTGTAATAACTGATTGATGGCGGTGATAAACGGGGTGACCTCACGCGGTATAAATTCACTGCTTAACGCCATGCTCAGGCCATCACGTTGCGCATCGACGGCATCCGCCAGCTTGCGTATTGGGCGAAAAATCTTTCTTACCAGATCGGCCACCAGATAGAGCAGAACCGGAAACAGAATGCAGAACGGCACCAACGTGCGCAGCGCGGATGACAGCGCCACGCTCTGTCGCACCGAAGCCCGCTGCGCAACGGCCACGCGCAGGCCATCATGCAACTCCTCAATCAACACGCGATAGACGTGCCGGTTGATGCGCGTGGTGTAAAACCCGGCCGGCAGCGAGGCGAGCGAGGAAAAAGCGTCTTGCGATGCCGGTTCCATCCCTTGTGCCACGGGAAAGATGAAGTGCACGATAATGCGTGATGCCTCTTCATCCTGAAGCGGCGGACTAACGAAATTGCTGTTGCGCGGCGCGAGCAGATCATCTTTTGCCAGGCTGGCAATCTGCTGCAGCGATGAATCCTGCAGTTCGTGCGCTTCATCCCATGCCGAGAGAAAACCGAGCACGCCGCACAGCAGCGCAATGCCGACCACCGCCATGCACAGAACAAATGACAGCCGAAATTGCGCAGAGTCGCTTAGTCTTTTTTTGAGACTTTCCATCCCACGCCCCGAATGTTTTTGATGGCGTCGCTGCCCAGTTTTTTACGCAGCGCATGGATGAAATACTCCACCGCGTTGCTCTCAATCTCCTCGCCCCAGCCGTAGATTTTTTCCTCCAGTTCGCTGCGCGAGAAAATCTGCCCCGGCTGCATCAGCAAAGCCTGCAACAACGCATACTCGCGGCTGGAAAGGGTGAATTTTTCCTCGCAATCGCGATGTTGCACCTCGCGCGTGGCAGGATTGAGCATCAGCTCGCCATTGCTCAACAGCGATGTTGCATGCCCTGCTTTACGGCGCATCACCGCTCTGGCGCGCGCCAGCAATTCACTCATCTCAAAGGGCTTCAGCAAATAATCATCGGCTCCGGCATCAAGGCCGTGCAGGCGATCTTCCAGCGCATCCCGCGCCGTCACTACCACCAGCGGCACCTGATTGCCCGAACGCCGCACTTCATCGAGCACCTCAAAGCCATTTTTTGCCGGTAATCCGAGATCAAGCAGCACCAGATCGTAGTCATGGGTTCTCAAGCTAAGTAACGCTTGTTCCCCATCACGCACCCAATCGGCGGCGTAAGAAGCATCCTTGAGCGCGGCTTGCACGGCGCAACCGATCATCTGGTCATCTTCAACCAGCAGCACTCTCATGGTTGATCCTGAGGTGAGGAGCGTGAAAACACACCCGAAACCACAATTAATGCCACCATCGCAATCAGGAAGATGAGGTTCACCGGAGTGGTGCCGTAGCCGAGACCGCCCTGCTTAATCGGTTGTGAGAATAGATCGGCCAGCGCAGCGCCAAGTGGCCTGGTCAGCACATACACGCACCAGAAACAGGCCACGGCGCTGATTGCCCGGATACGCCACAGGAAGCCGGTGATGGCGATCAGTACGGCAAATAGCATGGTGGTGGAGAGATAACCGAGGCCAAGTCGCTCAGCCAGGGCATCACCCAACGCCGTACCAAAGGCAAAGGTGATCATGATGGCGAGCCAGTAATAGAGTTCGCGGCTGGTGGTATTAATCGCAGCAAACTCCAGCGTGCCTTCCGAGCGATGCCAGAACATCAATACCATTACCAGCGCGGAGCCAAACATCGCCACGGAATAAAGTAGCGGCACTTGCATTTGGTCGGTTAAATAATCGGTGATTAAGGTACCGGTAATGCTGACTAATAAAACGGTGAGCCAGTAAAGCCACGGAATATAACGCGGTGATTTAAGCTGAAAAATAAGTGCGACGACAAACAATCCGGCGGCAATGATTGATGTATGGACCAGGCCAAAACCGAGACCAAAATTGATCCAGTCAGCACCGGTTTCACCTACTGTGGTAGACATCATTTTTAACGCCCAGAACAGCAGCGTTGCCTGCGGCACTTTGGTTTTCAGGTCGGTCAAATTATCGGTCATGTGGGCATTCCCCGTCAGCGTGTTAACCACACAATGCCGAGGTAAACTTAAAACTCCCTTAAAATGCCCAAAGAATTAATTTTCTGCCGCCTGATTTTTAATCTGATTTTAAGCTTCACGCCGCTAAACGCTGTCAGCACTTCGTTACCATGCAAAAACTGAGCGTAAAATAACCCTAAAAATCATTATTTTATTGGTTTATGACGGATTTGTGATAATGCTTAAGGTTCACTTAACCTTAGTTTCTTAAGCTTTCGCCATCTTCACACACATGGATTGAACAATGACGTTTTCGCTGCGCAAAAGACCGACGTTGAGTCGGCTCTCTTTTATTTCGCTTGTTTCTATTTATATCGCGGTCTTTTTGAACATTGCGTTTTATCGACAAGTGCTAGCTGCCATGCCGCTCGATAGCGTGCGCACCATTTTGGTATTTGCTTCAATGCCGTTAGTGGCATTTAGCGTAATCAATATCATTGCCACCTTCGCCTCCTTTTTGTGGCTTGACCGCATTATTCTTGCGCTCTTCATTTTGGTATCCGCCGCTGCGCAATATTTTATCTGGACCTTTGGTATTGTTATCGATCGCTCGATGATCGTGAATATTATCGATACCACGCCGTCTGAATCCTTTGCTCTATTATCACCCAAGTTGATTATTACGCTGGGTTGTAGCGGGCTGCTGGCTGCCCTGTTAGTTTTCTGGATTCGCGTTAAGAGCAGCAAACCTATCTGGAAAAGCATCGCCAAACGCGCGGCGTCAATTGTCGCGTCTGTAATCTGCATCGCCTTAGTCGCGACGTTTTTCTATAAAGATTACGCCTCACTGTTTCGTAACCAAAAAGAGCTGATTAAATCGCTCAGCCCTTCAAACTCGATCGTGGCAACGCTTTCCTGGTATAACCACAGCCGCACCGCCAATTTACCGCTGGTGCAAATTGGTTTAGATGCTAAACAGAAGCCGGAGATGCTGGCGGGTCCAAAGCGCAACCTGACCATTTTGGTGGTGGGTGAAACCACGCGTGCGGTGAATTTCCAGTTAAATGGTTATGGACGCGAAAATACGCCGTTGCTGGCGAAAGATGATGTCACCTATTTCCCGAATACGCAGTCTTGCGGCACAGCTACGGCGGTCTCATTACCTTGTATGTTCTCGAATATGCCGCGCGCGCATTATGACGATCAGCTTGCCAGCCATCAGGAAGGGATGCTCGATATTATCCAGCGTGCCGGTGTGCAGGTTCTCTGGAATGACAATGATGGTGGCTGTAAAGGTGCCTGCGATCGCGTCCCGCATCAGGATATGAGCAGTCTGAATCTGCCAAATATGTGCCATGACGGAGAGTGTTATGACGACGTATTATTCCACGGTATTGAGGACTACATTAAAAACCTGAAAGGCAATGGTGTTATCGTGTTGCACACCATTGGTAGCCACGGCCCAACCTATTACAACCGTTATCCTGCGCAGTTTAAAAAATTCACCCCAACGTGCGATACCAGCCAAATTCAGGATTGTTCGCAAGAACAGCTGGTCAATACTTACGACAACACCATTCTGTATATCGATTACATTGTGGATAAAGCGATTAATGTGCTGAAAGCGCATCAGGATGAATACACCACCAGCCTGGTTTATTTATCGGATCACGGTGAGTCGTTAGGGGAAAATGGTGCTTATCTGCACGGTATGCCGTATGCGATTGCGCCGGATGTGCAGAAACATGTGCCAATGCTGATTTGGTTATCACCGGATTATCAACAGCGCTATGGCGTGAGTAAAAGCTGTCTTGATCAACAAGCGGCGCATCAGGGTTATTCGCAGGACAATCTGTTCTCCACCATGCTCGGTTTAACAGGTATTCAGACCACTGAATATCAACCTGCGGACGATATTCTCAGCGCCTGCCGGGCCACACATTGATGAAATGGATGATCGTTGCAGCCGATGAGCGGCTGATGCAAGAGCTGCAAGTCGTGCTGCAACGCAATGGCTGTGACGGTGATTCCACCGTCCAGCATCTCGAAGCCGGTTCATTAGAGGAAATGTTAGCGCGGGTTCACGCGCTATTTAACGCGCAACAGAAGGTTGAAACAGACTGCGTGGAGATGGGCGAATTTACCCTGCAACTCTCCAGAAAAATGGTCTGGCACGCTGGTAAACCGCTGGACTTGACGCCTAAAGAGTTCGTTATTTTATCGCGTTTAATGCTGGCGAAAGGCGAAGCGGTTCAGCGTGACACCTTGCTAAAAGATATTTATCAATGGGCAACAGAACCGGCCACCAATACGTTAGAAGTACATATTCATAATCTGCGCGAGAAAATAGGCAAGGCGTATATTAAAACGCTGCGTGGCGTAGGTTATCGGTTCATTGTGCCGGGAAAGTAAAACCGTGCGGTCGCCATTCATAGCGTAATGCCGATCAGTTAAACATTAATTTGTATTTGTATGCAGGTGCGCATGAATGCGCACCCTACGAAAACGCGCCAATCACTTGTAGGGTCGCCATTTATGGCGACCGTTTAACGTATACGCAAAGAATATTCCTTAAGGTTTGTTAATGAAAAAAACTTAAGTAATACTGACATTCCATCTAGATCGTATTCCAGGGAGGAATAGATGTCTTCATTGCCTTACTACATCGCCATCTTATTGATAATCTGCGTAACCTTTATCTCTTTCAGCTTGATGTTAGATCTCTTCGAAATGCGCGAATGGATGCATCACACCACGCATTTTCTCGAAACAACCCTTAAAAATTCTGATACGCCTTAAGAAGGTGACCGCATCACGCCGCCACACGATCCGCGCCCAATAAATCCAGTATCCGGCTGCGCAGCGCCACTAGCTTTGGGTCATCGCGGCGGCGCGGCCACGGCAGATCAACCTCGATCACATCCACCACTTTTGCTGGTCTTGGGCTGAACACCACCACGCGATTTGCCATCACCAGCGCTTCTTCCACGTCGTGCGTCACCATCAGCGTGGTGAACTGCTGCTCCCGCCACAGATCGACAATCTCCTGCTGCATACGCAAACGCGTCAATGAATCGAGCTTGCCGAGCGGTTCATCCAGAATCAATAAACGCGGCACGTTAACCAACGCGCGGGCCAACGCCGCACGCTGCGCCATACCGCCGGAGAGCTGATGCGGCCAGGCGCGGGCGAACTGCCTGAGGCCGACGCGATCCAGCATCGCGTTAATACGCTGTTCGCGCTGCGGGCGGCTCTCTCCGCGAATCTGCAAGCCAAGGCCAACGTTGTCATAGACGGTGCGCCACGGATAAAGCGTGGGATCCTGAAACACCACCACGCGCGACGGATCGGGCGCAGTAATCGCTTTGCCCTCTTCCGCCAGTAAACCGCTGGCGGGCGGTTCGAGCCCGGCCAGCAAACGCAGCAGCGTCGATTTGCCGCAGCCGGATGGCCCCAGCAGCGCGACAAATTCACCGGCCTCTACCTGCAAATTAATATTTTCCAGCACCGGTAAATCTTCACCTTCTAAGGTGAAGTGATGATTAACCTTCTCAATCGCAATATTAACGCCCGCCGAGGTTGATGCCATATTTTCGCTCCTGCTTGATATGCTAAGAAATAAAGCATAATCCGCGCCCTTTCCGCAGCGAAATAGCCATTACGGAAAACCTATCCGCAAATATTCATAATGAAAAACTGCATGATGTCATGCGGGATTGTTATTTGGTCGCGCTAATTGCCTTTGCCATAGTGCCTGTGAACTTTATCTACAAGGAAGACAGGATGGCATTTCAACAATTCTCTCTGAGCCGCCGCGCGTTATTACGCGGGCTGGGTCTCTTTAGTGCCGGCGTGGCGGTGAATCCGTTGCTGAGCAGCAAGGTGTTTGCCGACGATAAATCCCTTAAAACCATCAAGCTGGCCTGGGGACAAACCGCAGTATGTCAGTCACCGATTTCGGTGGCGCTGAAGCAAGGTTTCTTTAAAAAGTACGGTTTGAATGTTGAGCCCGTGAACTTTAGCGGACCAACCGATGCGCTGTTACAGGCGATTGCCACCGGCCAAGCCGATGGTGGCATTGGCATGGCGCTGCGCTGGCTGAAGCCGCTGGAGCAGGGTTTTGATGTTGACCTCACCGTCGGCACGCATGGCGGCTGTATGCGTCTACTCGCCCCGCAGAACAGCGGCATCCGCGATGTGAAAGATCTGGTGGGGAAATCGGTGGCGGTGAGCGATCAGGCCAGTCCGATTCGCAACTTCTTCGCCATTCAGCTGGCGAAACAGGGCATCGATCCTGATAAGCAGGTCAACTGGCTGCAATATCCGCCCGACCTGTTTGGCGAAGCGCTGCGCAAAGGTGAAGTGCAGGCGCTGGCCACCGACGATCCGCAGGGCTGGCTGCTGAAGAAGCAGCACGATCTGGTGGAAGTGGATAACAACCTGAAAGGCGAATACGCCAGCCTCACCTGCTGCGTGCTGGGGCTGCGCGGCTCGCTGGTGCGTGACGATCCCGCCACCGCGCGCGCCATCACCCAGGCGATTGTCGATGCGCAGCAGTGGACCGCCGAACATCCGGAAGAGACGGCGAAAATCTTCCAGCCGTTTGTGCCGGGTTCCGTCGCGGTGGAGGACATTGCCGCGATGCTGAAAGAGCACACTCACAGCCATCACTCCACCGGTGTGCAGCTGCGCAAAGAGGTGGCGGTGTATATCGATGAGCTGAAGAAAATCAATGTGATCCGCCCGGATACCGATGCGCAACGCTTTGCCGAGCACTATGTGCCGGAGCTGCTGCCGGCAGAATCTGCCCATCAGCACGCCAGCAACATGGCGCACATGAGCAACATGTCCAGCTAAGGAGACGAGAATGGCCAGTGAAACCCTGTCGATTGCCCGCAACCGTGACGTGCCGCGCCGTATCCAACCGGCGGTTTGGGGTGCGCTCCTGCTGTGGTGGGCGCTGGTAGCGCTGATGGTGGCGGTGCCGGATAAGCCGCAGGGTTTTGCCACCCCGCGCTTTGTGAATGAAACGCATGAGTTGTTCGCCGCCATCGCGCTTATTCTCAGCGGACTGGCGATTGCCTCGGGTCTGTTTCCACGCCTGACACTACTCGCACCGCTCAAGCGCAGCGGTCCGTGGCTGATTGTGCTGGCGCTGCTGATTGGCCTGTGGGAAACCGTCACCGGCAAACTGGCGCTGCTGCCCGCGCCATTCTTCGCCCCGCCGCGCGCGTTGGTGGAAGCCTACGCGACCGACTGGGCGCGCCTGCTGGATAGCGTGCTCAATTCACTGCGTCTGTTGGCTTTCGGCTTTGTCTACGGCAGCGTTGTCGGCTTTATTACCGGCGTGGCGATTGGCTGGTCACGCGGCTTGGGTTACTGGGTGCATCCGATTCTGCGTTTCCTCGGACCGGTGCCTTCAACTGCTCTGCTGCCGCTGT
This sequence comes from Pantoea sp. YR525, assembly GCF_900116775.1. Classification (NCBI taxonomy): domain Bacteria; kingdom Pseudomonadati; phylum Pseudomonadota; class Gammaproteobacteria; order Enterobacterales; family Erwiniaceae; genus Pantoea; species Pantoea sp. YR525. The sequence continues at coordinate 239,195 of NZ_FPBU01000007.1, forward strand.
CGCTCTACTTCTTCCCGTCGAGCTTCTCGGCGGCGGTATTCCTGATCGCGCTGGCGACCTGGTTCCCGGTGACGGTGCTGACCTGGTCGGGCGTCTCCAGCGTTGATACGCGTTATTACGATGTGGCGCGCACGCTCGGAGCCAATTCGCTGTTCCTCGTGTTGCGCGTAGCGGTGCCTGCCGCGCTGCCGCACCTGTTTGTCGGCCTGTTTATGGGCCTGGGCGCGTCATTCTCGGTGCTGGTGGCGGCAGAGATGATGGGCGTGAAATCCGGGCTCGGCTGGTATCTGCAGTGGGCGCAAGGCTGGGCAGCTTACGCCAATATGTACGCCGCACTGATTGTGATGGCGCTGCTGTTCTCTTCACTGATCTCCCTGCTGTTCCTGGTACGCGATCGCCTGTTGTCATGGCAGCGCAACGCGGTGAAATGGTAATTATCGTTGGGTCGCCATTCATGGCGACCGCCCCACACATGAGGTCGATTATGGCTGCAAAAATTTCTGCTTCTATCACCGAACTGATTGGCAACACGCCGCTGCTACGCCTGTCACGCTATGCGCAGCAGCACGATATTCAGGCGGATTTGGTCGCCAAACTCGAACTGTTTAACCCCAATCACAGCGTCAAAGATCGCATCGCCCTCAGCATGATTGAAGCCGCCGAACGCAACGGCATTATCCAGCCCGGCGATACATTGGTTGAAACCACCAGCGGCAACACCGGCATTGGTTTAGCGGCAATTGCGGCGGCCAAAGGCTACAAGTTCCGCGTTTACATCAATGATTTCGTCAGTATTGAACGCAGCCAGATTATTCAGGCGTACGGCGCCGAAGTGGTGCCGTTTAGCACCATTGAAGGCTTTAAGGAATTCTACGACGCCAGCAACGGCGATTTTGTCGCCGCTACTAAATGGCTGGCCGAGCAGGTCACCGCAGCGGAACCGGAAGTGCATTTTCTACTGCAGCTGGATAATCCGGCCAATCCGGCGGTGCATGAGCGCACCACCGGGCCAGAGATCTGGCGCGACAGCGGCGGCGAGCTGGACATTTTTATCGCCGCCGTCGGTACCGGCGGCACGCTCTCTGGCACCGGACGCTATCTCAAACAGCAGCATCCGGGTTTGCAGGTGATCGCCGTCGAGCCGGGCGTGGGTTCACAGCCGAGCGAACTGCGTCCCGATCCGCTGGAGATCACCGGCGTGCATGCGTTTAGCAACCAGACGCCGGAGCGCATTCCTGCCAATCTCGATCACCGCGTTTACGATGAGGTGATTGCGGTGGAAACCTGGCAGGCGTATACGGCGGCGCGGCAACTGGCGCTGAGCGAAGGCGTGCTGGTAGGCGATTCGTCTGGTGCGGTGTTGTGGGCGGCACAACAGGTTGCAGCGCGACCGGAGAATCGCGGCAAGCGCATTGTGGTGTTGCTGGCCGATGGCGGCAGCAGCTATTTGACCACCCAGCTGTTCGCGCATCAAGTGCCAGCGGAATCGCTGAAGCTGGCGAGCGCCGTGCAAACCTCCAGGAAAATCGCCTGAAAATAATACGCAATACATTGCCTATGTATGAAGGTGCTCATGAATGCGCACCCTACGAAAAACCTTGCCAAACAGCTGTAGGGTCGCCATTCATGGCGACCTCAAAATCCCGCACTAAACCAACACGTTGCTGGTAATCCCTTTGGCAAACAGCAGTGGATCGGTTTCCGGTCGTAACACGTTGATCGCCTTTAAATCGCGCGCATACACGTCAATCTCATTCACAAACGCATTCCCCACCGAATAGTGTCCGTGCGTATGGGTTTTCAACACGCTGGCGATCTCCTGCGGCGTGGTGTTGAGCGCCTGGCCGTTAAACTCACTGCCAATCGCTTCCGGATGTTTGGCCGCATAGGCATGTGCCTGCAAAATCGCGTGGGTGATCGCGGCCGCCACTTCCGGCTGCTCGCGAATCAAGCTGCCGCGCGTGCCCACCACACAGCAGCTCAGTTTGGCGTACTCGTCCATTAAGTTGGTGCCAATCTCGCGGTAGCCCGGCTTCTGGGTTAAGCGCCACATCACCGGATCGGAACCGCTAGCGGCCTGAATCTCGCCCTTCTCCAGCACCATCGGCAGCAAATCCTGCGGGAACACGCGCCAGTCGACATCGGTATTGGGATCGACGCCGTGCTTTTTCAGCATCAGCGAGAAGAAGTTTTTATCCGCGCCCGCCATGTCAGTAACGCCAATGGTTTTGCCTTTCAATTGTTCCAGCGTGGTTGGCCCGCCATCGCGCGCCAGCAGGCGCATACAGCCGCCGTGCGTGCCCGCAGTAAGTTTCACATCAAAGCCCTGCTCCAGCGCTTTCAGCCAGCGCAGCGCCATGCCGATGGCAGCTTCGGCTTTACCGGTGGCGATGGATTCCAGCAGCAGTTCGGTTGAGTTGCCGAAGTTAACGAACTCCACTTCCAGGTTGTGCGCTTTAAAGAAGTTATGCTGATCGGCCACCACCACCGGCGCAAGGCAGATGGCGTTGAGATTCACCGCCAGACGCACATGCGTCGGCTTCGCCAGCGCCCATTTTCCGGGGCCCTCTTGCAGTAAATCGCCAGGCATCTGCATGCCCGCCATATGATCATCGGCAAACACGCGGCCCGGTAACGTTGCCGCCATCGCCGCGGCGGCTGAATATCCCAGAAAATGCCGACGGGAAACTAAATAATTATTTGGCATTAAATGACTCCCAAAAATAAATGCAGGTGAAGGTGTTGATCCTAATTAATGGCTTGCGCAGAAACAGCCATTGCAAATTAACACTTCAACCGGCGGCAGAATTATGCCGATTCCGCATGTATATAGCCGGTTTATTGCTTTTACAGCGGTGACAGAACAGGAAACAATTAAGCCTGATTTAATAAGGGGATTAATAGCGTATGGCAAATAACCCGCCCTTTCTGGCTGAAATATTGCCGGTGATTATTCAGGCCTTGGAAAAAGACGCTGAAGAGGTCGATCGCAGCGGCGAATTTCCCAAAACGGCTTTTAGCGTGTTGCAGCAGCATGGCTTGCTGCACTTCGTATTGCCGACGACGTCGGGCGGCAGCGGCGGCGATCTGCTGGCAAGCCAGGCGATTATTCAGGCCGTGGCGCGTGGCGAACCTTCTGCCGCGCTGATCCTCATCATGCAATATCTCAACACGCGTCGCCTCGACGACACCTCAAACTGGCCAGACGCGGTGCGCCGCAAGGTAGCGGAGAGCGTGATTCGCGATGGTGCGCTTATTAACGCGCTGCGCGTCGAACCGGAATTAGGCACGCCAGCGCGCGGCGGATTGCCCGCCACCCGCGCACGCCGCACCGCTGAAGGCTGGCGCATCAGCGGCGAGAAGATTTACTCCACCGGCAGCCATGGGCTGAGCTGGTTTTTGGTCTGGGCCAGCAGCGACGATGTCGATCCACTGGTCGGCGGCTATCTGGTACCGGCCAACACGCCCGGCATCCACATCATTGATGAGTGGGATCATCTCGGCATGCGCGGCACCTGTAGCCATCGCGTAGTGCTGGACGATGTGCTGATCCCGCTCGATCACGCGGTAAACGTTGCGCCGTGGAGCACGCCGCGACCCGGCCTCAACGAAGAGGAATCAGTGTGGATGGCGGTGCTGCTCGGTTCGCTGTATGACGCCATTGCGCATAGCGCGCGCGACTGGTTTATCGGCTTTTTGCAGCAGCGCGTACCGGCCAATCTTGGCGCCCCGCTGGCATCATTGCCGCGCTTTCAGGAGCTGGTTGGCCGCATCGATACGCTGCTGTTTACCAGTCAAATCCTGCTGAGCAGCGCTGCTCACGGCCACGTTGCCGGCGGACATGCCGCACAAATCAAACAGGTGGTGACCGAAAACGCCATTCGCAGCGTGCAGCTGATGGTAGAGAGCATCGGCAATCACGCACTGACGCGCCACCATCCGTTACAACGTCACCTGCGTAACGTGCTGTGCGGCCGCATTCATACGCCACAGGACGACGCCATTTTCACTTCCGTGGGCAAATCCGCCCTTTCTGCTGAGAGGAGTACATCATGACGCTGGAATTTATTGGTCTGGTTGGCGCGCAGGAGAGCAGCGAATCGCTGGCGGCGCACGGGCCGACTGTCGATGTGCCGTTTATCAAAGCCTTTTCCCACGCGCAGGAGTACGCCGGTTTTGACAAGGTGCTGCTGGCGGTGAATACCCGTGCGCCGGATTCGATGATCATCGCCAGTTATGTTGCGGCTTTTACAGAAAAATTGGGCTTGCTGGTGGCGCATCGACCCGGCTTTCAGGCACCGACCTTTGCCGCCCGCCAGTTTGCCACGCTCGATCAGCTCAGCCGGGGACGCGCGGCCATCAATGTGATTACTGGCGGCGACAGCGGCGATCTGCAGCGCGACGGCGATTTCCTTAGCAAAGATGAGCGTTATGCGCGCACCGGCGAGTATCTGGACATCATGAAACTGACGTGGGAATCGCGTACGCCGTTCCGCTATGACGGCAAATTTTACCAGGTGGAAGATAATCTCACCGAGGTTAAACCCTGGCAGCAGCCGCGCGTGCCGGTTTATTTCTCCGGCGCTTCAGAAGCCGCCATCAATATCGCCGCGCGTCACGCCGACGTTTATATGATGTGGGGCGAACCGCTGGAGCAGGTGAAAGCGAGAATTGAGCAAGTGCGTGCGGCAGCGAAGAAATATGGCCGCGATAAACATATTCGTTTCAGCCTGTCGCTGCGCCCGATTCTCGGCGATAGCGATGAACAAGCCTGGGCGCGCGCCAATCGTCTGCTGCGGGATGCCCAGGCCAACATTGGTGGCAAAGCGATTCAGCCTGATAGCAATACCGGATCGCAGCGGCTCTATCATCTCGCCACCGCGCGCAAAGTTTACGATAGCTGCCTATGGACGGAGATCGCGGCGCTGTCGGGCGCGGCGGGCAATTCCACCGCGCTGGTGGGTTCAGCGGATACCGTGGCCGATGCCGCGCTGGAGTATTACAAGCTCGGCATCACCACGTTCCTGTTCCGGGGATTTGATCAGCTGCGCGATGCCACCGATTACGGACAACATTTGTTGCCGCGCATCCGTGAGCGGGTGAAGGCGTTAGCGGCCGCAGCGTGAGATGTTTCGTAGGGTGCGCATTTATGCGCACCTGGTCACCATAAATGGCGACCCTACGATGCGACGCCGCACCAGCGCACTAACGTCAATGCGATGGCTTTGGTGCAGGCAACCAGATCGGCGATCGGGACATGCTCGTTGGGTTGATGCGACATCGCTGGATCGCCGGGACCAAAGTTCACCGTTGGCGTCTGCCCCAATGTGCTCGGCAAACCAATGTCGCTGTGCGCGCCAAATCCGGCCAGCTGCGGATTGAGTGCCGCATCGGTTACGCCCTGCTGGAAGGTGGTGACAAACGGGTGCTCCGCCGCAATTTCGGCGCAATCGGCATCCAGAATCCATTCGACTTTGGCCGGATGTTTCGCCAGATAAGGATCGAGCGCACAGACTTTGGCAACGTGCGCCTCAATCTCTTTTTTGACGTTTCCGCCCAGCCCCATCTCATCTTTCTCGGCTGGCAAATACTGCACATCAATCACAATCTCGGCGCGGCCCGCAATCGAGGCTGGATGTTCACCGACCTTTAACTGCGTAACGATAACCTGGTTAGGCAATTCCATTAGCGGATGATTTTTGCTCGGCTGCGTCTGCCAGCGGCGATTCAGTACATCAAGGCCGTCGAGCATCTGGCGACAAAGCGTCACCGCATCTACGGGACCGCTGCTGTCCCAGCTGTTGGGCGTCAGCTCCGCGTGGCCGCCGATGCCGTCGAGAATAATGCGACCCCACAAAATGCCGTGGCAGATGGGCGAGATGCGATTAGCGGTCGGTTCCGTCATGATGCCGGCATCGGCTCTGAATCTGCGATCGACCATCGCCAGCGATCCCATGCCGCCAATCTCTTCATCCACCACGGTGGTAAACACCACGTCGCCCGCCAGACGAATATTGAGATCCTGTAATAACTCCACCGCCATCAACATGCAGGCCACGCCGCCTTTCATATCTACTGCGCCGCGACCGTACACCGCCGCGTTTTTGATCTCCGGCACGAAAGGATCGGTGAGCCAGTGTTCCGGTGGGCCCGGCGGCACCACGTCGATATGGCCGGTGAGCATCAGCGATTTGCCGCCGCCCGCGCCGGTTAAGGTCCCGCCGAGATTAGGGCGACCTTCAAAAGTGCGGCCTTTATTGGCGCCCGGTCGGCCCTGATATTTGGCGTAGAGCGCCGGGCCATCCGGGTCCCAGAGATCGGTTTCCATACCCAGCGATGCCAAACGCTGTTGCAGATAGAGCTGGCAATCGCGCTCGCCCGGCCCGGCTTCACGCGGATCAACTTTGACGATGGAGGGAAACGCCAGCAGATCGCACAGCGTGTTAGCGATGCGTTCGGCGCTCGCCTCAACGTGCGCGCTGATTTGTTCAGTCAGATTCATTTGTTATCTCCGATAGATAAAAAGTCGTTGTGCCATCAATACGATAATCAACAGAATGCCCACCACGCCGAGTTGCCAGACGCTATTTAGTCCCAGCTGCAACATGCAGGTTTTGATGGTGACCAGCATCAGCGCGGCGGCTAAGACGCCGATCACGCTGCCGCGCCCGCCAAAAATCGCCACGCCGCCGAGTAGAGCCGCAGTGAGAGATTCGAGCTCCAGATTGACGCCGATTTCTGGTCGTGCGCTGCCCAGCCAGCTCAGCGAAACAAATCCCGCACAGCCCGCCATCAAGCCGCTCAGGCAGTAAGCGAGAAAGCGCAGGCGATCGACCGGAATGCCAACCAGCCGCGTGGCGTGTTCGTTGAAGCCACAGGCGTAGATCCATTTGCCCCACGCGCTTTTGCTGAGAATCAGCCAGGCGATCAGGAAAGCCGGGATCACGCAGGTGAGAAAAGGTAAAGGAATAAAGAACTGCGCGCCGCGTCCCCATTGCGTCAGTTCCGCAGGCACGCCAGCGACGGCGGCTCCGCCGGTTAGCGCCAGCGCCAGTCCGGAAAACAAGTAGAAGCTGCCAAGCGTAACGATCAGCGGCCAGAGACGCAGCCGCGCGATCAGCCAGCCGTTAATCGCGCCTGCCAGCGTGCCGGTGATCAGACAGATCAGCGGTAGCCACAGCGGATTGATGCCCTGATTAAGTGTCAGCATGCCAATCACCGCCGAGAGCGACACGTTGCCGCCTACCGAGAGATCGATGCCGCCACCGCCGTTCATCACCACCAATGATTGGCCGAGCGCCACCAGCGACAGCAAAGTTGCGAACTGCAGAATCGAGGTAATTGACCAGGCAGCCAGCATCTGTGGCAGCACCAGCACGATGCCGATGACCAGCAGCAGCCACAGCGCGCTGAGCAATGTCAGATCGGGAGATTTGCGCCACAACGTCATGCGATCCTCCTGAAGGCAAAAACGCGCCCGCTTGCCGCTTCACTGCTCAGCACGATCAACAGCACCGCGCCGGTGACCACGGTTTGCCACAGCGACGGAATGCCCACCAGCAGCAAGCCGTTTTGCAGAATGCGTAGCAGCAGCACGCCGAGCAGCGTGCCCAACAAACTGCAGGAACCGCCGGTAATGCGCGTGCCGCCCAACACCACCGCAGCGATGGCTTCCAGCGCCAGACTGCCGCCAACCGTCATTTCGACGTTGCGATAGGTGGCGATGTAGCAGGTCGCAGCGATGCCGCACAGCAGGCCGCTGATCATGAAGGTTGCGATGCGTACCTGAGTGACCGGAATGCCTGCCAGCCGCGCTTTCTCCTCCGAGTTGCCCGCCGCCAGCAGCCACAAACCGTAAGGCATGTGACGTAACACCAGCCAGACGCCAGCCCACACCAGCACGATGACCCACGCCATCACCGGCAATCCCAGCAGCGGATGCATCAGGCCGCTGGTTAAGCTGCCGGGCAATCCCGATAACCACTGCCCACCGAGCAGCGCAAACAATCCAGTGCGCCACACGCCGAACAGACCAAGCGTGCCAACAATCGCCGGGATGCGGCCCATCACCACCACCAGCGCGGTGATTAAACCGAGTAGCAAGCCGAGCAGCGGACCGCCGATTGCCGCTAGCCACGGCGATTGCAGCAGCAACAGCTGGCCGACGCCCCATGCGGCAACGCCCATCACCACGCCAACCGAAACATCAACGCCGCCCATAGCGATCACCAGCGTCATGCCCAGCGCAATCAGCAGCAGTTCACTGCTGTTGCGCAGAATGGTGAGCAGGTTATCGACAGTGGCGAACCAGGGTGAAAACCAGGAAAAACCGGCGCTGGCTAACAGGGCAATCGCCAGCAAGGCGATCTCCCGTGAAGTCATGTGCATGCGAAGCCCCGTTAGAATTTGAACTGATCGACATTCTCTTTGGTGAACACCGCTGGCGAACCGAGCAGCAGCACACCGGTTTTGCTGTCAAACTTCACCGGTTCGGCGAAGCCCGGCACGCGGTTTTCCGCGCTGAAAGCTTTGCCATCAATCAGCTGTTTGCCCGCCCAGACGGTGAGATAGCCGAGCTTCTCCGGATCCCACAACACGGTGTAACCAAAGGCCCCGCTTTTCAGGTAGGCGCGCGCGGTGTTCGGGCTGCAGAAACCACTGCCGATTACCTTGTCATTTTTACCTGCGGTCTCAATCGCCTGCGCCACGCCGGGGCATGTGGTGGAGGCCATGGCGATCAAGCCTTTGATATCCGGATTGGCCGACATCAAATCAGTGGCGATCTGCGCCGCGCGGCTGGCGGAGCCGCCAGCGTATTGCGGTTTCAATAAGGTGATATGGGGATATTTACTCTTCACCCGCTGTTGCATAAAGCCAATCCAGCTGTTGAGGTTGGAGGCGGTGGCTTCGCCGGAGACGATGCCGATTTTTCCGTGATCGCCGACACGCTTGACCATCTCATCAATGATGGTGTCACCTAAACCCTGATCAGTGGCCTGCGCCACGTAAACCGGACGTCCGCTGTCGGGCGCGTCGCTGTCGCTGGTAAACAGATGCACATTGTTGGCTTTCGCCTGCGCCAGTACCGGCGCGATGCTGGACGCATCGAGCACGCTGATGCCAATCGCATTCACCTTCTGCGCAATCAGGTTCTGCACGATCTGCAATTGATCCATCGGATTGGTATCCACCGGACCGCTATACACGAACTCAACGCCCAGATCGCTGGCCGCGCGTTTACCGCCCGCTTCCATCGCCTGAAAGTAGGGAATGCCGATGATCTGCGGCACAAAGGCCACTTTCTCGGCGGCGAGGGCATAACCTGAAAACAGTAATGAGAGAGAACAGACTGCAGTGGTAATTCGACGCATCTTTATTTCCCCTGGGTTAATGGCACAACAATTACTGATTCTCAAAGGCGCGCGCATCGGGATGCGCTCCGGTAATTAATGAAACGATTTCATCGGGCGAGGTTTCGGCGTGACGGCGCTCGGCAATTTTTCGCCCACGGCGAAACACCACCATGCGATCGGCAACCGCGAACACATCGCTGATGTTGTGGCTGATCAGCACCACCGCGCAGCCGCGTGCGGCGAGTTTTCGCGTCAACTGCAAAACCTTCTGCGTTTCGGCTACCGCCAGCGCGGCGGTCGGTTCATCCATGATCACCAGCTGCGCGTTGAGGTTGAGCGCGCGACAGATCGCCACCGCCTGGCGCTGTCCGCCGGAAAGGCTGCCAACCGAGGCTTCGGCATCGGAGATGTGCGCATCAAGATCCTTTAATAGCTGATCGACCTGCTCGCGCATTTCCTTGCGGCGCAGAAAAGGAATGCCCAGCACGCGCCGCTTGAGTTCACGGCCTAGAAATACGTTTTCCGCGATGCTGAGGTTCTCCGCCAGCGCCAGCTCCTGATAAATGGTGGCGATGCCGTGTTCGGATGCCTGGCGCGGCGAGGTGAATTTCACTGCTTTGCCATCGATCCACAGTTCGCCATCGCTGGCGCTGTAGGCGCCCGACAGCACTTTGGTGAAGGTCGATTTCCCTGCGCCGTTGTCGCCCAGCAGCGCCAGCACTTCACCGCGATGGATGCTGAGATTGACCTGATTAAGGGCGGTTAAGGCGCCAAAGCGTTTGCAGATGTTGCGCGCTTCAATAAAACAGCTGCTCATCTCGCCTCCCCGCCGCTGAGATAGGCGGCGCTGTGGAAATCGATTTCCCACTGCAGCACCTGCGCGTAGAGATCGGACAAGCGCTGCTTTTCCTCTTCCGCCAACGCCAGCGCAGTGCGATCCAGCTCGGTTTTTAGCCACAGCGCCTGCTGGTAAAACTCCTCTTCGGCATGCATATCGACCCAATGACGGATGTCGTCATCCAGCAGCGGCTGGGCACTGACGCGCGCGCACCAGTGGTAATACATCCACTCGGCACCAAACATCAGCGTGAGGATTTCGGCAAAACTGCCCTGCTTTGCCACGGTAAACATGCCATCGCGGAACGCGGTGACGCCGGGCAGATCGTCGGGATAATCCATTGGGTTGATGTTGCGGCGCGCCAGCACCTCCTCAAACCAGGCGATTTGCGTGTCCACCAGCGCATTCAACACACCGATTAACCAGCGCTGCTGACGGATATCCGGCGCTTTGCTCACCGCCAGCGCAAAGATATTGATGGCGGTGGCGACGAAGTTGCCTTCAAACACCAGATAGCGATTAAACACCGCGTCGGGCAGCTGATTGCGCTCGATATCCAGCACAAACGGATGCTGCTGCATCGCCTGCCACAGTTTGTCGTGCTGTTGCAAAAGCTGGTCAGTGAAACTGTTCATTACGCGTCCTCCAGCGCCGCTTGCGCTACGGACATAAAGTGCTTCACGCGTTCCAGCTCAACCTCGTTCCACCAAACGCCGTCGACTTTCAGGGTGCTGGCGACGATCACACCTTGGGTGCGACCCAGAATCTGGCAAACGTTGGCGGGCGTGACGCCGGAACCGACCAGCAGCGGCAGCTCGGTGGCGGCGCGGATTTCGTCGATCTCATCCAGCGTGGCGCTGTCGCCGGTTCGTTGTCCGGTGGCGATCACCGCATCGGCTTCAAAGAAATCGACGTCGCGCGTCAGCTCCTGGATCGAACGGTCGGCAACAATCGCGTGGCTGCCGTGTTTGACGTGGCTGTCGGCAAACACGCGGATGTGTTCGGCGCGCAGCTGGCTGCGATAGCGCAACGCTTTCGCCGCCGCACCTTCAATAAAGCCTTCGTTGGCGATATAGGCGTTGGCCCACTGATTGACACGCACAAAATCCGCGCCACCGGCTAAGGCGGTGGCGAAGGCCGGAATGGCGGCGTTCGCCAATACGTTAATGCCCAACGGCACGCCAAAACGCTCGCGAATCTTTTCGGTGATCACCGCCATAAAGGCAGCGGTTTCCGGTCCAATATCGTCCGGTTTGGCAAAAGGAATATCACCGTGGTTTTCAATAATCAAACCGTGCATGCCACCGGAAATATAATTATCGGCATCGCGTAGCGCACGATCAATAATAGCCGAAAGCGGTTTATCTCGATATTTAGGCGCACCCGGAAAAGCATCGCAATGCACCACACCAATCACAGCTTTCTTTCTGGAAAAAATATCTTGTATTGCGCTGGCTTTTCCTGCTGATATAGAAACCATCTTCTCCACCTTATTAACGAGAACCATTATGCAAATTTATGTTGCAGGGAATATTGTTGTTGATGAAACCTGGTCGATTGGCGACTTGCCGCAAAAAGGCGCGTCGATTCACGGCGTAAAAATCTCGCAGGATATTGGCGGCAAAGGCGCTAATCAGGCGATTGTTATTGCACGTTGTGGTCTCGAGACAAAATTAATTGCCGCAGTCGGTCACGACAGTAACGGACAATGGCTGCGTGAAAAAATAGCGCATGAGCCGGTTAAACTATATCCCACTGAATATTATTCACCACACAGCGACTCCTCAATTATTCTCAACAGCAGCGATGGCGACAATGCCATTATTACCACTACCGCAGCGGCAGATGCATTAACCGTCGAACAGATGTTGCCTTTTTTAGCCGATGTGCAGAAAGGCGATATATTGCTGCAACAGGGCAACTTCTCGGTTGAGAAAACCCGTCTTCTTTTTATGTGGGCAAAAGCCAACGGCATGAAAACGGTATTTAATCCCTCGCCGGTCAATCCTGACTTCGCCCAACTTTGGCCGCTGGTGGATATCGCGGTGGTTAACCAGCTGGAAGCTGAGCTGCTACAACCGGCTGGCGTGAGCAGCTTAGTGATCACCCAAGGCGCGCAAGGTGCGTGGCTGATCACGGAAACCGAGCGCCACTTCTGTTCAGCATCACCGGCGAACGCGGTGGACAGCACCGGCGCGGGAGATACCTTTCTCGCCGTGCTGCTCGCCTCCTCGCTCCTGCGCGGCGTGGAGCCCGATGCGCTTGCCCTGCAGCATGCCAGCCAGGCTGCCGCTATTACCGTGAGTCGTACCGGCACCGTTAACGCTTTTCCCAACCAGCAGGAACTCGCTGCGCTGCTGGCCACGCGCAGCGAGTGATCGGTTACTTAAACAGCGGACGGTAGGTATCAACGTTCGCTTTGGTTACCACGGTGGCCGGCACCAGAATGGTTTTGCTCACCGTTTTGCCTTCAGAGAGCGCGTTGAGGGCTTTCAGCGCCTCTTCACCCATCTTTTTCGGATCCTGCTGCAACACGGCGGTGACGTAGCCGCCATCAATACCGCTAATGGCTTTGGCCGTCAGATCCCAGCCAAATACTTTGATATCTTTCTGGCGGCCTTGGTTTTCCACCGCCGCAATCGCACCCAGCAATGCCGGTTCTCCGGTGGCGTAAATCGCGGTTAAATCGGGATTGCCTGTGATCAGGTTTTCCGCAGCCGTCATGGCGTTGTCCTGAATATTCTGGCCATCCACCACATCGGCAACGGTGATTTTGCTGTTGCTTTTGATCGTCTCCTCGAAGCCTTTCTGGCGCTGGTTCTGAATTGCCGAGTTCAACGCGCCAACAATGCCGAGACGCGCTTTTCCGCCCATCTCTTTCGCCACGTAATCGACGAAATATTTACCGAGGATTTTGCCGCCTTCGAGATTATCTACGCCAACCTGTGCCGCTTGTGGACCGGCCGGTAATACCGCATCAATGGCGATGACCGGAATTTTAGCCGCGGCGGCTTCTTTAATGGCGGGCATAATGCCGTTGACGTCTATCGCATCAACCAAAATACCTTTCACACCTTGCTGAATATAGTTTTCGATCGCATCATTCTGCGCCACCGGATTATCGGTCGCGTTAAAGATAACCAGATCTTTACCGCTGGCTTTTGCGGCTTCTTGTGCGCCCTGATTCATCAGATTAAAAAACAGCGCCTGCTGATTAATTTGCACCAATGCATAAGTCGGCGCGGCCTGCGCCAGGGATGAAAATGAACCCGCAGAAATTAAGGTGGATGCCAAAACCAATGAACGCAGTTTTCCGGTGAAAGATAACATCATGGTGTTCCTCGTCGGGAATAAATAATAATCAGCGTTTCCCAGCGTTAAGATGCTGAGATTATTTTTGGCGGGCAAATATCGATGGTGTGATTAAAGCGACCTGCTTAAGTTTGTTTCGGTAACCCATCCGTTAGGAATACCTGATGAAATAACTTAAGTCGGTTTGGGAATGAATTCCCGGTAATGCGGTAAACTGTGCATACAATTCGCTGAGTAACTTTTTTTGTCAAGTGTTTATTTAAGCAGCAATGTGTAATTGAAAGCGCTGTATCAGCTGCGCTTAAGTGTGTTAGAGATACGGATGCAGTGCGTTGTGTTGCAAGGTCGCCATAAATGGCGCCCCTACGACAGCCCGGTTAGTAGGGTCGCCATTAATGGCGACCTTACGGCTACCTTGCAGCAACCACAAGATGATCCAGATGGCGAGGAACATGAATTCAAAACGCGTGTTGTTATCCGACGTGGCACAATTAGCCGGGCTTTCCAAAGCCACGGTCTCTCGCTATATGAATCACAGCATCGTCTTGCCGCAGGAGACGATTGACCGCATCGAAGCGGCGATTCGCCAACTCGATTATCGCGGCAACAGCCTGGCACGACGTCTGAGCAAAGGCGGTAGCGAAACCCTGGGTTTGGTGCTGCCCGATATCACCAACTCCTTCTTTGCTGAACTGGCCGATGCCGCAGAAGAAGCGGCGTCGGCGCGCGGTTACAGTTTGGTGTTGTGCATCACCCGCAACAATCCCGACAAAGAAGCGCAGTTCATTCGCTGGCTGGATACGCGTCAGGTTGATGGCCTGCTGTTCACCACCAACCGGCCGGATAACGGCGTGTTGCGTAAAGAGATTCAGCGCCATCAGCATATCGTGTTGCTGGATGAGGATATTCCCGGCAGCAGCGTGCCGAAGGTGTTTGCCGACAACGTACAAGGCGGACGCATCGCCACCGAACAGCTGATCGCCGCCGGACATCGTCATATCGCCTTTATTGGTGGCCCGGAACAGTTGATGAGCGTGCGCGAACGTTATCTCGGCTTCTGCACCGCCATGAAGCAGGCCGGTTTGTCGGTTCCTGCCGAATGGGTGATGTACGGCAACTACGAACGTGAGTTTGGCCAACAGGCTTTGCAGCGGCTATTCAGTCAGTCGCCTCGCCCTTCTGCGGTGTTTGCGGCCAGCGATTATCTGGTGCTGGGATTGCTGGACGGTTTGCGCGCCAGTGGCTTACAGGCACCGGAAGCGCTTTCGCTGGTCGGCTTTGATGATGCCAACTACACCGACCTGACGCAGCCGCGTATCTCCACCATTCGCCAACCCGCGCGGGAACTGGGTTATACCGCCGTGGACATTATGCTGCGCCTGCTGAATAACGACGTGAATATCCCGCTGGAAACACGCTTACCCGTTGAATGGGTGGGACGCGATTCGATCCAAATCCGCCTGCCCTGATCCACCATGGCGCAAAATTGCACAGATTTGGCGCAAAAGTTGATCAATGAAGCGATGTTCAGTACTTCGAAGTAAACCGGTTTACTCAACAATAAAATTTTAACCTGCTGAATCTTCTTGCGTTTAATGCAGACTAAACTGACTAAATTCTAACCTGGCACAGAAGCTGCAACGTTCCCAGCGGCAAACAAATATCGTTGTAACCCATTGCTCTGGAAGTGCGGCCACTGATTTAACTGACAGGTAAACCGGTTTACTAGACTGTAAATCGTGTCAGTTAAGCCATTTTCGCGCTAACAGGCAAAGTTCCCGGTAACCGATTGGGAGTGTTCAGATGCAGCAGCCACACGCTACCCCAGCGCGGGTAGAGATGATTAACATCACCAAAACTTACGGTTCGATCCGATCTCTTCGCGGCGTCAATCTGCAACTGGCACCGGGCGAAGTGCTGGGCTTAGTCGGCGACAACGGCGCGGGTAAATCGACGCTGACCAAAGTGCTTTCTGGCGCGGTGGTGCCCACCAGCGGCAGCATTCGCATCGACGGTGAACAGCAACACTTCACCAATCCGGCCGATTCGCGCCGCTGCCATATCGAAATGGTTTATCAGGATCTGTCGCTTTGCGACACGGTGGACGTCGCCGGCAATCTGTTTATGGGCCGCGAGCCGATGAAAAGCGTGCTCGGCATTCCCTTTCTCGATCAGGCGAAAATGCACGCCGAAGCGCGCGAGATGCTGAAGGGTTTGGGCATTTCGATTCCGGACACGCGTTTGCTGGTGCGCAATTTGTCGGGCGGACAACGTCAGGCGATTGCCATCGCGCGCGCCGCCGCATTCGAACCCAAAGTGCTGATCATGGATGAACCGACCGCCGCATTAGCGGTGGCGGAAGTCGAAGCGGTGCTGGAGCTGATCCGCCGCGTCTCAGCGCGCGGTGTCAGCGTCATCCTCATCACCCATCGCCTGCAGGATCTGTTCCTGGTATGCGATCGCATTATGGTGATGTACGAAGGCACCAACGTGGCGGATCGGCGCGTGGCGGATACCAGCCTAGGCGATATCGTTAATTTGATCGTGGGTGAGAAATTTACCGCTCACTCAGCGGCTGCACACTGAGGTAACGGGATGAGCATCATGAATTTAAGCAGTTCGCGCATGATCCAGCATTCGCTACCGCGTCGCCTGCTGCACAACCATTCGGGCGTGGTGAGCATTGCGCTGTTTTTCATCTTTTGCTGCGTGGTGTTTTCGCTGATCACCAGCAACTTTCTCTCCAGCACCAACTGGCTGAACATCATTCGCCAAAGCGCCCCGCTGCTGATCGTTGCCACCGCGATGACGCTGGTGATCACCACCGGCGGCATTGATTTGTCGGTGGGTTCGACGCTGGCGCTGGTGGGCGCGCTTTCGGCTATCGCGCTGAATAACTGGGGATTGCCGTGGCCGGTGGTGTTAATTGGCGGGCTGCTGCTGGGCGGATTGGTCGGCGCCATCAATGGCTTCTTTATCGCCTTTGAGGGGATTCCGGCGTTTATCGTCACCTTAGCTACGTTAGCCGTAGTACGCGGGATTGCGCTGCTGGTTACTCAGGGTTACTCGATTCCGGTTCCGGCCGACAGCTTGTTTACCTTTATGGGCCGCGCGTGGGTACTGGGCATCCCGATGCCAGCGCTGATTGGCATTGTGGTGCTGTTTGCCGGACATATTGTGCTTAACCACATGCGCTTTGGTCGCTACGTGACGGCGATTGGTTCGAATGCCGAAGGCGCGCGCCGCAGCGGCATCAATACCAAAGCGGTCACCATGAAAGTCTACATTATCAGCGGCATGGCGGCGGCGCTGGCTGGGATGATCATCACCGCGCGTCTCGGCAGCGGCTCATCCAATCAGGGCGAAGGCTTTGAGTTGCAGGTGATCGCCGCCGTGGTGCTCGGCAGCACCAGCTTGTTTGGTGGCTTCGGCACCATTATCGGCACGCTGCTGGGCGCACTGTCGATTGCGATTATCCAGAACGGGCTGATCCTGTCGCACATCTCGCCGTTCTATACGCAAATTGCTACCGGCACCATCATCCTGCTTGCCATCTGGCTCAACACCCGCATTCTCAATCCCACCCGCGCACCGGCAAAAGGATAGCTGATGAAAGGATCAATTTTTCGCCACGCGGATCCGTTACCGCTCGGCGTGAGCAGTGGGCATGTGATGACGGTTTTGGGGCCGCTGCCGCTGGCCGAGATGGGCGTCACCTTGATGCACGAACACATTCTGCTGGATGCTTCCGGCAAATGGGTGCCGCCCTGCTGTTGCAGCGATCGTCATATCGCTGAGATGCCGGTCAAAATGGAGAACCTCGGCGAACTCAACATGAATCCGTTGATGAGCCGCGATAACTGCCAGCTGTTTGATGTCGACATGGCGATTGACGAGCTGATGAAGTACCGCGCGCTGGGTGGCGAAACCATCGTTGATCCCACTAATATTGGCATTGGGCGCGATCCCAAAGGGCTGCAACGCATTGCGCGCTTAACCGGGCTTAACATCGTGATGGGCACCGGTTTATATCTGGAGCCGTCGCATCCGGAATGGGTGAAGAGCATTAGCGTTGAGCAACTCAGCGAGAAGCTGATTTTTGACCTTGGCGGCGCAGCAGAGAAACCCGAGGTGATTGCCGGATTGATCGGCGAGATCGGTATCTCCAGCCGCTTTACCGCCGATGAAGAGAAGTCGCTGCGCGCCGCCGGACGTGCCAGTGCGGCGACCGGCGTGCCGATTCAGGTGCATCTGCCGGGTTGGGAACGTTTAGGCCACAAAGTGCTGGATATTCTGCAGCAGGAAGGCGCCGATTTGCGTCACACCGTGCTGTGCCACATGAATCCCAGCTTTGCCGATAAAAGCTATCAGCGCGAACTGGCCGATCGCGGCGTGTTCCTGGAATACGACATGATCGGCATGAGCTATTACTACGCCGATGAATCCGCGCAATCGCCTTCCGATGAAGAGAACGCCCGCGCCATCTGCGAACTGATTGATGACGGCTACATCCAGCAAATTTTGTTGTCGCAGGATGTGTTCCTGAAAACCATGCTGACGCGCTTTGGCGGCCACGGTTATGGCTACATACTCAAACATTTTGTCCCGCGTCTGAAACGTCACGGCGTCAGCGGCGAACAACTCGAAACCTTAATGATTGCTAATCCGCAGCGCGTATTTGGCGGGTAAAAGGGAAAATATCATGCAGAAACAAGTCTTGCTGGTGGGCGAATCCTGGACCAGCACCTCGAACCACATTAAAGGCTTTGACCAGTTCTCGACCGCCACCTGGCACAGCGGTGCCAGCGATTTTATCGCGGCGCTGAAAGATAGCGAGTACGCCATTACCCACATGCCTGCGCATGCCGCCGCCACCGACTTCCCGCTGACGCTGGAAGGGCTGCAAAAGTGGGATGTAATTATCCTGTCGGATATTGGTGCCAACACGCTGCTGCTGCATCCCGATACCTGGCTGAAAAGCCGTCGCACTGCTAATCGACTGGCATTAATCCACGATTACGTTGCCGCAGGCGGCAGCCTGATGATGATTGGCGGTTACTTCAGTTTTCAGGGCATCAATGGCGGCGCGCGCTTCCGTAATACGCTGGTGGAAAAAGTGTTGCCGGTGCGCTGCCTCGCCTGGGATGACCGCATTGAAACGCCGGAAGGTTCCACGCTAGAAAAGACACAATCGCACGCGCTGTTCGAAAACATCTCCGGCGAATGGCCGTGGATGCTCGGTTACAACGAAGTGGAGATGCAGCCCGAAGGTACGCTACTGGCGACCGTCGCCGGGACGTCGCATCCTTTATTAGCGGTGCGGGAATATCAGCAAGGCCGTTCGCTGGTGTGGACCAGCGATATGTCGGCGCACTGGTTGCCGGAAGAGTTTACCCATTGGCCCGGCTATCGCCAGCTATGGATTAACTGCTTCGACTGGCTGACGGAGCGCGCCTGATGCAGCCCGCGTCACTGGCACTCGCACAGCAACTGCTCGGCTTCGATACCATTAATCCGCCTGGCAACGAAGCCGCCTGCATGGCTTTTTTTGCCGCATGGCTCAGCGAACAGGGTTTTGAGGTGCAGCTCTCTTCGTTTGGCGAAGGTCGCAGCAATCTGGTGGCGCAGATGCGCGGCAGCGCGCCGGGCAAACCGCTGGCGTTTACCGGCCATCTCGACACCGTGCCGCTCGGCAATCAGCCTTGGCAGCACGATCCTTTTGGTTCGGAAGTGGCAGACGATCGGCTTTATGGGCGCGGTTCGAGTGACATGAAAGCGGCCATCGCCGCTTTTGCCCTCGCCTGCATCGAGCAACAGCAGGCGATTCTCGCCGGGCGCGGCGTGGTGATGTTGATTACCGGCGGTGAAGAGACCGGCTGCGATGGCGCGCAGGCGCTGATTGCAGCGGGCAGGTTACCGGAAATTGGGGCGCTGATCGTTGGCGAACCAACAGCAAATTATCCGGTGATTGGTCACAAAGGCGCTCTGTGGCTGCGCTGCGAGACGCGCGGGAAAACCGCGCACGGCGCGATGCCAGAGCTGGGCATTAACGCCATTTATCTTGCCGCCGACGCGTTAGGCAAAATCCGCCACTTCTCGCCCGGCGCGCCGCATCCTTTAATGAAGCAACCGACGCTGAACGTTGGGCGAATTCAGGGTGGCCTGAATATTAATTCGGTACCGGATCGCACGGCATTTGATGTCGATATCCGCAGCGCGCCAAACCTGCAACACGCCACCATTCGCCAGCAGTTAGGCGAATTGCTGGGCGAAGAGGTGCACGTTACTACCTTGGTTGATCTGCCTGCGGTATTGAGTTCCGGAGAGAATCGGTGGATTCAGTCGGTTTATCATCATTGTCAGGCGTTTTTTGAGCAGCCATTAGAGGCGCGCGTGGTGCCGTACTTTACCGATGCCTCGTTGCTGCTGCCGGCGCTGGGCCATCCGCCGTGCATTATTTTAGGTCCGGGCGAACCGACGATGGCACATCAAACCGATGAGTATTGTCTGGTGAGTAAGCTGGGTGAAGCCGAGCAGTTGTATGGGCAGATTATTGCGGAGTGGATGAAGGTTTAGCAAAGGTCGCCATAAATGGCGACCGCTGAGAATGCTGGGTGCGCATTACGCTCACCCAGCATTTTCATCAGAAACGATAAGTCGCCGAAACCGAGAAGTTACGTGGCTCGCCGTAAACGATGCCGCCGTTACTGACGTTGGTATCATACTCTTTGTCGAACAGGTTGTTGATGTTAGCCTGTAACGAGACGTTTTTTGTGACATCGTAACGTGCGAACAGATCCACCACTGAGTAGCTGCCCTGACGTGCGCGCCAGGTGCCTTCACCGTCTGGACCGCCAATGTCGCCGTAGGTTTTCGACTGCCAGGTCACGCCGCCGCCCAGGGTCAACTGATCCAGCATCGGCAAGCGATAGCTGGTGAAGAGGTTGAATGAGGTGCGTGGCAGGTTCGAGTTATAGCGATCACCGTTGGCATCTTCCGCTACGTAGCTGGTACCGCCGAAGGTCATCTGCCAGTTATCGGTTACCGCGCCGTTGACTTCAAACTCTACGCCACGGCTAACCACACCTTTCTTACCAACATAGATAGCATTGCCCGTCTCCGGGTTAGTTTCTCCGGTCGCTTCGCCAACGTTGTCCAGCTCGGTGCGGAACACAGAAACGGAGGTAGTCAGGCGGCTGTTAAACCAGTCTGATTTCACAC
Source organism: Pantoea sp. YR525 (assembly GCF_900116775.1). Classification (NCBI taxonomy): domain Bacteria; kingdom Pseudomonadati; phylum Pseudomonadota; class Gammaproteobacteria; order Enterobacterales; family Erwiniaceae; genus Pantoea; species Pantoea sp. YR525. The sequence continues at coordinate 259,919 of NZ_FPBU01000007.1, forward strand.
CCGCTTCGTAGTTCTTGCCAATCACCGGCGCCAGGAAGGCTCCAGACGCATCCTGAAAATCCTGCGGCTGGAACACTGAAGTGTAACTGGCATACGCGGACCAGTTGTCGTAGAAGTCCCAAATCACACCACCGTACGGCGTGATATTGTTCTTCTCCATTTCTTCGCTCAGCGTCTGACGATTCCAGTTGGTGTAGCGGGCACCCAGAATCACATGTAGCGGATCGGCCAGCGAGATGCGGGTTGCCAGATAAGCAGATTTCTGACGAACCAGCTGCGTATCTGACGCCGGTTCGCGCGGATCCCAGTTGGATTCAGGGAAGTCGCCATTGTAGTTATTAAAGTTGCCCAGCTCTTCTGAGGAGATATTCTCCCACGAGCTGTAATACTTGTTGTCCTGACGGCTGTAGTTAACGCCGATCATCAGCTCATGCTGACGTCCCAATAATTCATACGGGCCGCTGGCGAAGGCATCCACTGCATCCACTTTACGTTTGCCAGTGTTGTAGCCAGTGCCGCCGATAACCGGATAGCCGGCGTAAGAAGAAGAGCCCGCGCCGGTGGTTTTATCGAAGAAGCCATCGATATACAGCTGTTTGCTGTCGAGGAACATTTCGTTGTGCGTGCCGTTAAGCGTGATGTTCCAGCCGTTATCGAAGTTTTGCTGCAGGTTAACAAAGACTTTTTTGTTTTCTTTGTTGTTGTAAGCCCAGTCTGGCGCGGTGTTGTAACCTCGACGCAACTTTGTTTGTGAGCCATCGGTATACCAGCGCGGGGAGCCGCCCCACATTGGCGAATCGGTGTTAACCTGGCTGAATTCGTAACCGACCGACAATTTAGTGGAATCGGTCAAATCAGCATCAACCACGCCATAGACGAATTTTTTATCTGCGCCGTAGCGTTCAATAAAGCTGTTTCTATCTTCATAACCCGCCACCAGGCGACCACGCACGTTACCTTCGGCGGACAGCGGCGCAGAGAGATCGGCAACATAACGCTGTTTGTTCCAGCTGCCGTAGCTGGCTGAAACGCTGCCGGTAAACTCTTTGCTATCGGCGTGCTTGCGCACCATGTTGATCGAAGCGGAGGGGTTGCCTGGGCCAGTCAGCAAGCCGGTGGCGCCGCGCACCACTTCTACCCGCTCATACAGCGCCATATCACTCTGCGCATCGCCGAGGTTCCAGCGTGAGGCGAAGGCGGTGGGAATGCCATCGGTCATATAGTTGTCGATCAGGAAACCGCGCGAATAGTAGTTGGTACGATCCATATCGCCCGAGACGCCGTGAATGCCGGTGGTGTTTGCCAGCACATCGTTCAGCGATTGCAGCTGCTGGTCTTCCATACGCTGTTTGCTGACGATCGAAACCGATTGCGGAATATCGCGCGCGGTGAGCGCCATTTTGGTCCCGGCACGCGTCACCGGTACGCTGTAATCCTGTGCCGCCTGCTGTTGCTGATCGGCATTAGCGCTGGCATCAACGTTCAGCGTCTGTTCGGTGTTGGTGGTCTCTGCTGCCTGCGCGATACCCGACGCAACCATCATAGCCAGTAAAGAGAGACGCAACGCGCGCTGAGGTGCATTGCCGGGTTTCCTGACGCGCAAATCTTCGAAAGACATACCATTCCTCAATCAACTTTTCGTTATTTTTTTGCGGCACCGCTGCTGACGTCTGAAAGAGGAACGACAGTAAGGAAGCCGTTAAGAAAGCAAATGAGAAATATACGCATTAAGGTTTACAATGCAAGAAATTGTTACCGGTTTACTGACACTTTTACACTTGGTGAAACGCCTTATTCTTCAACGAGTAATAGTTGATAAGCGTTATTTTCAGGAAGGATCATGCAAGGATTTTGGGCAATTATGTGAAATTGAACAGATTCCAACATAGTTACGATTGTGGTGCGCATGAATGCGCACCCTACGAAAACCTCGCGAAATCGTCGTAGGGTCGCCATTCATGGCGACCTTCCCGCAGATCGCATTAAAACGCTGAATAATGCAGCAACTATTATTCTCATTACTCCAAAACATAACGTGAATAAGCCAAAAGGATTGGATAAACCTCAGCCAATATAAAGAAACGTCTGATAGTCCGGATATTTTCCGGACAATTCTGTCTACGACAGATTATTTTAATTTGGCAAAAAATCTCGTAGAATGCTCTCCTTTACACCAGTCCAATAAGTAATAAGGATTTTTTCATGAGCGATGCACTTAACGCATTGAACAATCTTCGTACGCTGCGTGCCGAAGCACGTAATATTGAGGTCGCAGCATTAGAAGAGATGCTGGAAAAATTCGCCGTGGTAGTCGCAGAACGCCGTGAAGAAGCGGAAGCAGAAACTGCAGCCCAGCGCGAAAAAGAAGAAAAACTGGCGCTGTATAAAGAGATGTTGTTGAAAGACGGTATCGATATTAGTGACCTGGCGCAATTAAATACTCAGGAAAATAAACCTAAATCGAAACGCGCCCCGCGTCCTGCCAAGTATAAGTTCATCGACGAACAGGGTAATGAGAAATTGTGGACCGGCCAGGGCCGCACGCCTTCACCGATTAAAGCCGCGCTGGAAGCTGGCGGTTCAATGGATGATTTCCTGATTTAATCAGCAGCATGCTGTACCGAGCGTGAACAAAAAAACGCAGCACAAGTGCTGCGTTTTTTACTTATTACTTCTGAGCGTTAATCTGTTTGATATACGCTTTTAAAACGTCGTAGACATAATCCTGGCAAGCGATGCCTGTTTGCGCATCATACTTACCGTCATTGGTGATGTTGTTAGATAACACACGAATACCGATAAACGGGATATTAAACAGCGATGAGATCTGCGCAGCCGACGCGGTTTCCATCTCCTCAACGGAAGTGTTGAAGTTCTCATGGAAGAAGCGAATACGGTCCAATTCGCTATTCCACACATCAGCCGATCCGATTACGCCTTGCACCACTTTGCCTTTGGTGTAAGCCGGCATCGCCTGCTCGGCGGCTTTCATCAGCTGCGGATCGGCGGCAAACTGGCGGATGCTGTGAGCATTTTTATCTTCACCCGCGCTGCCTTTTGAGGCCATCAAATCCATCGGTTTCCACTCAACGGAATTACTGCCCGCACCTTGCAGCTTATGTGGCGTTTTAAACGCGCCGAGGTTGACCGAATATTTGCCCACGACGATGTCATAGACATGTAATGCCGGATCGTGACCGCCTGCAGTGCCCTGATTAATGATGGCTTTAGGTTTGAATTCCACTGCTGCAATCGAGGTCGCCGCCGCGACATTTGACATGCCTTTCAGTGTTTCAGAAACAATTACCGGATAACCGTCAACCGTGCCCTGCCAGAAACGCCATTCGCCAATCTGACGCTCTTTAGCGTTTTCCAGTTTGGCGGCGAAATGCTCGGCTTCAACCGGCATCGCGCCCTGAATAATGATCGGTGCCTGAGAAGTTTCTGTATTTGCCATAGCTTGCAGCGGCGCGAAAATAGCCAGGCCGCTAATCAAAGCGGTATTGAGATTCAAAGATAATTTAGACATGAAATAATAACCGGAAATAATGAAAAAACGCATTATGCGGGATGAAGGACGTGTTGGAAAGTTGTTAATTTACTCTTGACGTTATTGCGATAAGACGCCAGATAAAACCTAAGAATTATCTGGCGAATCTAGCAGGAATTAGCTTAATGCCGCACAGGCCTGCGCAATTCTACGACCCGCTTCACGCACCGTTGCAATATCAGTGGCAATTGATAAGCGGAAATAAGGCGATAAGCCGTACGCACTGCCCGCCACGCCCGATACACCGCTCTCCAGCAGATAATTCATCACATCTTGCTCACTTTCGATCTTCTGGCCATCGGGACGCGTTTTGCCCAATAAACCGGCGCAGCGGCAGAAAATAAAGAATGCGCCATCTGGATTGAGCACGTCAATTTCCTGCACCGGTTTTAAGAACGTCATAATCGCATCGCGGCGATCCTGATAAGCCGTGCGTTGCGGCGGCAGGAAGTCGAGTCCACCGTTATACGCCGCCACCGCCGCCGCCTGGCTAATGGCGCTGGCACCGGAACTGTTTTGCGACTGCACCACCACCATTGCGTCGATCAAGGCTTTTGGCCCGGCACCGAAGCCAATGCGCCAGCCGGTCATGGCGTAAGTTTTCGATACGCCGCCCACCAGCAGAATACGCTCGGCTAAATCCGGCGCGACGTGCAGCAGGCTGACGTGTTCACGGCCATCAAACAGAATATGTTCGTAGAGTTCATCCAACATAATCAGCACATCAGGATGATCGCGTAGCACCGTCGCCAGCGCGGTCAGCTCATCAGCGCTGTACACCATGCCGGAAGGATTGCCGGGATTGTTCAGCACCAGCCAGCGGGTTTTGCTGGTGATTGCCTGCGCCAGCTGCTGCGGCTGCAACTTGTATTCCTGCTCAAGCGGACACTCAAGCAGCACCGCTTCGCCGCCGTTGAAACGCACGCTATCCGGGAAGGTCGGCCAGTACGGCACCGGCACAATCACCTCATCGCCCTCATTCAGCGTGGCGGCAAAAGCGTTGAAGATAATCTGCTTGGCGCCGTTGGCAATGCAGATCTGCGCCAGCTCGTAATCCAGCTGGTTTTCATTTTTCAATTTGGACAGCACCGCTTTGCGCAGCGGCGTGGTGCCGTTGGTTGGCGTGTAGCGGGTTTCACCGGCTTCCATCGCCGCCACCGCCGCCTGACGAATGTGCTGTGGCGTATCAAAATCTGGCTCACCGGTGGTGAGATCGAGAATATCGACGCCCTGCTCTTTTAGCTGGCGCGTCAGTTGACGCGCCGCAGCATTGGCAGAGAGCGACACGGACTGCACACGCCTGGATAAGGTGACCATGTTGAGCTCCTGAATGGGTTAAGCCACTGGCAAACCGAGGTTTTCACGCAGCGTGGCGAACTCGTAATCATCACGGAACAGGCCGCGACGGCGCAGTTCCGGAATCACCAGCTCAACGAACAGATCCAGCTGCTCGGACATAATCGCTGGCATGATGTTGAAACCATCCGCGCCGCCCTCGTTCAGCCACAGCTCGAAATCATCGGCGATATCTTCAGCGGTGCCGACAATCACGCGATGTCCGCGTGAACCGGCCGCCACTGCCGCCAGCTCGCGCAGCGTCAGATTTTCACGCTTCGCCATGTCGGTCATCAGTTTAACGCGGCTCTGGTTACCTTCACCCAGCGGCACTTCTGGCACCGGACCATCCAGCGGGAACTGGCTGAGATCCATGCTGAAACGCAGCGACAGCTGACGCAGACCGTTTTCGATATCCACCAGCGTGTTGAGCTCTTTCCACAGCGCTTTGGCTTCTTCACGCGTGCGGCCAACAATCGGCATCACGCCCGGCATAATCACCACGTGATCCGGATTACGACCGGCGGCGATCACCTGATCTTTCTGCGAACGATAGAAGGTTTGCGCTTCTTCGAGGCTGGCCGCAGCGGTGAAGATCACTTCAGCGGTTTCCGCCGCCAGTTTCTGACCATCGGCGGACGAACCGGCTTCGATAATCACCGGACGACCTTGCGGTGAGCGGGTGATGTTCAGTGGACCTTGCACCTGGAAGTGCTCGCCTTGGTGGTTAATCGGCTGGATTTTGTCATCAACAAAGTACGCGCCGGTCTCTTTATTCGGCTGCACCGCGCCCTCTTCCCAGCCGGCCCACAGTTTTTCCGCTACTTCGAGGAATTCACGCGCACGCGCATAACGCTCGGCGTGGTTCGGCATATCGTTGCGGCTAAAGTTGCGTGCCACATCGGCAGAGAACGAAGTCACCACGTTCCACGCGGCGCGACCACGGCTGATGTGATCCAGCGAGGAGAAGCTGCGCGCCATGGTGAACGGATCGCTGAAGGTGGTGGACGCGGTGGCCGCCAGACCGATGCGTTTGGTGTTGACCGCCAGCGCCGACAGCATGGTCAGCGGCTCAAGGCGCGCCATAGTCGATGGCAGGCGATACATGCTGGTGGCCAGCGCATCGCCGACGAAGAACAGATCGAATTTACCGGCTTCGGCTTTTTTGGCGATGGTGATCAGCCAGTCAATATCGGTCGGATCGCCGAGCTTTTCCGTCAGGCGCCAGCCGCTGACGTGTTGTCCAACCGGCTGCACGAAAAGGCCTAAACGGATGCGGCGTTGTTGTTGTGAGTTAGCCATTAATTTGTCCTGGTCAATTAAAAGTGGTGCGATTTAAAACGTGTTCTCGGTCGCCAGTAGCGCCTGTTCCAGCGCATCAGCAGAGATGCGGAATGGCAGACGTTCGGCGCTGGCCGCCGGGAATTTGATTTGTTCCGCGATGGTACGGATCGTCGCCCTGCGGTCGCCGGTTAGCGGCGCTAAGGTCAGCGGCATATCGTACTCGCGCAGCAGCGCCAGCAAATCGGCATCCGGCACGCCGTTATGCTCAATCAGCGATTGCACCAGCAGGCTATAACCCACTTTTTCGCCGTGCAGCCATTCGTGCAGTTCCGGCTGATGTGTCAGACGATTGTGAATGGCGTGGGCAAAACCAGGCGTGGGCAACACATCGCGCACGCTGTTGGCTAATCCGGCCAACACGATGTTGGCATCGATGATTTTCACCAGTTCCGGCGTGACAATCTGCTGTTTGTTAGCGGCAACCGCCGCTGCACCCAGATCGCGATAGAGGTCCAGCGCGCGTTTGGCGGTCATTACTTTGAGATCCAGCGCCAGATCGTTGGGATTGTTACGCTGGTAAGGGTAGAACTCGTAATATTTTGCCAGCGCATCAACGATGCCGGCCTTCAGATAGCGCACATCGCTGCGCGCGATAATCTCGCTATCCACCAACACTAAATCCGGCATTTTGCCCAGCGGCTGGCTGCGCACATGGCCGCCCTGCTCATTGTAAACAATCGCTACCGGTGACCAGGCAGCGCAGGTCGCCGCAACCGTGGCGAAGTTGATTACTTTGAGATCGGGCAGTTGGCTGCCAACCGCTTTCGCTGCATCCAGCACGCGTCCGCCGCCGACCGCAAACAGCAGTTCAGCGCCCTGCTGCTCGACATTTTGCTTCAGGGTTTCAATCGCGGCATCGGTGCATTCACCGGTCAGATACTCTATTTCCCAGCGAATAGCATTGGCTTCAAGGCTCTGAGTTAATTCCGGATTAACCGCCTGCCATGCGCGAGGAGAAGTAAAGATGCGAATATGGGAAGCGTAAGGTTTGATAAATTCTCCGGCGCGCGCACGCAAACCGGATTCATGTGCATATGCACGCGGAGATTTGATCGCTAACACGGCGTCACCCTGATTAAGAATAAGGCTATAACGGATTAAATTAAGATAATTCAGAGGGTTAATACAGAATAGTTATAGCGCTATGTGTTTTCTGCATACTACGGTAAATAACGATTTAAGCAATGCAAAAGGGGTGATTTCATTTTCACAAATTCGCATTAGCTTAGTTATTTTTCACATATAGCGGGGAATGGCTTTGCTGGTAATCTGATCTCTTTTGTATGGACGCCTGTTAGGTCGCCATTAATGGCGACCCTACAAAAGCGCATATTTTTCCGGGGATGTCTATGTCACTTGAATTTCGTCAGGTCAGAGAAGACGAGGTGGAAACTTATCAGGCGCTGATGCATGCCGCGTATGCGCCTACGCTGGCGCTGGGCATCAAGTTTGATGCCGCAACCGCCGACCTTGCCAAAACGTTGCGTCATCTGCAAAGCCACGGTGTTTATGCCCTGTATGCCGATGAGGTGATGGTCTCATCCGTTACCGTACGTTATCCGTGGGGACCGCTGCCCGGCCCGTTTGGCCTGCCGCACATCGGCTGGTTTGGCGCGCATCCCGATTATCCCGGCAAGCAATATGGCCGTCAGGTGCAGGATCGCCTTGAGCAGGAGATTCTGCTGGGCCAGTTACGCGCCCCCGCAGTGTCGCTCGGCACCGCCAACAGCCATCCGTGGCTGATCGAGATGTACAAAAAGCGCGGTTTCCAGCTGATGCACACCACCGATCTCGGCAAAGGCCACATCACGCAATATATGAAGAAAGTACTGGATGAAGCTGCCCACGATGCGTGGTTAACACGCCAGGCGGCGCAACAAGGAGTAAAAGCATGAGCCAATCACTCGACACCTTAGGCGAACAGCTGATCGCTTTCCGCCACGAACTGCACCGTTTTCCCGAGCTTTCCAATCAAGAGTTTGAAACCACCGCACGTATTCGTCAGCAATTAGAGAAACACCAGATTCGCGTGCTGGATCTGCCGCTCAAAACCGGTTTAGTCGCGGAAATAGGCCGTGAAAACGGTCCGCTGATGGTGCTACGTTCTGATATCGATGCGCTGCCGATTGAAGAGCAGTCAGATGTGAGCTTCCGATCTGAACGTCCCGGCGTGATGCACGCCTGCGGCCACGACTTCCACAGTTCGGCGGCGCTGGGTGCAGCGATTTTGCTTAAACAGCAAGAAGATACGCTGCCAGGTCGCGTGCGCATTCTGTTCCAGGCTGCGGAAGAGACCGGACAGGGCGCGCCCGATGTGATCGCTACCGGCGCGCTGGATGACGCGGTGGCTATTTTCGGCATCCACAACGATCCGTCGCTGCCGCCAGGCGTGATTGGCAGTAAAGCCGGTCCGTTAACCGCTGCGGTTGATCGCTTTGATATCAGCATCACCGGCATTGGTAGCCACGCCGCCAAACCGCATCAGGGCAACGATCCGATTGTGATTGCTGCGCAAATTATCTCGGCCGCGCAAACGCTGATCAGCCGCAATGCGCCATCTGGCGATAACGCGGTGGTCTCGATCACCCAGATTCACAGCGGCAGCACCTGGAACGTGATTCCGGATAGCGCCTGGCTGGAAGGCACAGTGCGTTCTTTTTCGCAGGAAACGCGCGAACGTCTTGAGCAGCGCTTCCGTGAGATCGTGCAAGGTATCGGCGCTGCCTTTGCCGCCAAGGTGAAATTCAACTGGCATGCAGGCCCGCCTTCGGTAGTAAATGACGCGCACTGGGCCGATTTTGCCTTGCAGCAGGCCAGCGCTAGCGGCTTTGAGGCGCGCGTGGTGGAAGCCAGCCCAATCGGCGAAGACTTCGCGTTCTATCAGCAACAGCTGCCAGGCGCGTTTATGATGATTGGCACCGGCGAACCTTATGCGCTGCATCATCCGGCGTTCCGCATCAATGATGATGTGCTGCTGCCAACGTCACGCTATCTCGCCAATCTGGCGGTCGCGGCCCTGAAGAGCGTGAACTGATGAACCTGACTGCCGCGCTGGCTGAGCGCATTGTTAACAGCCAACCGGACACCGTCGCACGCGATGCCGCGCGCCAAGGCGTGCGTGATTTCCTCGCCGTCAGCTGGCCGGTATTGCAAGGCCAGGTGCCGGATAGCGGTTTACCGGCGCTGCGCGGCGTGTATGGCGACGGCAGTGCGCGATCTCACGCGCTGCTGCTCGGTTATGCCAGCCACGCGCTGGATTACGATGATTTTCATGCGGATTTCCGCGGACATCCCAGCGTGGTGATTCTTCCCGCGCTGTTTGCCTGGCAGCAGCTGCAGCCTTCTGAGCTGGATCAGTTCCTTGATGCCTACGCGATTGGCGTCGAAGTCGCCGGACGTTTAGGTCTCGCCGTCAGCCAGCAGCATTACGCCTTAGGTAATCACAATACCGCGACGCTCGGCACGGTTGCCGCCGCCGCCGCGCTGGCGCGGTTGCTGGCATTAGATGTCTCTGCCACCGCAACGCTGCTCGGCATCGCCACCACGCAGGCCAGCGGTTTACGCGCGCAGTTTGGTTCGGCAGTCAAGCCGCTGCACGCCGGGTTTGCGGCTGCACGCGCGGTGACCGCCGCACAACTGACGCTAGCGGGTTTTGATGGCAAGCAGGATGGGGTAATTGAGGCATTCATCTCCGCCACCAGCAACGGCCAGGCGCAGCCGGAAAAGCTGATTGATAACTGGGCGCAGCCGTGGCGTATCGTTACGCCTGGACTGGAGTTCAAACCCTTCCCCACCTGCGCCGGTACGCACAGCGCCGCCGAAGCCACGCGCATTTTGCGCAATGAATGGCTGGCGAGTGGTAAATCACTGGAAAGTTTGCTGGAAAGCATTAGCGAGATCAGCGTGGCGTTTCCGCCAGGCGGCGATATTGCCGCATCGGTGCGCGTTCCGACCAACGGCATTGAAACGCGTTTCAGTCTGGAATACGTGATTGCCGCGATGCTGATTTATGGCGATTTGCGCTTGCAGGATTTTGCCGAAGGCGAGTTGAATCAGGAAGTGATGCCGCTGGCGGCCAAAGTACTTCGTACGCCAGATGAAAATGCGCCGCCGGATGCGATTAACCCGGCGCTGCGTTTTCATCTGGTGACGATTACGCTACGCGATGGCTCGCAGTTGCAGCATCACCGCACACGTCAGCAATCGCTGGCCGATGCGGTGGATGTGGCAGGCAAGCTGCGTGCGGCACTGCAGCAGGAATCTCCGCAACGCCAGCAACAACTGCTTAGTAGCAGCGAGCTGGCTAACAGCGCGCATCTGGCGCAATTAACTCAGTTGCTGGGTTAGAGCGTTTCTACCGGCTCCAGCGCATCCTGAATGGCATCGGCCAGATTTGCGATCTCATTGGCAACCGCCTGCAAATCCCACGATGCCTTTGATCCGCTGGCAGAGGTTGAGGCACTAACTGACTCTTTTGCTACAGCTAACGCCGCCGCAACCGCAACGGTGCGCTTATGTTGCTCAACCGTAACGCCAATCGCTGGCTGTGTGAAATAGTCGTTGACCATCGTATCTCTCCCTTAAGTGTTAAAAAAATAAATGAATCCTGGAGAGGTATTATGGGGGAATTACAGCAGAGTGCACTCTAAATAGTGAGCCGCCAGCGGCGGCTCGACCCATTTTCAGATTTTAGGTTGCTGATCTTCAGGGAATTCAGTATCGCGGGGTAAATCATCATCTTCGTCGGGTAATGTTTCATCATCACCTGGCAGTGGAATTACATCATCATCATCTGGACGTTCTGACATAGGTACCTCCGTAAACCCGAAGTGGGTTAATTAAAGTGTAGTGACGAAATAAATTAAGAATCGCCCTTATTTTCATTATGTGAGTTAAGCGTAAGAAATAGTGAAGTAATTAATTATTCAACTTCTCATGCCGCTTCACTTATATAAGTAAAACCAACGCTTGGCTTATATTCTTTTCATCTCAGTGATTTGCGTTAAGCTAAAGCGTGGTTATAATTTTAATTAGGCTCAATAGCAACTTTTAGGTCGCCATAAATGGCGACCCTACGAAATTCGTGCTATTTCCGTAAGGCGCGCATTCATGCGCGCCCCATAAACAAAGCAGTTAACTTCTTTTATTTATTTCACTTTCCTGAATTTTATTCCGGGGGAACACCATGCCGCCATTTTCCAGCTTTTGGCAAGCCGGTTATGAGGGAGCGGATCATATCAATCCCTTCGGCGAACGGCTTTCAATGAATGCGCTGACCGACCATTTATCGCAATACCACAACGATTACGCCGCGCTGCAGCAGTTTGGCATTACCTCCGCCCGCGAAAGTATTGGCTGGCGACTGGCGGAAATGGAACCGCAAGCCACGCTCGAAAGTTTAAAAAAACGCATGAATTCAGCTCGCTCATTTGGCATGCAAATTAACTGGACCTTTTGCCATTACGGTTGGCCGGACGACTTAACCTTATTTTCCAGCCAATTTGTACCGCGCTTCGCCGCTTTTTGTCAGCGCATGGCGCTATTTCTCGCTGAATATTATGAAGAGGCACCGATTTATTCACCGATGAATGAAATCTCGTTTATGGCATGGGGAATTTCTGTCGGGTTGTTTGGCAATAATGTACATAGCGATCCCGATGAGATTAAACGTCAATTAATTCGCGCCACGCTGGCGGGTTGCGCTGCCATTCGCCGCGCCGATCCGCGTGCGCGTTTCCTGCACTGCGACCCGATTATTCATGTGGTACCGGATGAAGACAGCGATGCGTGTCGACTGCGCACCCGCGATATTAACGCTTCGCAATATCAGGCGTGGGACATGATCGCCGGTTTGCGCGAACCGGAACTCGGCGGCAAGCCGCACTATCTCGATGTGGTTGGCGCTAATTATTACCACGGCAATCAGTGGCTCACCGGGTCCGGCTGTTGGCTGGAGTGGCATCTGGGCGATGCGCGCCGCGTGCCGCTGCATCCGCTGCTGGCGCAGTTAACCGAGCGTTATCAACGGCCCATTTTGCTGGCGGAAACCAGCCACGTCGGCAGCGGTCGCGCCGCATGGCTTGCACAAGTGACCGCTGATGTCGCGCAAGCCCAGCTCAACGGCTGTGATATTCGCGGCATCTGCCTCTACCCGATTATCGATCGCCCGCTTTGGGAAGATCTCGAAGACTGGCCACGCAGCGGATTGTGGGATGTCGATCCTCACAAAAAGCGCCTGCTGAACCCGGTTTATGCCGCGTCATTACAGCAATCACAACGAGTATTAGCCCGTTTTCAGAGACTTATCATCCCAAACAGCAGGCCAAAGGAAAGCGTCATGAAACAATCCGTATTAGTGGTATTCAGTCATTTACGTTGGGGATTTGTCTTTCAACGTCCACAGCATCTGTTGTCGCGCCTCGCCCAGTTCCACCGCATTGTGTTTATCGAAGAGCCGATTTATCAGCCCGGTGAAGCCGCGTTACGCCACTATCAACCGGCACCCAATGTAACGGTGATCGAGCCGCATACCGATGTGGCCGCGCCAGGTTTTCATGACAGCCAAATCGCTGTGCTGCAACCGCTGCTGGCCGAGCTGCTGGATGACGATGAAACGCCGCTGGTGTGGTTTTACACGCCGATGGCGCTGCCGCTGCTGGCCTGCTTTACCCCGAGCGCGATTATCTATGACTGCATGGATGAACTTTCCGCCTTTAATCAGGCGCCGCGCCAGCTGCAGCAGCGTGAATCGGCGCTGTTGAGCCGCGCCGATTTGGTGTTCACCGGCGGCACCAGCCTGTATGAAGCGAAGAAACATCGCCATCCGCAGGTTTATTGCTGTCCAAGCAGCGTCGATGCAGGACATTTTGAACAGGCGCTGGACCGCACTAACAGCCATCCGCTGCAGGAAAACCTGCCAAAGCCGCGCCTCGGCTATTACGGCGTGATTGATGAGCGCCTCGATTTGACGCTGATTGCCGCGCTGGCGGATGCGCATCCCGACTGGCAGATTGTGATGGTCGGCCCAGTGGTGAAAATTGATGCCGCCAGCCTGCCCCAGCGCAGCAATCTGCATTGGTTCGGTCAGCAACCGTATGCCGCCTTGCCGCACTTTCTCGCCGGCTGGGATCTGTGCCTGATGCCGTTCGCGCTCAATCCATCGACGCGTTTTATCAGTCCAACCAAAGTGCTTGAATTCATGGCTGCGCAGTTGCCGATCGTGAGCACCGCGATTGCCGATGTGGCACGACATTACAATGACGTGGTGAGCATCGCCGATTCACATCAGGGCTTTATTCAGGCCTGCGAAGCTGCACTCAATATGCCGCTGGAAACCCGCAATCAGCTGGCGAAAAACATGGCAGCACGAGTAGCGGAAACCTCATGGGATCGTACCGTCGAGGAGATGCAGGCGCATATCGTTGCACTGACGAAACGCCAGATCTCCCATCCTGACGTGACCGCCGCCCGTCCACCCGCGCAGGCGCATAACACCGTTGAGTGCTTGATTCTGGGTGCCGGGCCAACCGGATTGAGTGCCGGTTATCATTACGGCACGGGCGCGGTGGTGCTGGAGAAAAATGCCAGCGTGGGCGGCTGGTGCCGTTCGGTTGAGGATCAGGGATTCACCTTCGATCACGCCGGCCACATCATGTTCTCCAACGATCCTTATGTGCTGCGCCTGTACGACATCCTGCTGGGCGACAATCAGCACTGGCAAACGCGTGAAGCCTGGGTTTACAGCCATGATGTTTACACTCGTTATCCGTTCCAGTCGGCGCTGCACGGTTTGCCCGCCGAGGTGATTGGCGAATGCGTGTTGGGTGCGATTGAAGCGCGCTATGCATCACCTCCCGCTTTGCAGGCGGTCGCCACCGAAGCGCGTCGTGATTGCTGTGCCGATGGCGCCATCCCGGATGGTGAAAGCCTGGCCTGTCAGCCGGAGAGCGAAGATTTTGAGAGCTTTATTTTCCGTACCTGGGGCAAAGGCATCGCCCGGCATTTCGCCCTGCCGTATAACCAGAAACTGTGGAAAACTCCGCTGGTGAATATGGAAACCTCTTGGCTCGGCGGACGCGTGCCGCTGCCGGATTTGGAGCAGATCATCTCCGGCGCGCTGGCGCCGCTGGATAAACCGGTCGGTCCTAACGCGCGCTTTGGCTATCCGCTGCGCGGCGGTTTTCAGGCGCTGATGGAAGGATTTCTGCCACATCTGAACTGCACGTTGGAGATGGAAGCGGACGTCAGCGAGATTCAGCCGCTGCAACGACGCGTGCTGTTGAGTGATGGTCGACAGTTCCATTATGACCAGATGATCAGCACCTTGCCGCTGCCGGAACTGGTGCGATTGATAGGCAGCTTTGCCCCGGAGGCGGTGCATAAAGCGGCGCAGCAGCTGCGCCATATCTCGGTGCGCTGCGTTAATCTGGGCATTGGCCGCGCAAATATCAGTGATAAGCACTGGATTTACTATCCCGGCAACACGCTGTTCCACCGCATCTTTTTGCAAGGTAATGCCAGCCCGCACTGCAATCCGCAAGGCGGTTTTGGCCTGACTTGTGAAATGACTTATCGCGCCGATCAGCCGCTGCCTTGCGAAGGTGACGCCTTGATTGAACGCTGCATCGCGGATTGTATTCGGGTCGGCATCATCAATGCCGATGATGAAATCGTGACCGCCAGCGAAGTGGATATGCCGTACGCCTACGTGGTGTACGACCATCAACGCACCGCTAACGTTACGCTGATTCGCAACTGGCTGGCGACGCAAGGCATCCAGCTGTCCGGGCGCTACAGCGAGTGGGAATATTACAACTCGGACCACGCGTTCCTCGCCGGAAAACGTGCAGCAGAAACGGTGAAAGATTTGACGCAAAACCGGAAAACCACGGCGTGAGATGAAAAAGCGGGTCAGTTAAGCCACCGACGAGTGAGCTGGACGGGGCCGAAGCTTCAGTGCGCGTTGTCAAAAAGAGCTCATTTGCCAGAGGCACTGGCGCGTCTGCTGCGGCAAAAGGGCTATTCGCAGCGCTGAGGCTTTTACGTTGGGCCAGGAGCCTCACGCATGGATGCGTGAGGCAGTTCGGGGTCGGCCAGGGAAGGCCGATCCGCGAACGGTCCGTTGGCACAACGTGGAAGCCGAAGGCACCGCGCCAGCGGCGCGAGGACGGCCCGTGACGCAGCAGATGTGTCAGAGCCCGCACCAGTTTCTCTACTGACAAGCATTACGCCATCAATGGCGACCTAAGGATTTTTAGCGAGATTTTCATAGGGTTCGCATTTAGCTTTTCAAAGCGGATCAATTAAATCCACCACCATCGATATGATTTCGTCCATGATGTGCGGTTCAACCTTCGCGGCAAAACTCGTCTCTTACTGCCTGATTGAACTGACGAATCTCGGCCTGATCAATGCCAGCTAACAGTTGGTCCATTGTTTTCCTGCCTCGTGCAATCCGGTTAACAGGTTTGATTTTGATTGACTCGTCAGATGTAGTGACATCCAGCTCAATCCCCACATGCCAACCGGCTTTGGTCGCAATATCACTGGGAATTGTTAGCACGAGGTTTCCGCCTTGCCGACGCATTTTGGTTAGGGCCATATATCCTCCAAAGTTAGCATTGATGCTCACATCCTTTGCCGGTCGCCATGAATGGCGACCCTACGAGAATGATAACGTATTTGGTGGATTAAACGCCTGTACCGGCGTCACTTCGCCGCGATATTTACGCACCTGGACTACGGTGATTTGCCCGCTGCAGCCTTGTGCCAATGACGAGGTGCCGATATCCAGCGTCAACACATTAGGATTACCGTGACGGCACAGCGGACGCAGCGCGGTGGGATCGACCGGATCGTACCAGGCGCCAGTCGGCAGCTGCACCACGCCGCGCATGATGGTTTCGGTCAGACGCGCACTGGCGAGTACGTGGCCGCGCGCGTTATAGAGCTCGATAATATCGCCATCGTTAATACCTGACACCGCCGCATCAGCCGGATGCAAACTGCACACTTCGCGGCCATCGCGTTTGCCGCTCAGGCTGTAATCCCCAAAATCGAGCTGGCTGTGCAAGCGCGTCGCCGGCTGATTGGCGATCAGCCAGAACGGATGATCGGCATTCGGTTGCTGCTGCGGCTCGCGCCATACCGGATGACCGGGACAGTTTTCATAATTAAAGCTGGCGATGGTGGCGGAAAAAATTTCGATTTTCCCGCTCGGCGTCGGCAGCGGTGACGCTTCTGGATCGGCACGAAACGCGTTGATCATGCGGCCGCCATCTTTCAGTTGCGGTAACTCCAGCACGCCTTGTTGCCAGAACTTCTCGAAGTCAGGGATCTCAACCTGATGCGCCGCCAGCTTCTGTTGCAACTGAGCGTAATGATGCTGCAACCAGCCGCGCGTATCGCGTCCTTCGGTAAAGGCTTCTTCCCGACCTAAACGGCGCGCCAGCTCGGTGAAAATCGCGTAATCATCTTTGGCTTCGCCGAACGGTTGTGCCACCGGCTGCATGGCAAACAAGTGGCGATCGGTAGGCGCACCGCCAATGTCTTCACGCTCCAGCGTCATGGTGGCGGGCAAGACGATATCGGCATGGCGCGCGCTGGCGGTCCAGGCGATTTCATGCACGATCAGCGTATCCAGCTGGCAGAAGGCCTGACGCAAGCGCGCGAGATCCTGATGATGATGGAACGGATTGCCGCCCGCCCAATAAGCCAGACGGATGTGCGGATAGGTTAAGCGGCGGCCATTGTAGTCAAATTGCTTGCCGGGATTGAGCAACATATCCGAGATACGTGCCACTGGAATCAGGCGATCGATGCCGTTTTTGCCCTGTGGCAGCGCCGGGAAACTTACCAGATTATGATGCTTACCGTAATGGCCCAGCGCGCCAAGC
Source organism: Pantoea sp. YR525 (assembly GCF_900116775.1). Taxonomy (NCBI): domain Bacteria; kingdom Pseudomonadati; phylum Pseudomonadota; class Gammaproteobacteria; order Enterobacterales; family Erwiniaceae; genus Pantoea; species Pantoea sp. YR525. The sequence continues at coordinate 277,043 of NZ_FPBU01000007.1, forward strand.
GCATAAGTGTAGCCACCGCCCGGCAAGCCCGGCTGACCGAGCGCGGCCGCCAGCACCAATCCCAACCACACTGGCTGTTCGCCGTTTTCGGCGCGCTGCAAGGCATGCGCCACCGTCACCAGCACGCGTTTGCCGTGCAGCTGACGGGCGAAATCACTGATGAAATCCGCGCTGACGCCGCAAATTTCTGCTGCCCACGCCGCATCGCGCGGCGTGCCATCTTCTTCGCCACGAATGTAGGCCGCCATTTCTGGCCAGCCCACGGTGTAACGCGCGAGGAAAGCTTCATCGGTCAGCTGTTCAGCGATCAACACCGATAACACGCCGAGGATAAAGGCCGCATCGGTGCCCGGTCGCAGCGCCAGCCATTCGCCCTGCGCTTCTTCCGGCAGATCGCTTTTCAGCGGGCTGACCGAGATAAAGCGCGTGCCACGCTGTGCCGCCTGCTGCATAAAGCCGCGCTCGGTGTGTTCGCTCAAGCCGCCGCTGGCGACCTGCGAGTTTTTCAATGCTAAACCGCCAAAAGCCAACACGATTTCGCTGTGCTGGGCGATCTCTTCCCAACTGACGCCGCGACGCGCAATTTCAGTCATATCGCCGACGATATGTGGCAGCAATACTGACGCGGAACCCGAACTGTAACTGTTGACCGAACGCACGTAGCCGCCGAGCGTGGTGTTGAGGAAGCGATGCACCTGACTTTGCGCGTGGTGGAAGCGCCCGGCGCTTGACCATCCGTAAGAGCCGCCGAAGATGCCTTCCGGGCCATAAGTGTCGCCGACGCGTTGCAGTTCGCGCGTCACCAGCGCGTAAGCTTCATCCCAGCTCACCGCGACGTACTCATCGTTGCCACGACGATCGTCCGGGCCCGGCCCGTTCTCCAGCCAGCCACGACGCACCATCGGACAGGAGACGCGCGCCGGATGATTTAAGGCAGTGCGGAAATTTTGCAGCAGCGGGCTGGGATCGGGATCGCCCTTGAACGGTTCGATAGTGAGCCGATCGCCCTGTTGCTGGGCATGAAAAGCGCCCCAATGGGCGCTGTGCATTACCGGTTTTTGCGTCATTGTTTTTTCCTTCATGCTTGTCAATTCGACGCATCCAGGTCGCCATAAATGGCGACCCTACAACAGACCTGCGCGCATTGCTGAAGCACTACATCTTCCGGGTGTTAAAAAAGAAAAACGGTGCTTAAAGCACCGTTGCAATAAAGTTTCTTACGCGCCCGTTTTCGGGGTCGTCGAGCACTTGCTGGGTTGGCCCCGCCGCCACGATTTTGCCGCTTTCCATAAACACAATGTTGTCGGCTACCTCGCGCGCAAAACCAATCTCGTGCGTGACCACCACCATGGTGATGCCGGAGTGCGCCAGCTGTTTAATCACCTGCAGCACTTCGCCCACCAGTTCGGGATCGAGTGCCGACGTCGGTTCATCAAACAGCATCACGCCGGGATCCATCGCCAACGCGCGGGCAATCGCCACGCGCTGCTGCTGTCCGCCAGAAAGATTCTGCGGCCACTCTTCTTCGCGGCCTGACAAACCCACCTTCTTCAGCAGCGACAGCGCTTTGCTGGTCGCTTGCTGACGGCTCTGCTTCTTCACGCGCATCGGCGCATCCACAATGTTTTGCAACACGGTGCGGTGCGGGAACAGGTTGAACTGTTGGAACACCATGCCGATTTCGGCACGCTGACGCGCCACTTCACCGCTGCTTAACTCGTGCAGCGCCTGGCCTTTCTGCTTATAGCCGATGATCTCGCCGCCGATGCGAATGGTGCCGCCATCCAGTTTTTCCAGATGGTTGATGCAGCGCAGCAGCGTGGATTTCCCGGAACCTGACGGCCCAAGGATCACCGTGACTGAACCGGCGGGAATATCCAGATTCACTTCATCCAGAATGGTGACGCCAGAGAAGCGCTTGGTGACTTTACGTAATGCGATCGCTTCACCCATTGCTGACGCTCCTTTCTGCTTTCGCCGCTGAAAAACCTGGCAGCGATTTCAGCAAGCTGCGTTTTTCCCGGCGCGTGACGCCACGTCCAAAATAGCGTTCCACATAGAACTGACCGACCGACAGCACCGAGGTCATCAGCAGATACCACAAGGTTGCCACCAGCAGCAGCGGAATCACTTCATAGGTGCGCTGGTAAATAATCTGCGCCGAGAACAGCACGTCCTGCAGCGAGATCACGGACACCACCGCCGTGGTTTTCAGCTGACCAATGATTTCGTTACCCGCTGGCGGCATGATGGCGCGCATCGCCTGCGGCAACACGGTGTGACGGAAAATCTGTGAAGGACGATAGCCAAGCGCACGCGCGGCTTCCAGTTGGCCGTTGCCGACGCTCTGGATACCGGCACGCACAATTTCAGCGGCATAAGCGGATTGATGCATCACCAGCGCGATCACCGCCGCACTGAATGGGCTGACTAACGCGTTAGATTGCGTGCTCCAGAGTTCGCCGAGGCCCGGAATCGACAAGGCGATGGTGGGATAAAGCGCCGCGATGTTGTACCACAGGAACAGTTGCACCAGCATCGGCACACCACGGAAGAACCAGGTATAAAACCAGCTCACGCCCACCAGCACCGGATTGGAGGAGAGGCGCATCAGCGCCAGCACCGTACCAAAAGCAAAACCCAGCACCACAGAGATCGCGGTGAGCTGCAGCGTCATTAATACGCCTTGCAGGATCGATTCGCCGGTAAAGTTCTCCGCAATCACGCTCCATTCGAAGCGTGGATTGTTAATCATCGAGTTCGCCATCGCCACCACGCACAACAGCACCACCAGCGCACTTAGCCAGCGTCCGTAGTAACGTTTGCCGACGATTTTCAAATCGCCGGTGTGGTCGTGAAAATCACTCATTGAAAGATTTCCTGATTGCGTTTGGCTTGTTTAACAGCACCAAAGCCGATGCCCCAGTTGTCGAGGATCTTGTTGTAGCTGCCATCTTTGATCAGCGAGTTCAGCGCGGCCTGTACGGCGGGCTCCAGCGCAGAATCTTTCGGGAACGCAACGGAGACTGGCGCATCGTGTACGGTGATTTCGCCGCTCATGGTCAGCGGTTTGATCACTTTCACCTGCCACAGCAAGCCTTCATACGGGCCGAGGAACATTGGCACGCGACCGCTTACCACCGCCTGCACGCCAGCTGGACGATCCGGGAATACCGAAACTTTGATTGGCTTTTTACCGGCCGCTTCACAGGCTTTGCTGGCGTCTTCAAGGCGCGTGACCTGCGTGGTACCGGAACCGGCACCCACTTCTTTACCGCACACATCCGCCAGTTCTTTGAATGGCGCGATGTTGGCATCTTTACGCGAGATAATGCCGAGGCGGCTGGCATCATAGTAACCGACGAAGTCGATGATTTTGGCACGCGCTGGCGTGGCGTTGATGTTAGAAAGCGCCACATCGTAACGACCTGTTTTCAGGCCGGGAATGATGTTGTCGAAACCGCCGGTGTCGCGCCACTGAACCTGGATTCCCAGACGCTCGCCCACGGCATTCATGATATCGATTTCACGACCGGCCAGGGTTTTGTTGTCTTCTTTATAGAAGGTGGTTGGCGGCGTGTTGGGGTTGGTTCCGGCAACAATGTAGCCACGTTTGACCACATCCGCCGGCAGCAAACTTTTCAGCGCGGGATCGGCCTGCACGTGGATTGAGCTGTCAGTCGGGACGGATTCATCGGCGGCGAACGCGGTGTGTGCACTCAGCGCGAGCGCAAGAATAGTCATGCCTTTGGCGAATTTCACTGGAACCTTTCTCCTGATTTATAAAAAGTTTCCCCACAGGGAAAAGGCGGTGAGGTAGCGATGGTTTTGTCTCCTGACTCACCTCGCGCGAACGGCGTGCGGTGGTAGGAATTGTCATCCTCATTACGTCCCGGAGACATTGTGTTTGAAGATATACGGCGATCACAAATGCGAAAAAAACATATCTATTGCCGAAATATGGCAATAGCCGCAAGCACGGTTGCGAGGCGGGATTTCCGCACCAGATTTGGCATGGAAGTATTAGCAGAATTCAGAATTTGCTAGTGAATCAATAGCCTGCTTATCCAATATTCATTGATACATTTCTTCTTACTCATAACGGATTCATCTAAGCACCTGAGGAGTTCCCTTCCCTCACAACTCATACCCGCAATGGAAAATCCTTTGTAAAGGTTTGTATTGTCAGGCTTGTTGCCGTCGCGCTGAATAGACAGTGAGAAACGTTATCATTATCATGCGCATTTACTTACAATTGTTAACGTAACAGGGAGAAAACTTAAGTGAATGTAACTATGCGTGGCAAAAAGCGTCCGACTGCGCTTTTTTTAGCGGGAATGCTAACGTCACCTGCTTTTGCAGCTGAAACCACAGAAAAGCTGGCTGACGATGAATCAATGATCGTCACCGCCGAGCAGGAGCTCAAACAGCAACCGGGCGTGTCCACCATTACGGCTGAAGACATCAAGAAAAATCCCCCTGTTAACGACCTCTCCGACATCATCCGCAAAATGCCCGGCGTGAACCTCACCGGTAACGGCGCCAGCGGCAGCCGCGGCAATAACCGTCAAATTGATATCCGTGGCATGGGCCCGGAAAACACCTTGATAATGATCGATGGCGTGCCGGTTTCTTCGCGTAACTCAGTGCGTTACAGCTGGCGCGGCGAGCGTGATTCACGCGGTGATACCAACTGGGTGCCAGCGGAAATGGTTGAGCGCATTGAAGTAATTCGTGGCCCGGCCGCTGCACGTTACGGTTCTGGCGCGGCGGGCGGCGTGGTGAACATCATCACCAAGCGTCCGACCAATGACTGGCACGGCTCGCTGTCGCTCTACACCAGCCAGCCGGAAAACGACAAAGAAGGCGATACGCGACGCGCTAACTTCAATCTCAGCGGCCCGCTGGCCGGTGATGCGTTGACCATGCGCCTGTACGGCAACATCAACCGCACCGATGCCGATGCGTTCGATATCAACACCGCCGAAAACGGTTCATACGCTGCGGGCCGTGAAGGCGTGCGCAATAAAGACATCAATACCGTGCTGTCGTGGAAAATCACGCCGCTACAAATCGTCGACTTCTCTTACGGCTACAGCCGTCAGGGCAACATTTACGCCGGTGATACGCAAAACAGCAACAGCAACGCCAGCACCGACGGTTTAGTAGAATCGTTGTACGGCGATGAAACTAACCGCATGTATCGCCAGAGCTACGGCATCGCGCACAACGGTATCTGGGATTGGGGAACCTCAAAGCTCAACTTTAACTACGAGAAAACCAATAATACGCGCCTGCAGGAAGGCACCGCTGGTCGTACCGAAGGGATGATCAACAGCGATACGTATGCCACCAGTCGTTTGGAAAGCTATCGCGCGGGCGGAGAGATCAACTTCCCGCTGCAGCTACTGGTTGATCAAACCGTGACGCTGGGTGCGGAGTGGAACCGCGACGAGCTGAACGATCCGGCATCAATGCTGGCGTCCAACGCCAGCGGCGTCAATCTGCCAGGCAGCTCTGGCGATCCGTCGCAGCGCAGCAGCAAAAACAGCGCCACCATCAGTTCTCTGTTCTTCGAAGACAACATTGCTGCCACCGACACCACCGAAGTGATTCCGGGCCTGCGCTTTGATTATCACGATCAGTTTGGCGCGAACTGGAGCCCAAGCCTGAACGTTTCACAAGGGTTAGGCGACTACTTCACCTTAAAAGCCGGTATTGCGCGGGTGTTTAAAGCGCCTAACCTGTATCAGTCAACGCCGGGTTATCTGCTCTCGACGCGTGGCAACGGCTGCCCGATTGGCCTCAGCCAATGTTATCTGCTGGGTAACGATGATCTCGATGCCGAAACCAGCGTCAACAAAGAGATTGGTCTGGAGTTCAGCAACGAAGGCTATGTCGCGGGCATCACCTGGTTCCGCAATGACTACAAGAACAAGATTGTGTCGGGCACCGAGCCGGTTTATTCCAGCACGCGCCCGGTTTATAACGTGCTGCGTTGGGAAAACGGCGGCAAAGCGATTGTCGAAGGACTGGAAGGTAATCTGACCATTCCTTTAATTGCCGATACGCTGGAATGGCGCTCCAACGCTACCTACATGTTCCGCTCCGAGAGTAAGGAAACCGGTAATCCACTGTCAGTGATTCCGGAATTCACCATCAACTCGCAACTGGAGTGGCAGGCGACGCAGGATCTCAGTGCCAACATCAACTGGACGCAGTATGGCCGCCAGAAACCGCGTCAGAATGCAGAGACCAATATCGATACCTCGAACATGACGACGCAGGAAATCAGCCCGTACTCGGTGTTTGGTCTGAACGTCAATTACGACATCACTAAAAACCTGCGGGCTAATGCCGGTATCAACAACCTGTTTGATAAACGCATTTACCGCGAGAATTCGGGTGCGTCGACCTATAACGAACCGGGCCGCGCGTATTACGCTGGCGTGACGATGTCGTTTTGATTGAGTAAACAAAAAAGCATCGCCTTTTCGGGCGATGCTTTTAAAGGTTCTGGCTACTTATTAGAAGCTGACTTGCAATCCGAGAGATGCGCTGCTCTCATTAAAGCCCTTCCCACCCACCGTCTGCGTTATGTTGCCTGTTAGGTTTATTTTCTTGTGCAGCTGTGCATCAAGACCTAACTCCGCTGTACCGATATTGCGCGATCCTGCTTGCTCAATCAGTACATCATCCATTTTGCTGCCAAATTTACGGCTGTTATGTAACCAGCTCAAATCGGCATAAGGTATAAAGCGCATATTTTTAGCGTCTATCCATTTCTCCTGGTCATCCAATGCGACGCGAACACCAACACGGGTTTGAACATTATTATTGCCTGTAGCGCGTACACGCGTGCCATTTTGCTCAGTGTAATCCGCCGTTTTAACTCCCATCCAAATAATCTGGGCGTGTGGTTGCAAACTGCGGTTTTTTTCATCGCCAAAGGTAAAGGTGTATCCACTCTCAATTGAGGTAACAAGGCCTTTTGATTTATAGCTTTCCTGACCGATCCCTTCACCTTTGACACTATTACTGAATCCGTTGTATGCCGCCCAGGTATCAATAAAGCCGCCGGTTTTCATTACACTGTCCTGCTGCCATCCCGCATATAAACCAGTGTTATAACCATTCACCTGCCCTTTTGCACTGTAACCTGTGAGTTTTGAACGGGTGAAGCTTTTCGCATTACCATAACCCGCCATCACACCCAGATTGAATCGATCGGTACCGTTCAAACTCCACTGTGCTACGTCTCCACCCAATTGGGTCATATAGCTATTTGTGGTGCTTTTTAGCTGGCCGCTATTTTCATTAAAATGACCGTGGGCACCTTTATTGCGTAACCACAGCGTTGTCTTCTCGTATTTTCCTGTAATCGGGTCGAAATAATCCGTAATACCGGCGCGATCGCTGGCACGCAAGGTAAACATATTGCTTGCCGCCGCCAGGTTAGCAATGTAACTCCCTACTTCAGGGCGGGCACGATGAGTACGTTTTGGCTGGGGTTTTTCGGGTGAGATAACGCTGCCATCCCCACTGCCTTCTCCACTATCACCTTCCCCGCCATTATCTTCACCCACCTCTTCCGGGTCGCCAGATGTAAGGCTACTGTTCAGACGCCAATAGCCATTACTATCCTGAATTAATGCGTAATCATAAGCACCAGCGACAATTCGACCATCTTGCTTAAACTCACCATTTTGTGAGCCCTCAATTTTTATCAGCTTAATACCTTCAATGGTTTTACTCCCTTTACCACCGGCGTTATGAACCTGCACCTGAGTTATACCGCTGCTATTGCCCGTAATATGAAATAGATCACCGTCAGATTTATCATCACTTAACGCAAGGCTCATGATCAATGTAGCATTATCCGCGACATAGTCGCCATTCACCGTCAGCGTTTTAAAGTTGACATTATTCTGTTCAAAATTCAAAACGCTGTTACGAACGTTCAGGTTATCTATGCTTGAATGGCCGGTAATATTCCAGCGACTGCCCTCTTCAACATTAAGCGTTTGCAGGCCATTTGCTGCCCCACTCCACGCTGAATCCGACTTTAGCGTAAGTACGCTTTCATCCATTTTATTACGGTTGATGTCGATATCACCCGTGAGTACAGAATAATTACTCGCATTGAGGATGATGGATCTTACATTGTTGTCAGACTCAATCCGACTAGATTCAATTAGTTTCTTACTTAAAAGGGTGCTGTTATTCAAATTTACCGTAGTTGAAGCTGCATTCTCTGCCAAAATCGCGGTTCCATGCTCAACAAGCATCGCTGTATTATTGATATTAATGTCACTCCGCGTATTTTTGGTGAAAATGCCGATGGCGTTATCACCTTTAATTTTTAGTGTTGAATCATTTACCGTAACGTTCTGATCACTGTAATTTATATCGCTATTTGACGTCCAGATGGCGACACTTTCACGATCCGAACCAGATACATTATCGATATCAATCACAATATTTTCAGCATTTATCTTCCCACCACTAGCTGCAAACAAAGCAACGCCGCCAGATGAACTGTTGATGCTGGCATTTTGCACATCAATTTTACCGCTAAAGAATGTAGTTAATCCGTAAGCCCCCTTCGTGATGGCGACATCGATATCACGGGCATTAATCATCCCTGAATAAGAGGCCACCAATCCTGAAGCATTGAGTTCTGTTGCTATCAGTTTGCTATTAAAAACATTTGCCGAGGCAGAACCTGATATTTTAACGGCGCCACCATTATTCTCTTTACCTGAAACTTCAGCGCTAGTGATATTTATATAAGTATCAGCACCCGTACCATAGACACCAGATGTAGCAGACTCTATTTTGACGTTCGTCGCATTTATGACTGACTGATTCGCATACATTCCGTAACCAGACGATGCGATCTGCAGGGTATCAACAGTGAGCTCAGCCTTCTCACCTGCTACAAGACCGTGACTGTTTACACCTTGGGTGGTAACGCTACCACCACTGATATCAACTTTAGAATCCTTTCCAGCAGCATAAATGGCGTAAGTTTTTTCGCCACTGACCTCGACATGAATATTTTCAAATTTGCCTACGGCGCCATTTTTGACGAAAATTCCTGATGTGTTATCACCTTGAGTAAAAACGTTAGTATTAGAAATATTTAACTCAGTATTAGCCCCGGCACCATAAATAGCATTTAAAGTAGAATTTATCGTCATATTGCTGATATTGAATTTAGAGTTATCTGCGTAAACACCGTACCCGGCAGAAGTAATGGTTACACCGTCAGCATTCATTAGCGCGCCGCTTTTACCATAAACACCAATACTACCTTGCCCAGTCGTGGTAATACTTCCACCAATAATATCCAGTTGTGAACCGCCGTTTACCCAACCGCCAAAAGCGCCTTCTCCATCCGCAAAATAGCTCACATTATTGCTGATTGTTTTTGCGCCATTCTCTCCCAGCACAGCATAAGCGCCTTTACCTGCAACAGTGACATTACTGTCAGAAATATTGACAACTGCCCCTTTGCCGTAACCATGCACACCGTATCCATAGCTGGCAACATCAATATTTTTGGCCTCTGCTGTGGCGGCATTAGCATAGAGACCGGTTCCACTTACATTCATCTTTATATTATTGGCGTAAATTTTACCGCCATTACCTGCCACCAAGCCATGGCTATTTGCGCCAGTAGTGGTAATACTCCCGCCCTCAATATTAATATTGGAACCCGCGCCTGCCGCATATACAGCATAAGCTTTACTTCCCGCGGTGGTAACATCAGAGTTTTTCACATCCGCGCTCGCACCCTTTTCGATAAATATACCGTGCGCTCCAATTTCATTTGTATCAATCGTTTTACCATCGATATTCAACATATTCCCTGAACCTGAAGCATATTCACCATAAGCAGGTGCGGCCCACGCCGGATTAACAGTTAAAGCTGATAGTGAAGAAATAAAAATCATCCTGATAAGTGATGGACAAACAAAGTCATTCACCACAGAACTTGCAGAAGACTTCACTTTTCCTCGTGCTAATTCTGACGTGACGATGTAATCACCCAAACTGTGATTCCATACCACGCGATAGTTTTTATTCATTTATTAAGTACCTAAATTAGTTCATTTCTTTGGACAACAGTGCGCCAGCGTGGAGGACCAACCCCATGCCTTATGAGTCGTTATGCGATAGATGTTTTGGTTTGTTATTGCAGAAATAATAAAAGGGATGATTCATAAGAACGCTTAAGACACGTCTTATTATTCTTAGTGGTTAACAGGACACTTCAGGGGAGAAAAACTTAACAACTTTGATGCATAACTAAAGGGAGCCATATCAAACATGCTTCTCCCTCAGTTAATCATTTAGACAGCGCGGGGTGGAGGATCAGAAATTTCACATCAGACTTAACGAAAAAACTCACGCAGCGCATCTGCCAGCGCCTGCGGTTGCTCATCGGGGATGAAGTGACCGCAGTGCGCTATTTTAATTCCCGTCACATCCGCCGCGAATTCACGCAACGGCAACGCCATATCCGGAATCGAACCCTGATCGGCGCTGATCGCCAGTAACGGCAAGGCTAATTTGCCGCGTTCACGAAGCAACGTACGGTTTTGGGCCGCCGAAACCGTCACTTCACGATAAGTGGCCATTCCGGCGCGTATTGCGCCCTTCTGCTGTAATAAACGGGTGTATTCCGCCATGTCTTCATCGCCAAATACCATCGGACTGGCCGCTTTGCGTTTCAGGAACCACTCGAGGTAGATTGCTTCGCGCCCTTCTATTAATGCTTCCGGCAAATCCGGCAACAGATGAAACGCGAAATGCCAGGTTTTCCACGCTTTATCCGGCGTGGCGGGCAGCGATTCTGGCAAGGTCACGCCAGGAATGCCGGCATCGAGCAGCGCCAGCTTTTTCACCTGATCGCTAAACAGCGTGGCATACGGCCAGGCAACCCACGCGCCAACATCATGCGCGGAAAGGTAATAGCTTGTGTGACCTAACAGCTGCATCAAGCCCTGCACTTTCTGCGCCAGCGATGTGGTGTCGTAGCCGCTGAGCGGTTTGTCCGAGTCGCCCTGGCCGGGTAAATCTGGCGCGATAATGAAATAGCGATCGCTCAGCAGCGACATCACCTGCCGCCAGGCAAACCAGCTTTGCGGAAATCCCGCCAGTAAAAGTAATGTTTCCCCATTTGCGTTGCCGCCGCTGACGTAGTGCAATCGCACGCCGTCAACGGTGGCGTAATGATGGGAAAACCCGTCTAACTCGTTGAATGGCTGCGTCCAGCCCGGCGCGTGCTTGATAACTGATGCTGACATTTTCGCTCTCCGTATATTTAGGAAATGATCAATTCCTAAATACTACATGATGATTGCGGCAGCAGGGAATATTTCTGCAAAGCGAGAAGCGGTCGCCATTAATGGCGACCCTACGGAGTGGGTTGTTTGCTATTCTGTGCGCGACTCTTTCTTAACAATTGTGAAACCTATGCGAACATCGGATTTGTTGCGGCTGCTGTTTTTAGCGGCGATTTGGGGTGCCAGTTTTCTGTTCATGCGCATTGCGGTACCGGCGCTGGGCGCGGTGAATACCGCATTTTTACGCGTATTCTGCGGCATGTTGGGTTTACTGTTCATCATGGCGGTGATGCGCATTCCGCGCCGCTTTGACGGCAAATTAGGTTGGGCGATGTTGCTGGGCGTCATCAACTCGGCGTTTCCATTTCTGATGTACTGCCTCGCGGCACGCGTGTTACCGGCGGGTTATTCAGCGATTCTCAACGCCACCACACCATTAATGGGCGTGATTATTGGTGCAGCCTTCTTCGACGAAAAGCTAACAGTTAATAAAGTTCTCGGCATGATCGCCGGATTTAGTGGAATTATTGTCATCAGCACCACCGGAGAAGCGCATCTTAGCAGCACTTTAATTGGCGGGATTTTAGCCTGTTTGATCGCCACCGCCTGTTATGGTTTTGCCGGTTTCCTGACCAAGCGCTGGATCGGTGCACGCGGCGGTCTCGATGCCACCAAAGTCGCCTTTGGTAGTCAACTCGGCGCGTCAGTATTTCTACTGCCGATCTTTGCCTTTAGCGCACCGCAAACGCCAGCGGCGAGTTGGCAAATTCCAGAAGTCTGGGCCAGCATTCTGGCGATTGGATTTATCTGCACCGCGCTGGCTTACATCATCTACTTCCGCCTACTCGCCGATATTGGTCCGCTGCGCACGCTGACCGTGACCTTTATGATCCCACCGTTTGGGATTTTATGGGGCTGGTTAGTGCTGGGCGAAGAGATCAATCAGGGATTTATCGGCGGTTCGCTGCTGATTGTCTGCGCGGTATGGCTGGTAACCAGCAATGGCTTCGGCAAAGGCGCTGCTATAAACAGCAGCGCCAGCAAATAGCGCTATTTTTTTCCGGATGGCTTCAGCGATCGATTGAGATCCTGAATACGCTTCATGGTTTTCACCGTACGCGATGAGGTCGCCGAAGCCACCGACAAAATCAGCATCTCCAGACACACCAGCACCGTTCCGTGCAGCGGCATACGACCATTCTCGCCGCCGCGCGGCACGTTGATAACCACATCCGCCTGTTTAGCGAAAGCCGAATCCAGTGCATTAGTCAGCAAAATCATCGGCATGCCGAGACGTTTCGCCTCTTTCAGTGCAGTGATGCCTTCACGGTGCGCCGACTTCTGCGCCATCATAATCAGCACATCGCCACGCTGCAGCTCAATCAACTGTTCCGCCAGCGCAATGCCGGAGCGATTGAGCGTCACCGCCGGAATCCCAATACGCGTAAACAAACGCGCGCTGTAATCCGCCAAAATCCCCGAAGCATTGATGCCAAACAGCGCCACCTGACGTGCGTCAATCAAATGCGTCACCGCTTTGGCGACCGCTTCCCGATTGTGCGGTTCGGATAACGCATCGCAGGCGCGTTTGTGGCCGCTCAGCACAAAATCGATGCCCGAATTAATATCGCACGACAGTTCGCTAACGGTGGCGCTCATCTTCTCTTCGGAGTTCATCGCCGGGCCAAACCAGGCGGTCAGCGTGGTTTTCAAATCGCGCAAACCGGCAAAACCTAATGCCTGCACCGCGCGAACTACGGTGGCATCCGAGGTGTTGGTGGCGTCGGCAATTTCCATCGCCGTGGCATCCAAAACCACTTCGCGATGGTCATGGATGTAGCGCGCCACCGCTTGCAGGCTGGATGATAATGTCGGCGCGCGCGATCGATAGCGTTCACCCAAAACATCCACACGACTTTTAATGCTATTACGACTCATCTGCTGGTTGCTCTCTAAAGAGTGAGATTATTACTGAAGGTTTGTAGTGAATTACGTAATTACTACCAAGCATAAAATATATAAGTAAATGAATTTATATTAATAATAGTGTAACAGCCTCGAGATTATTTCCATTTACTACTACATTACATCATGGTTGAATGATTCTCAATTGCATTGAACCAGGTTAATGATGAATGAATAACAACAAGTCCTTCACTTTTAAATCTCAACGCCATCCAGCCACCCTTGCTGCGATTTACGGCGTTAGCCTCTGTAGTTCCGCCAGCAGTTTTGCCGCTGATGATAGCCACACGCTCACCGTTTCAGCGCAGGAAGATAACGCACAAGGTGACAACGTCACCAATAGTTCGGTTGGCAGTAAAACGTCTACGCCGCGTATTAACCAAGCGCAGTCAGTCAGCGTGGTGACGCAGCAGCAACTTGAAGACTTTCAGGCGTCGAGTCTTACCGATGCGATGCGCTTTGTCAGCGGCGTGACGGAAGGCAACACGCTGGGCGGCACCGAAGATGGCTTTGTACGTCGCGGCTTTGGCAGCAATTCGGATGGTTCGATCTATCGCGATGGCGTGCGCAGCAGCCAGGGTTTGAACTTTGATGCCACCACCGAGCGCGTTGAAGTGCTGAAAGGCTCGGCATCTTTGCTGTACGGCATCCAGAATCCGGGTGGCGTAATCAATGTGATAAGCAAGAAGCCACAGTATCAGTGGCACACCAAAGTCAGCGGCCGAACCTCAAGTGAAGGCGGCGGCGCGGGCACCGTGGACGTTACTGGACCGCTCGGCAACGGCTTCGCCTTCCGCCTGATCGCGGAAAAACAGAATCAGGATTACTGGCGCAATTTTGGCAGTGAAAAGCACACGTTGATCGCGCCCTCGCTGCAGTGGTTTGGTGAGCAAGCCAGCTTCCTGATTAGCTATTCAGATTATCAGTACGACATTCCTTACGATCGCGGCACCGCATTTATCGACGGCAAACCGATTGATATTGGCTACAAAGATCGCCTGGATGACAAAGCCAACCATGCGTGGGGCCACAACAAAACCCTCAACGCCCATTATGACTGGCAGTTTAATGATGACTGGAGCACGCGGGTTACGCTCGGCTGGAACCAGCGCCAATACGATAACAATGAAGTGCGCGTTACGGCGGTCAATCCCACCACCGGCGTGGTGACGCGTCGCGCCGATGCCAATCGTGGCTTTAACCACAAAACCAAATACGTTTCCTGGGACTTGATTGGCTCACAACAAGTGTTGGGCATGACGCACGATCTGGTATTGGGTACCGATTACGAGATGATCCAAACCTATCGCGCGCATCAGTATCAGGGCAAAGCCAACACCGGTTTTAACTTCAACAATCCTCAGTACGATATTCTGTCGCCGATCACCAACAGCAGCACCGAAAACACAGCCAACGCTAATAACCTCAACCGCACGCACAGCCGTTCAATCTATGCCAAAGACAGCATCAGTTTGACGGATAACTGGATCGCGGTACTCGGCGGGCGCTATCAGCATTACGAGCAGCGCGCCTCAAAGGGCTTCGATCCGGTGGTGCAAACGCTGGACAGCGAAGGCAACAAATTCCTGCCGCAGGCCGGTTTGATCTACAAGGTGACGCCGGACGTTTCGCTCTACACCAGCGTGAGTAAATCCTTCACGCCATCGACCGATGTTGATGATGACGGCAACGTCGGAAAACCGGAACAGGGCACCACATGGGAAGTGGGCAGCAAATGGCAGATTTCACCGAAGCTGTTTGCCAGCGTGGCGCTGTATCGCATTGACGAGCGCGATATGTCGCTGAGCATTAACGGCACCACGCGCGCCATCAATAAAGCCCGATCCAGCGGCGCGGAATTTGAGTTAAATGGCGAAGTGCTGCCGGGATGGGATCTCAGCGCCAACTACAGCTATGACAAAGCTGAGATTGTTGATGATGGCGTTAACGCGGCTAACAACGGTAACCGCCTGCAAAACGCGCCCCGCCATTCTGGCGCGCTCTACCTGAGTCATAATCTGGCGATCCCCGGCGTTCCTGGCGATTTCCGCGTGGGCGGCGGCGCGCGCTATGTAGGAACGCGTGCTGGCGATCCGGAAAACAGTTTTAACATGCCCGATTATGTGGTGGCAGACAGCTTTATCGCCTGGAACAACCGTTTGTTTGGCGAAAAAACCCAACTGAAACTCAATCTGAACAACCTGTTTAATAAGCACTATTACACCTCCAGCGGCGGCAATCTGCGCGTGCGTGAAGGAGAAACCCGCAACCTGATGCTCGAGGCCAGCGTTGAATTCTGATTCGATATTTACCATCGGCGCACGACGTGCGCCTTCCCTGCTTGCCACGATTTTGGCCGGTTTCCTGTTACTAATAAGTAGCGCGGCGTGGGCGAAAACCATCACCGATATTGACGGCAATCGCGTTGAGATCCCCGATCATCCGCAGCGTATCGTGTTGGGCGAAAGCCGCATGCTGTATACGCTGGCGTTGCTCGAGCCGGGCGATCCTTTTCAGCATATTGTGGCGTGGCCGCAGGATCTGAAGAAGTACGACAGCCAAACCTGGAACAGCTTTGCGCGCCAGTTTCCCCAGATGCTGAAAATCCCGTCGCTCGGTTCCGGCGGGCCGAACGCCATTAATCCCGAGCAGATTCTGGCGCTGAAACCGGACGTGGTGATTTTGCCGAGCCTGGCGCGCTACGATGATGCCGACCTGCGCTTAGTCAACATGCTGAAGGCGGCACATATCGCGGTGGTGAAGATTGATTTGCGTGTGCATCTGCTGAAAAACACCCGCCGCAGCGTGGAAATTTTTGGTGAAGTGCTGAATCAGCAAGCCCGCGCGCAGGCGTTTAATCAATTTTACGATCAGCATATGCAGGTGATTCGTGAACGCTTAGCCACGTATCAGGGCGCAAAGCCTTCGGTGCTGCTGCAACTGCATCTCGGACGCCGTAACGAGTGCTGCGTGACGGCGATCAATGGCAGCCTCGGCGAATTACTCAACGCGGCGGGCGGCGACAATATCGCTAATAAAACGCAGCACGGCGTGTTTGGTCGCCTGAGTGAAGAGAGCGTGATCGCCGCGCAGCCGCAGTACTACTTTGCTACCGGTTTTGGCGATAATGCCTCGCAGGGCTTGCTGAAATTAGGGCCAGAAGTGGCGCCAGAAAACGTGCTCAGCAGTTTTAAACAGCTGACGGCGCAGCAAAAGGGTTTACGTGAATTATCTGCCTTGAAAAATGGCCGCTCGGCGGTGATCTGGATGAACTTCTACCTCAGCCCGTGGCACATCGCGGCGACAGAATTTATGGCTAAGACACTCTATCCACAGCTGTTTGCCGACATAGATCCTGAAAAGACATTGCAGCAGATTTTCCATGATTTCTTACCGATTCCTTACAGCGGCACTTATTTTATTAACATCCCGCCAGCGAGCGATAAATAATCACTTCCGCTCCGCTTGTGATTAATCTGAAGCTCGCTAATCTTAAATTTGCAGCACGGGCATGGCGTTGAAGAAGTTATTTCCGCCATGCAACAACAACTCACGAGAGGATGTTTTATGGCTGAGCATAGAGGCGGTTCCGGTAATTTCGCTGACGATAAAAAGAAAGCGTCAGATGCCGGTAAAAAAGGCGGAGAAAAAAGCGGCGGTAGTTTCAAAGACGATCCCGCTAAAGCGTCAGAAGCAGGCAAGAAAGGCGGTAAGAAGTAGTCATCAACGCTGTAAATAGCACACAGCACCTTGGAATCCCGCCAGGGCATGGACGCCCTCAGAATTATCCCATTCAGTTTTATCCATCTGAAATAAATACCGTTAATAACCTTACGTAACTGCATTCCATTTTTAACCCCCTCAACCTGCCGTTTCGTCTTAATAAATCTGATTGTTCACTTTCTAACGTGACAAATATCACATTTATGCCAGGCTTAATTTATTCACCTCATGCGACAAGGAGATATATATGACAACGCAAGCCACCAATAAAACCTTAATTACTGAAGCGTATCCGGTTCCGCCTTTTAAAAAGCAGACGCAACCGATGCCAGGTTTGGCGAGCAAAATGGATCCCCGTCCCGATCATGGTGAAACCAGCTATCGTGGTACCGGCAGATTGACCGGCCGTAAAGCGCTTATCACCGGCGGCGATTCCGGTATTGGTCGTGCCGTGGCCATCGCTTATGCCCGCGAAGGTGCCGATGTGGCCATTAACTTCCTGCCGGAAGAAGAAGCCGATGCGGCTGAAGTAATGAAACTGATTGAAGCCGAAGGCCGCAAAGCGGTGGCGATTCCGGGCGACATTCGCTCCGAAGAGTTCTGCCAGAAGCTGGTCGACCAAGCTGCTGAACAGTTGGGCGGATTGGATATTCTGGTGAATAACGCCGGACGTCAGCAGTTTAACGAATCGATCCGCACGCTTTCCACTGAAGACTTTGACGCCACCTTCAAAACCAACGTCTATGCAATGTTCTGGATTACCAAAGCGGCGCTGAAATATCTGCCAGCGGGCTCCTCCATCATTAATACCTCTTCAGTGCAGGCTTATGATCCTAGTGCGATATTGCTGGATTATGCGCAGACCAAAGCCTCGATTGTCGCTTTCACTAAAGCGCTGGCAAAACAACTGGGTAAAGAACAGATTCGCGTCAATGCCGTCGCGCCTGGCCCATACTGGACCGCGCTGCAGGTAAGTGGCGGACAGCCGCAAGAGAAAGTGGAGAAGTTTGGTGCATCCGCAGCGCTGGGCCGTCCGGGACAACCGGCTGAAATCGCCCCGCTCTACGTCACCTTTGCCGATGTGAAAAACAGCTTCACCTCCGGCCAGGTTTGGTGCTCCGACGGCGGCACCGGCACGCTTTAATTATTCGTGGGGTCGCCATAAATGGCGACCCTACATTGTCCCGTTCAATCGCCCTGGAAACACTTCCCGCAACCAATCAATAAACACCCGCAACCGCTGCGTCAGATGGCGATTCTGTGGATACACCACATGAAACGGATAATTCGCCGGACGCCACGCCGCAAGAATTTCGACCAATTTTCCCGCCTGTAAATCTGCCGCCGCTGCGTAGCGGAAGGTCTGAATGATCCCTAATCCCGCAACCGCCGCCGCCAGATGCGCGTTACTTTCATTGACGCCGATCCGATGCTCACTCTTAATCTCCAGCTGCTCTTCGCCCTGCGTGAAACGAAACGGGAACGCCCTGCCGCTCTGCGGCGACAAATAGCTCACCATGCGATGGCCATTTTTCAGCTCTTGCGGATAAGCTGGCACGCCGTAGGTTTTCAGATAACCCGGCGCGGCGCAGGTAATCATCTCCGCATCCCCCAAATGTCGCGCCACCAGCGACGAATCGCTGAGCGGACCGCCGCGAATCACGCAATCGACATTACCGCTGATCAAATCCACCGCGCGATCCGCAACGCCAAGATCGATACGGATGTCCGGATAACGAGCGATGAAATCGGGCAGCGCGGGTATCAACACATCGCGCGCGGTTGATCCGCCAATATCAATACGCAGATAGCCGCCGGGTTTAGCGCTTTCAGCGTTGAACGAGTGATCGATATCTTCCAAATCACGCACAATGCGCAGCGCTTTTTCGTAGTAATCATGCCCTTCCGGCGTCACCGTGACGCGCCGCGTGGTGCGCTGTAGCAAGCGAATGCCAAGATGCGCTTCCAGTTCCTGCACCAGTTTGCTCAGCGTGGCGTTGGGCATGTCGAGTGAATCCGCCGCACGCGTAAAGTTGCCCGCTTCGACTACGCGCGCAAACGCCTTTATCGCCATTAACTGATCCATACTTTTTTCCGCTGCATTCAATTATCCACACACAGGAATAGTCATTTCGATTCTACACCATTTATCAGTAAACGCCGTGACGTTAGATTGCTTCTTATGCACTGCATCGCAGTCATCAAAACCTCATCACACATTGGAGAAGCAAACATGAACGCACTCAACGGTAAAATCGCATTGGTAACCGGCGGTACAACCGGTATCGGTTTGGCATCCGCGCAAGAGTTGGCGGCACAAGGCGCACGCGTGTTTATCACCGGTCGTCGTCAGGCGGAACTTGATGCGGCAGTTGCCAGCATCGGTTCTAGCGCCAGCGGTATTCGCGCCGACGCTTCGGTGCTGAGCGACCTCGACAACGTTTATGCGGAAATCGCGAAACAAGCCGGCCGCCTCGATATCCTGTTCGCCAACGCCGGTGGCGGCGACATGCTGCCGCTCGGCGCCATCACCGAAGAGCATTTCGATCGCATCTTTGGTACCAACGTGCGCGGCGTGCTGTTCACTGTGCAGAAAGCGCTGCCGCTGCTGAGCGACAACGCCTCGGTAATCCTTACTTCTTCAACCACATCGGTTCAAGGCACCGCCGGATTCAGCGTATATAGCGCCAGTAAAGCCGCAGTGCGTAACTTTGCCCGCTCGTGGGCGTTGGATGTGAAAGATCGCGGTATTCGCGTCAACGTGGTCAGTCCCGGCCCGGTGCGCACGCCAGGTTTAGGTGGTTTGGTGCCTGAAGATCAGCAGCAAGGATTGTTTGATGCGCTCGCAGCGCAAGTGCCGTTAGGTCGCCTCGGCGAACCCGGCGAGATTGGTAAAGTGGTGGCGTTTTTAGCGTCCGATGCGTCCAGCTTTATCAACGCCGCCGAACTGTTTGTTGATGGCGGTATGGCGCAGGTGTAACGCGTACCAGGTCGCCATAAATGGCGACCCTACGAATATTTGCGTTTTTTGTAGGGTCGCCATTTATGGCGACCACGCCTTTTCTACGCCTCAACCACCGGAATCTCATCCAACTGGGTAAAGATCGAAATCCCCCGCTCCTTACCAATCCGCACATCGTTATCCGCACCCTGTGAAGCGCCCGGAATGCGCAAGATGGCATCGCAACAATGAATCAAGCGATGCGCCACCGGATAGAGAAATGATTCACTGATTTCATCGCCAATCTTCTGCGAACCGGCCGCGCTTGCCAGCGGCAACGCCAGCCATTCACCAATCACCGGCGTATGTCCGCGCTGGTAGACCTGCAGGGCAATCTGGTCTAATTTCTTAATATTTTCATGAATTAACACTTCATTGCCGTTGGTGCCGCTGCGTACTGGTCCTGCGATAAGAATTAACATTGGGCTTCTCCAGAGGTTCGATGTTTAGGGCTAGCGTTTTTTGCACGTTTGCCCGATTCTTGGTGACAAAATCTACGCTAACATGCATAATCGTGCATATACAAGCAAAAACATGAATGAGAAATTGATGCTTTCCAGTCAACGTAAACAGCAAATCCTCGCCATTCTGTCCGAGGAAAAACAGGTGATGTCGAGCGAGCTAAGCCAGCGTTTCGCGGTGTCGGAAGACTCTATTCGCCGCGATCTGCGTGAGTTAGCAGCCGAAGGTTTACTGCAACGGGTGCACGGCGGTGCGCTGCCGGTTTCTGCGGCTATCGCACCGTTTGAAACACGCAAAAGCGTGCAGATCAGCTCCAAGCGCCTTATCGCGCAGAAAGCGGTACAGCTTATTCAGCCCGGACAAGTGGTGATTATCGATGGCGGCACCACCACCGCCGAGATGGTAAAGCTGCTACCACCTGATTTGGCCTTTACCGTAGTGACGCACAGTCCAAGCATCGCCGTGGCGCTGGTGGATTATCCGCAGGTTGACGTGATCATGATTGGCGGCTTGCTGTATCGCCATTCGGTGGTTGCGGTGGGTGCGGCGGTGCTGGAAGCGATTGCGCGGATTAATGCCGATCTGTTCTTCATGGGTGTAACCGGCGTACACAAAACCGCAGGATTAACCACCGGCAATTACGAAGAAGCCAGTGTGAAACGTGCGCTGTCCGCACGCGCGGCGGAAACGGTGGTGATGGTATCGAATGAAAAGCTGAATTCCGCCTCAGCGTTTGCCATCGGCGAGCTTTCACTGGCAAGTACGTTGATTGTTGATACTCAGCCCGATGACGAAATGTGCCAACTGCTAAGGAAAAAGCACATAACCGTGCTGTAACCGGCTATTCTTCGCTGCTGAACAGTTAAGGTCATCGCACGCTTTCCAATCAAAGCCTATTCCGTAGCGGCGCGATTTATCGCGCAATGAATTGCGCCGCTACGGTCCCTGCAAGCATTTTGATAATCAGGAGCTTAATAAGATGTCTGAGAATCCCACCATCGCCCTTATTGGACCGGGCGCGATTGGCACCACCATCGCGGCGGCACTGCATGAAGTTGGACGCACGCCAACGATTTGCGGGCGTACCGCGCATCCGCAGCTCGAGCTGCGTCACGACAGCGGCAACATTATTGTTCCCGGCCCGGTGCTGACCAATCCCGCCGAGATCGCGCAGCCGTTCGATCTGGTGTTTGTGGCGGTAAAAACCACTCAGGTTGAGGACACCGCGCCGTGGCTCGCAGCGCTGTGCAATGAAAAAACCGTGGTGTGCGCACTGCAGAATGGCGTTGAGCAGAAAAGCCAACTCGCGCCTTACGTCAATGGCGCGACCGTGCTGCCGTCGGTGGTGTGGTTCCCGGCCCAGCGCGAGCCGGATGCTTCGGTTTGGCTGCGCGAAAAGCCGCGCCTGACGCTGCCAGAAACCCCGCAGGCTGAACGTGTGGTTGCGGCTCTAAAAGATACGCGCTGCGCAGTCGATCTCTCTGCCGATTTTCTTACTATCGCCTGGCGCAAGCTGCTGCAAAACGCAGTTGCCGGTTTGATGGTGCTGTCGAATCGTCGTGCGGGCATGTTCCAGCGCGAAGACATAACCGCGCTGGCGCTGGCCTATTTACAGGAGTGCCTGACAGTGGCACGCGCCGAAGGTGCCGCGTTAAAGGATGAAGTGCCGCAGGAGATTGTCGAACGCTTCCACCGCGCACCGAGTGATTTGGGCACTTCGATCCTTGCCGATCGCCAGGCCGATCGTCCGCTGGAGTGGGATATCCGCAACGGCGTGGTGCAGCGTTATGGTCGGGCACGCGGCATTCCCACACCAATCAGCGATGTGATTGTGCCGCTGCTGGCAGCCGGTAGCGAAGGTCCGGGCTAACTCATCAGATGTACATCACGGCGCGACTCACACGCGCCGTCAATCATCCTTCCTGTTCATGGCGGTAGCCATTTTCCTTATTTATTGTCAGAGATGTCTTAACAAGACCCAGCCTGGGGCTTATATCGCAGAGAGAAAGAATAATTGGGTCGAATTTTTTGATCCCCGGAATTTTCCGGCTTTCTCTCAGCTAATCAGGTCACTGTTATGAATTCATCTGTCAATATCATCGCGGTTCAGGGCAAAGAGGTGGTCGCGGCCGCCGAAGGCACCGCTAACAACGCACCCGCTCATCTCAAAGCACAACCCGGCGCAAAATACCTGCTCGCCGCCGGCACAGAGGGCAAGCCTGCCCCGCTCGACGGCAACGTCATCGTCAAACGTAACGGCAAAAACCTTGAGATTTTCGCCGATGACGATGATTCACGTCCTGAGTTCATCATCGAAGACTATTTCTCTCAGCCCGGCGACATCGCCGCATTGGGGAATGACGGTCAATATCACCTGCTGGTCGCCGAACAGACCGAAAGCAGCGCATTTTTACTCGATGACGGCGCAACACTCGCGCTGATGCCGGGCAGCGCCCTCACCGGCCTGACCGGACTCGCCGTTGCCGCCGGTATTTCCACCGGCTGGCTGATTGCCGGCGGCATCGCCGGTCTGCTGGCGCTAGGCGGCATTGCCGCTGCGGCGGGCGGCGGTGGCGGTGGCGGCGATGAAAGCGGCAACGGCGGCAGCGATGAATTGCCCGTGCCTGCTCCGGCACCCGTCGATATCAGCAACGTAATCATCTCCGATAACGTCGGCAGCGTGCAGGGTCCGGTAGCGCCTGGCGGCGTCACCGACGACGCCCGCGTGGTGCTGGCCGGTAACGGTACGCCGGGCTCGGTTATCCGCATTTATGACAACGGACAGCTGATTGGCAGCACCGTCATTGATGACGCTGGCCTCTGGTCATGGCAGCCGGAGCAGCCGCTGTCGGCTGGCTCGCACGAGCTGAGCTTCAGCGAGGTCAATCCTGCCGGTGAAGAAGGCCCGCTGTCGGCAGGCGTCAGCTTTGAGCTCGACCTCACCGCGCCTGGCCGCGTGGAAAACTTCACCCTGACCGACAAAGTCGGCAGCAGCCACGGCCCGGTTCAGCCCGGCGACACCTTCAACGATACTCGTCCGGTCTTCTCCGGCCGCGCTGAACCAGGTGCAACGGTGGAAATCCGCGACAACGGCGAGCTGATTGGCAGCGCGCTGGTCGGCAGCGACGGCGCGTGGTCGTGGCAGCCGGACACCGACTTCGCCGACGGCGAGCACAACTTCTCGGTCATCGTGGTTGACCCGGCCGGCAACAGCGGCCTGCCGGTTGAATTCGGCAGCGTGATTATCGACAGCGGCCTGGACGAAACGCCGGCCTTCGATACCATCACCGATAACAGCGGTCGCGAGCTGGCCGACGGCGACGCCACCAACGCTAATCCGCTGCGCCTCGGCGGCGAAGGCCAGCCGGGCGACATCGTCACCGTGATTGTCGATGGCGAAGCGGTGGGTTCACTGGTGATCGATGCGGACGGTAGCTGGTCTTATGACCTGGTGCTGCCGAACGAGGGGAACTTTGAGGTCGGCTTTACCATCAGCAACCCTGAAGGCGACCTGGTGGGCCGCTCTGACTCGATTGAGCTGATTTATGACACCACCGCACCCGATGCGCCGGTGCTGGGCAACGTCACCGACGGCGAAGGCAATCCGGTGGTATCGGGCGAATCTAACGTTAAAAATCCAATCTTCAGCGGCAGCGGCGCCAATCCGGGCGATACCGTCTGGCTTTATGATGGTGCAGACCGCATCGGCAGCACCACTGTCGATGAAAACGGCAACTGGCAGATCATCGCACCGACTCTGGAAGAAGGGTCACATGACCTGAACCTGCGCTTTGAAGATGCTGCAGGTAACCTCAGCGATGCGTCAGATAACCTGTATCTGGAATCTGATTTTACCGCACCGACCGCGCCGGTACTGGGTGACGTGCTGGATGAAAACGGCGATCTCGTTTTGCCGGGCGCGTCCAATGTGAAGAATCCTATTTTCAGCGGCGATAATGCGAACCCGGGTGATATCGTTTATCTCTATGACGGCGAACAAAACCCGATCGCCAGCGTTGTGGTCGGAGCCGATGGTAAATGGGAAATCGTGTCACCAGATCTGGATGAAGGTACACATGATTTAAACCTGCGCTTCGAAGATGCCGCTGGCAACCTGAGCGACGCTTCTGACAGCCTGCAACTTGAGATTGATCTGACCGCGCCAGACGCGCCTGTCATTGCTGATGTCACTGACGAATACGGTAATGTGATTCAGCCGGGTGACTCCAATGTTAAAAACCCGGTATTCAGTGGCACCGGCTCCGCAGGTGACATTGTCTATCTCTATGATGGCAACAACACGCCAATCGCCAGCAGCGTTGTGGGCAGCGATGGTCGCTGGGAAATTGTTTCTCCAGATTTAGATGAGGGTTCACATGATTTAAATCTGCGCTTTGAAGATGCTGCAGGAAATCTCAGCGATCCTTCGGCGAGTTTCAATCTTGAAACCGACCTCACTGCTCCTGATGTGGCTGTGGTAGAGAGCATCAGTGACAGTTCAGGTACGGTAAAAGGTGATTTGGCTGATGGCAGCTGGACCGATGAAAAAAATCCAGTCTTCAGCGGTAAAAGTAACGAAGCGGGTCTTATCGTAGAACTGCTGGATAAAAACAACAATGTGATTGGGACCGCCATCACCGATTCGCTGGGTAACTGGACAGTAACGCCTGGAACCGCGCTGACGAACGGTGACTGGGAACTGCGGGTTCGACTGACGGATGCGGCGGGTAACAGCAGCACCTCAAATGCCACTACGTTACACATTGATGATACCGTTCCGGCTGTGTCCTCTATCACTACTGTGATTGATAATTACGGTCTTGATACCGGTGTCATTGCCAATGAGGGCGTCACCGATGATCTGCGCCCAATGCTACAGGGAAAAGGTCCTGAAAATGGCACGGTGATCCTGTTCCAGGATGGTGTGGAAGTGGGCCGTATTGATGTAGATGTTAACGGTGACTGGAGCTGGCAGCCAGGCAATGACCTGTCATTTGACAACTATGCTTTTACGGTTAAATCGCTGAGCCAGTCTGGCGTAATCAACGACCAACTGAGCGATGAATATGTCGTTAAAGTGGCCGAAAATGCTGTTGAAGGTTTTGAATCATTTACCCCAGGCTCTAGTTTTGCTTCTGGCACTAAAATGACAGATTTCACTATTAATTACTCACCGAATGTTGCCACTCTTATAGGAACGGGTGATCGTGGCCCTGAATTTAGCGGTAACTTCTTAACGTTCAGACAAGGCGATATTGATATTGATATCGAACTCGATGACTTAGCCTACAAAATGAGTTTTTCCCTGTTTGGTATGAGTGGTCCGAATTATGAAGGTTATGTCACGTTTTATGACCAAAATGGTCAGGAGCTGGATAAAGTCCCAATTGGTGGTGGCTCTCTGATTTTCAGCTATGACAGCAAACCGGGCGAACTTATTTCGAAAGCGACGGTTACCGTACGCAACGATACCAGCGGTTTCGATCTGGATAACATTCAGGTCTACAAAGCCAACGCTGCCGATATCGCCGCGAACACGATCTCCAGCTTCGGAGCAAGTGAGGATGACTCATCATTCCTCCTATCAGGTCACCAGCTGATGCTGACAAACCATGAAAGCGTATTTGATTTCGCCTCTCTGGCCGAAGAGCATCAGCAGCAGGAAATTCACAGCATTTCGCTCGAAGGTCACGGCATCAACATGCTCAACATCAGCGCCGCAGATGTACTTGCATTCGGCAATGAAGATCTCTTCCTGCACGATGGCAGCAAGCAGCTGATGATCAACGGCGATGCCGGCGATATCGTTAATCTGGAAGCGCTGTTGCCGGATGGCGCAACAGCCAGCAGCTGGAACAACCTGGGTGCAATCACGGTTGGCGGCGTCAGCTACGACGTTTACCACAGCGACGTTCAGGATGTGGAGCTGTTGATCCAGCAAGGTATGCAGGTCAACAATAACCATTAATCCGTTCTGCTGACGTTATCAAACCCGCCTTTAGTGGCGGGTTTTCTTTTATTGAGCACATTAAAAGCGCCACGCCGCATACAGCACGCCGTTCGCCTGCACACTTTCTCTATACCGGCTCCGGCATCGTAACGTGCCAAACCGCTGCGCGACGACTGCGCTGTCGTGACACCATATTGCGTCTGCATGTTAAGCGTGTTCCACACTACCACTGCTGCTAGTGATCAGCCCCAGTGACCCCAGTTGATCTTGCTCCTCTTGACCTAAGCGTTTTCTAATTTCACCAAGTTGTCTGTAACAACAGGCTCGGACCACGGCGTGACGGCCTTCTCCCCGGTAGAATCCGGACCTGACTGTATTTACCTGATAGTAGGAGTTTTGGAGCCATTGACACGGAATAAATGATAAAAGGGCAACTGATTGATTATCATATAGTAACAAAACCCTGAAGAATAAAACCCTCTTATCGCAGTTCGAAAATTCATTGAGCTGAATTTAATTTGGAAAATTGGAATGCCTAATAATCAATAATTTATTTCATTGAAAAAACTTACACAACAGCAACTTAACAACCCTTAGCAACTTAATAATAAAAAAACCTTGCAGAAGCCATAAGTCCGTTCTATTTTTTATATAAATTAAATAACAGTATAAAAACCCTTTTAAAATTCCAACCTCTCTAAAGATCTAAATTTTAACAAATTACATGATAATTATTTTCCCAAAAAAATTCAGCCAAAAACAAATAACACCCATTCTTTAAGAGATTATTTTTAAATGTGCAACAAGAACAGTCGTCATATTGAACGATGAGAGTTATACCTCCCTAAATTACACATACAATACAGTAAGGAATTAAACATGAACAACCTCGACATAAAAGAAGAAATTAAAAAACATATCACACCTAAAACGTTAGTTGCGGCTAGAGAGGTAATGGTATATAGAGAGCAAGACCAAGATGACAATCAAGAACCTACTGATTCAAATAATGATATAGATTTTAACCCTGATTATTTAGTCAAAAAGGTTTCTGAATATCAAGGCATAGTTGATAGCATAGATTTTGGAAACGGACCTTATAAGTTCTTAAATCAGCAAACATCAATTGATTTTTTGTTGAAATTAATTGTATTTAATCATGAGTATAATGGTTCAAGAGTGAACTATCAGTTCATGCATGAGTTACTTTCCACTGTAGTTAAAAATATCAATCCGATAATGCCTACAGCAAATTTCTCAAAGGAGAATTTGCAAGCCTTAAATACATTCGGGTTTGAAATTGATGATGATTATGTACATATAAATTTAGACTCAATTGTTTCAATGAATCTTTCTAAAGATTTTTTTGATGATGAACAATGTGATAATAGCCAAAGTATAAAGCAAAGTAAAAAAGAGGATGTTACTTTCGAGATTTTTAATAATATCATTGGCAGCTTAAAAGAATCACTTAAAATAGTACTTGTTTCAACACCTAACAAAGAAGGAGTTAACAAATCTGACCTTATTGATTTTCTAAATTCTTCTTCAATTCCTATTTTGGAAAATTCGTTTTTGACTGAAACTGAAAAGCATCTTAAATCGGAATTGAAAAATTATTTCTCTGAAGATGAAGAGCAAGAATAAGTTTAATATGTTACAGGGCGCATCCTGCGCGCTGGCGCTGTGCACCACCTTAAATTCGTACTGCGTGAGGTAAGGCACGATCATCTGGGCTAGCCGATGATCGTCCTCAATTAACAGAACGGAGGTCATTTAATTTTTCCAGGCAGAATAGTTACGCAGATGAGTTAAAGACAGCGTGAGAAGGCAATTAGTTTCGCTTCTGCATCGGCCAGGTGCGCATGAATGTGAACCCTACAAAATCCCGCATGATCGACTTTAATTTATTTCGACCGCTCGCAACAGCCGCATCTTCCAGTGTTTTATCCCGCCAACTTGCAGGATATAGAAATCTTTACTAGGGTTTGCGCTTCTTCTGCCTCTTATAGCTTTCTTTTCCATTGAAGAAATTACGGCTGCGAAAGCTATGAGATCGCGCCATTTTCTAACCTGGGGAATATATGAGCACAGGAACGGATACAAATAATTCAACCACATCCAGTGGCTTAACCGTTGATGACATCACCGTCATCGACAACAAATTACTTAAACGCGCGGTCAGTGCCGCCGCGTTAGGTAACGCGATGGAGTGGTTTGATTTCGGCGTCTACAGCTATCTCGCCGTGATCATTGGCCAGGTGTTCTTTGCCGATGCCAGCGCTGCCGCGCAGTTAATCGCTTCGTTCGGTACCTTTGCTGCGGCGTTTTTAGTGCGTCCGATTGGCGGCATGGTGTTTGGTCCGCTCGGCGACCGCATTGGTCGTCAGAAGGTGTTGGCGTTAACCATGATCATGATGTCGATCGGTACCTTCTGTATTGGTCTGATCCCGAGCTACGCCAGCATTGGTATCGCCGCGCCGATTCTGCTGCTGCTCGCGCGCTTGCTGCAGGGCTTCTCCACCGGCGGTGAATATGGCGGTGCCGCTACCTTTATCGCGGAATACTCCACCGATAAGCGTCGCGGCTTTATGGGCAGTTTTCTGGAGTTCGGTACGCTGGGCGGCTATCTGTTAGGCGCCAGTTTGGTCACCGCGATGATCGCCTTCTTACCGCATCAAACCATGATGGATTGGGGCTGGCGTGTGCCGTTCTTCCTTGCTGCGCCGTTAGGGCTGTTCGGCTTGTACATCCGCTTAAAGTTGGAAGAGACGCCTGCGTTTAAAGATCACATGGATAAACGCGAAGAGATGGAGCACAACAAACCGCGTCTGAGCGTGTGGCAGATGCTGCGCGATCAGCGTAAACCGCTGCTGAAATGCATTGGTCTGGTGCTGCTGTTCAACGTCTCCAACTATATGCTGACCGCCTATATGCCGAGCTATTTAACCGGCGTACTGGGGATGAGTGAATTATCCGGCTTGATGTTGGTAATGGTGATTATGTTCATCATGATGCCATTGACGTTGATGTGGGGACATTTAACCGACCGCATTGGCCGCCGCCCGGTGATTGGTTTAGGCGCGCTGGGCTTAATTGTGCTGGCGATCCCGAGCTACATGCTGATTGGTTCTGGCAACATGCTGCTGGTATTTGCCGGATTGGCGATTCTGGGCTTGTTGCATACCTGCTTCAGCGGCACCATGCCGGCAACGTTACCGGCGCTGTTTGTCACCGATATTCGTTACAGCGCGCTGGCGATTGGTTTTAACTTATCGGTTTCGCTGTTTGGTGGTACTACACCGCTGATTACCGCATGGCTGGTGGATACCACGCACAATAATCTGATGCCGGCGTATTACATGATCGGTGCCGGGATTATTGGTCTGCTGACGGTATTAACCTTGAGTGAAACGGCGCGTAAACCGCTGAAAGGTTCATCCCCTGCGGTGGCGACAGAAGCAGAAGCGCATCGTTTGATCGATAAGCTGCGTAAACGCAAGGTGAAACATAAACCGGCGTAGATCGCAGGCCGCATCAATAGAGGTCGCCATGAATGGCGACCCTACGGGTGATTTTGTAGGGTCGCCATTTATGGCGATCTTGTGAGAGTCCGGCGCAGTTTGTAGGGTCGTCATTTATGGCGACCTCATCTAACCGAAGCGTAAAAATCCCCCGCTTATTCGATAATTTCCGAAACCCACCTGAAATCCACCTTCTCGCGCCAGAAAAGGCGAAAATATCGACTATGATCTGTAGTCCGACCCAACGTTAGTCCCCATTTTTATATCGTTTTCAGCCAGTAGCGAATCGCTTGATGTCGTCCATTGCCCCTGCGTGGGCTAAACGAGGCAATTGAATGGAATTCAGATCATTTGAAAAATCCTGGGGCGCTGAGATTCTTGCTGATGGCAGCGTCCGTTTTCGTGTTTGGGCACCCGGACAGCAGCACATCACCTTAAGAGTTGCCGACCATGATTCGGCCATGATTGACGCGGGCGACGGTTGGTTTGAGCTGCAAGTCAGCGGCGTGACGCCTGGAGCAGAGTATAACTTTGTGCTGGACGATGGCACGGTGGTGCCCGATCCCGCCGCCCGCGCGCAAAAGGCTGACGTTAACGGTCCTTCGCTGGTAGTCGATCCACAAAGCTATCGCTGGCAGCATACCGAATGGCAAGGTCGTCCGTGGCACGAAACGGTGGTGTATGAGCTGCACATCGGCACCTTTACACCAGAAGGCACTTTCCAGGCGGCGATAGCCAGGCTGCCGTGGCTGGCTGAATTGGGCATCACGCAGCTGGAAGTGCTGCCGGTTTCACAGTTTGGCGGCAATCGCGGTTGGGGCTACGACGGCGTGTTGCTCTACGCTCCGCATGCGGCTTACGGATCGCCGGATGATTTCAAAGCCTTTATCGATGCCGCGCACGCGCACGGCTTGTCGGTGGTGCTGGATATCGTGCTCAACCACTTTGGCCCGGAAGGCAATTATCTGCCGCTGCTGGCGCCGGAATTTTTCCATCAGGAACGCATGACGCCGTGGGGCGCGGGCATTGCTTATGATGTCGATGCAGTGCGGCGCTACATCGTCGAAGCGCCGCTCTACTGGCTGCAGGAGTTTAATCTGGATGGGCTGCGCTTTGATGCCATCGACCAGATTGAAGACAGCTCTAGCAAGCATGCCTTGATTGAGATTGCCGAACGCATCCGTCAGGCGATTCCCGAGCGCCCTATCCATCTCACCACTGAAGATTGCCGCAACGTCATCTTCCTGCATCCGCGCGACAAACAGGGCAACGCGCCGCTGTTTACCGGCGAGTGGAACGATGATTTTCACAATGCGGTGCACGTCTTCGCCACCGGTGAAACCCACGCCTATTACGAAGATTTCGCCGACGTGCCAGAGAAACTCGTGGCGCGCGTGCTGACCGAAGGCTTTGCTTATCAGGGCGAGCTGTCGCCGCAGAGTGGGCAACGGCGCGGCGTGCCGAGCGCCAGCCAGCCGCCGGTGGCGTTCGTCGATTTCATCCAGAACCACGATCAGGTCGGTAACCGCGCGCAGGGCGATCGCTTGATCAACCTGGCGGGCAGCGATCGCACCAAAGTGCTGCTGGCGACGCTGCTGCTGTCGCCGCACATTCCGCTGCTGTTTATGGGCGAAGAGTATGGCGAAACCAATCCCTTCCTGTTCTTCACCGATTTCCACGGCGATTTGGCCAAAGCGGTGCGTGAAGGTCGCGCGAAGGAGTTCACCGGTCACGCCGGGCATGACGAAGAAGTGCCGGATCCTAACGCTGAGCAGACCTTCATCCGCTCGAAACTTGACTGGAATAAGCTGCAAACGCCTGCGGGCCAGAGCTGGCTGGCGTTAACACGCGAGCTGCTGGCGCTGCGTCAGCAACACATCGTGCCGCTGCTGGCGGATGCGGGTGGCAACAGCGGCAAGGTGCTCGCCACTGCGGAAGGCTTTGTTGCCGTCAGCTGGCGTTTCCCGCAGGGCGAGCTGTCGCTGGCGCTGAATATCGGCAAGCAGACGCAACCTTTACCCACCATGCCAGGCCGCACGATTTTCGCCTGGCCGCAAGAAACTGAAGCATTACCCCAAAACACCATTGTGGTGCGTTTGGATCAGGGAGCAACAAAATGAGCATTCCAACCGCGACGTACCGCATTCAGTTTCGCAACGGCATGACCTTTGATCGCGCTGCGGCGCTGGTGCCTTATCTGCAACGTCTTGGCATCAGCCATCTTTACGCGTCGCCGATTTTCAGCGCCACCGCCGAATCCACTCACGGTTACGATGTGACCGATGCCAATGAGATCGAGCCGGCGATTGGCGGGCGTGACGGCTTCAATCGTCTGGTTGAAGCGTTGCAGGACGCCGAGATCGGCTTGATTCTCGACATCGTGCCCAACCATATGGCGGCTTCGCTGGAGAATAACTGGTGGCGCGATGTGATTGAGTACGGCGAGAGCAGCCGCTATGCCAATCACTTTGACATCGACTGGACGCGCCGCCTGACGCTGCCGTTTCTCGGCGACAGCTTCGAAAACGTGCTGGAAAACGGTGAGCTGAGCATCAAAGCGCATCCGGAAACCGGCCATCCGGCACTGGCCTATTACGACAGCTTTTACCCGCTGACGCCCGCCAGCTGGCAGGATCGCGCCGACGAGGTGCTGGCGATCACCGATGCCAAAGCGATTGCCGAACTGCATGATCAGCAGCCGTGGCGCTTGATCAGCTGGCGCGATGCACGCAGCGAGCTCTCTTATCGCCGCTTCTTTGAGATCACCGGTTTAGTCGGCGTACGCGTTGAGGATGAAGCGGTGTTTGCCGATTCCCACCAGCTGATTCTTGAGCTGGTGCGCTCGGGCGCGGTCAGCGGATTACGCGTCGATCACGTTGATGGCCTTGCCGATCCGCAAGGTTATTTGCGCCAGCTGCGCCAGGCCACCGGCCCGGATTGCTATATCACGGTGGAAAAAATTCTCGCCGAAGGGGAACAGATTCCTGACGACTGGCCGATTTCCGGCACCACCGGCTACGAATTTATTGCCGCGCTGTCGCACGCGCTGGTCAATGATTCGCAGATCGATACGCTGCATCTGGCGTATGAAGCTATTACCGGACAACGAAACGACGTTGAAGGCGGACTGCGCGTGGCGCGCGAATTGATGGTCGATCGCAATTTCGCCGGTGAGTTTGCGCGTTTACTCAAGCTGGCGACACAGATTGCCACTTCTGAACATCGCAACCTCGGTGAAGCGGAGCTGCACGTCGCGCTGCGGGAAATCCTCATTGCCTTCCCGGTGTATCGCACCTACGGCCAGCAGGACGGTATGCCACTGGAAGGCGAAGAACTGCTGCAACAGGTGCTGGAAATCGTGAAAAACAGCGCGTCGCCCACGGTACTGAGTTTGCTGCAGGCGATGCTGCTGGGCGCGGTTTCCGAAGAGAGCGAAAAAGATGCGCATGAATTCCGCGTGCGCTTCCAGCAGTTGACCGGACCGCTGATGGCGAAGTCGGTGGAAGACACGCTGTTCTTCCGCAATCACGTGGCGTTAGCCATCAATGAAGTTGGCGCAGAGCCGCTACCGCATGCTTTCTCGCTGGCGCATTTCCACAGCGAGATGCAAACGCGGCTGCAACAACAACCCGATGGCATCTCTTCCACTTCAACCCACGACACCAAGCGTGGCGAAGATGCGCGTGCGCGGCTGTACACGCTGAGCGAAGCGCCAGCGCTGTGGGCGGAACACGTGACGCGCTGGCGGCAGATTAATCAGGCGCAGGTGGTTGAGCTGGAAGATGGTGCCGCACCGGAACCGGCGGTGGAATGGATGCTGTATCAGGCGTTAGCCGGCGTATGGCCGACCACCTTGCAGCCGCAGGATGCTAGCCAACTCGAAGAGCGCTTTATTCCCTTTGTCGAGAAAGCATTACGCGAAGCCAAGCTACGCACCGACTGGGCAGAGAGCAATGAAGCCTACGAAAACGCGGTGCTGGATTACGCACGCCATCTGCTTTCACCGGCTAATCAGCTGTTCCTCAGCGACTTCAGCCACGCGTTGCAGCCATTTATCCAGGCCGGACTGATCAATAGCCTGACGCAAACGGTGATCAAACTCACCGCGCCGGGCGTGCCGGATATCTATCAGGGCAGCGAAGCGCTGGATTTCAGCCTGGTCGATCCCGACAACCGCCGCACGCCTGACTTTGATCTGCTGGAACAGCAGCTTGAAGAGTCTGAATCTCCCGATTTCAACGACGCGCAAAACTGGCTGAGCGGCAAACTGAAACAAGAGGTGATTGCCCGCCTTCTGCATCTGCGCCGCGATTATCCGCAGCTATTCCGCGTGGGTGATTATCAGCCGCTGCAGGTTAGCGGCGAACATCAGGAGAAAGTTATCGCCTTTGCGCGTCAGGATAGCGACCACGCGCTGCTGGTGATCCTGCCGCGCCTGAGTTTCGACAACGCACAGTGGACACAAACCGAAGTAGTTCTGACTGAATCACTCGCCCATCGCCACTATCGCAACTTATGGACAGGCGCAAGCGTGGCGATCGGCGATTACATCGCGCTGGATGAGGCGGCCTCAAGTGCGCCGTTGGTGCTGCTAAGCAGCTGATGCATTACCCGATTAATCTGTGTGGAGAATAATGGATGACAAGTAAGCCTCTAGAAATTACAGCAGGTTCGGGACAAGTGCTTGGCGCTAACTTTGATGGCCAGGGCGTGAACTTTGCACTGTTTTCGGCCTGCGCTGAGCGAGTTGAGCTGTGTTTGTACGATGAAAGCGGCGAAAACGAAATCGCCCGCTTCGATTTGCCGGAATATACCCATGAAGTGTGGCACGGCTATATTCCCGACTTGCAGCCTGGCGCGCTCTATGGTTATCGCGTACACGGCCCGTATGAGCCGGAAAATGGCCATCGCTTTAACCCCAACAAACTGTTGCTCGACCCTTACGCGCGCGAACTGGCGGGCGAACTGCAGTGGGATGAGTCGCACTTCGCGTATGACCTGCACGATGACGAGAAGGATTTAAGTTTCGATACCCGCGACAGCGCGCCGTTTACGCCGAAATGCGTGGTCATCGATCCCAATGAATTCGACTGGCAGGATGCCAATCGCCCGAATATTCCGTGGTCGAAAACGGTGATTTATGAAGCGCACGTGAAAGGCTTCAGCCAGCTCAATCCGGCGGTGCCCGAAGAGATGCGCGGCACTTACGATGGTTTAAGCAATCAGGCTTCGATCGATTACATCAAAAGCCTCGGCGTAACCACCGTGGAGCTGCTGCCAGTGCACGGTTTCCCGGACGATCAGCATCTGCTGGATCGCGGTCTGAAAAACTTCTGGGGCTACAACACGCTGGCCTTCTTCGCGCCAGCCACACGCTACTTTGGACCGCGCGGCATTCAGGGCTTCCGCGATATGGTGCGCGCCTTCCACGATGCCGGTATCGAAGTGATTCTGGATGTGGTCTATAACCACACCGCCGAGGGCAATGAACTCGGTCCAACTTTGTCGTTTAAAGGCATCGATAACTACTCCTATTACCGCACGCTGCCGGATCAGCATCGCTACTACATCAATGACACCGGCACCGGCAACACCGTGAATACCTCGCATCCGCGCGTGCTGCAGATGATTCTGGATTCGCTGCGTTATTGGGCCGAATCGATGCACGTTGATGGCTTCCGCTTCGATCTCGGCACCGTGCTGGGACGCGAGCCGGAAGGCTTTGACCAGCGCGGCGGCTTCTTTGACGCCATCATGCAGGATCCGGTGCTGTCAAAACTGAAGCTGATTGGTGAGCCGTGGGATATCGGGCCGGGCGGCTATCAGGTTGGCGGCTTCCCGCCAGGCTGGGCGGAGTGGAATGATAAGTATCGCGATACGGTGCGTGAGTACTGGAAAGGTGACATGGTCACGAATGATTTCGCCGCGCGCCTGCTCGGTTCCGGCGATCTCTACGATCAGCGCGGTCGCCGTCCGTGGGCCAGCATCAACTTCCTTACCGCGCATGATGGCTTCACGCTGAACGATTTGGTGTCGTACAACGAGAAACACAATGAAGCCAACGGTGAAGACAATAACGACGGCCATAACGAGAACCGTTCGTACAACTACGGCGCGGAAGGCCCAACGGACGATGAAGGCATTAACGCGGTGCGCGAGCGGCAGAAACGCAACTTCCTCGCCACGCTGCTGTTCTCCCACGGCACGCCGATGCTGCTGGCGGGCGATGAGTTTGGTCGTAGCCAGCTCGGCAACAACAACGGTTATTGTCAGGACAGCGAAATTTCCTGGCTGCATTGGGAAAACCTGCCGCCTTCCGCTGATGCGCTGCGCGACTTTACCCGGCATGTTCTGGCGTTAAGGGCTAAACAGCCGCTGCTGCGACGTGAGAGCTGGCGCGATGGTATGGAAATCAAATGGTTTAACGCCGGTGGCGGCTTCCAGCAGGCCGATCAATGGGATGATGGCACCACGCTCGGAGTGTATCTCGGTCGCCCGGATTTAGAGACGGAGGAAGGTATCTGGCATGACGTGTTAATGCTGTTTAATCCGTACGAAGGCAACGTACCGTTCCGTATTCCACAGTTTGGTGAAGGCGGCTGGGTGCTGGAGCTATCGACTTCAGAAGGCGTTGAGAAGGGATTGGTGATTACTAAAGAGAAGGATTTCGAGCTGGAAGGCCGCAGTCTGGCGCTGTTCCGCAGGCCGTAATGATCAATGAGCCGGTGCGAACCGGCTCATTGTCGTAGGGTCGCCATTCATGGCGACCTGCTACCCAACCAATCAGAAATTAACCTTCACGCCCACCATCGCGCTGGTATCGCTGTAACCTTTATCCCCCATCTGCTGACCAATATTGCCCCACAGATTGACGGTTTGATTCAGCTTGGCATCGACACCCACTTTCACTTCGCCGAGGTTGCGAGCGCCAGCTTGCTGAACGCTGACGCCATTCATGCTGCTGCCGTAGCTTTCGGTGTTATGCACCCAGTTGGCTTCGATAAACGGTTCGAAGGTGCGGTTTTTGCCATCATCAATGGCGTTGTGGCCTTTGATATAGGCGCGCACACCCAGACGCGTTTGCACGTTATTGTCACCTTCACCGACCACGCGCGTACCGTTGTGCTCTTTATGGTCATCCGCTTTCACGCCCATCCATGTCGCCTGCGCTTTCGGTTGCAGATAGAAGCTGGAACGCTCGCTCATCTCCGCAACTTTGAAGGCGTAGCCAGCTTCAACGGAGGCGGTAAAGCCTTTGGATTTGTAGCTCTCTTCCGCGATGCCATCACCTTTCACGCTGTTATCGAACCAGTTGTAAAGCATCCAGCTGTCAACATACGCACCAGTCTTATCCTCGTTATCCTGCAACCAGGTCGCGTAAAAGCCGGTGCTGTAACCGTGCACCTGACCTTTCGACGTGTAACCCGTTACGTTGGAGTGCGTGTTACTTTGCGCATTGGCGTAGCCGCCCATGACGCCAAGGTGGAAACGGTCCGCGCCGTTGCTGCTCCACTGAGCGATATCGCCGCCCAACTGCATCACATAACGGTTGCCGGTGGTTTTCAGCTGGCCAGAGCTATCGCTGAAGCGCGTGTGTCCACCTGCGTTACGCAGCCACAGGCTGGTGGCGTGTTTCTTACCATCTGCGCCGATGTAGTGCGTCTCGCCTAAGCGATCATCCAGCGAAGTGGTGAACAGCGTGTTCGCTGCCGCAAGGTTGGCTGCGTAGCTGCCAGTTTCCGGACGCGTAATCGGTTTGCCTTTAACCGGTACTGCTCCAGAACCACTTCCGATTGGTGCGCCTGAACCGCCGCCAATTGGGGCACCTGAACCGTCACCCACCACCGGAGCGCCAGTGTCGCCACCTACGCCGCCGACCACATCATCACGCAGTACCCATTTATTGCCATCTTGCACTAAATGATAATCGTAGGCGCCCGCCACAATACGGCCCTGCTGAGCAAAGGTACCGTTGACGTTGCCATCGACACGAATCAGTTCGATGCCGTTAATGGTTGGCGCGCCTGTGCCGCCCGCATTCTGCACCACAACTTTGCTGTTACCGCTGTAATCGCCGGTAATAATGAGATCGTCCGTGACTGAAGAGTCATCACCTAAATGGGTTTTGAAATCGAGCGTGCCGTTATTACTGGTCAGATTGCCGACCGTGACTTCGCTGTAACCGGTACCCGGCGCCGTCATGTTCAGGGTGCCGTTATCCAGCGTCAGATTATCGACGGCGGAGCTTTTGCTGACATTCCAGGCGCTGCCGTTTGAGACGTTCAGCGTTTCCAGTGAACTCGTCGCACCGTTCCACACGGAATTGTTGTCGAGGTTGATGATGTTTTTCGCGGTGTTGGCGCGATCAATGATTACATCACCGTTAAATACCGAGCCGTTATCGCCAGTGAGTTCGACATTACTCAGCACACCGGCAGTATTGCCAGCACCTGCGGATAACAGCGTTGCGCCGGTTAACAAGGTGCCTGATGTCGTTACCTGAGTGTTCGCCGTTCCCGTTACCATCATCGCGGTACCTTCAGGCGAAGTGACAGCACTGTCGGTCAGAGATAGAGTGTTATTGCTGATAGCGTCTGACTTGAACATTAAAGCTGTGTTGTTCGCACCCTGCATAGCGATCTGAGAGTTACTCATCTCAACGTTATTATCACCTGCAGCCGAGCCCATGGTAAGGCCAGTCGACATATCCAGTGCGTCCTGGCTTTCAATATTCACGCGCAAATTCTTCGCGACAATATTACTTCCACCGTATGCCTGAAGACCGCCACCTCTGACTGCACTGTTTATTTCCACATTATCCAGCGTTGAATGAACCCCGACTAACTGAATGCCGTTAACATTGGTTCCTGTGGTATTTACCTGGACATTTTTCGCGTTGAATGCTGTACCTGCTCCATTTGCATAAATCCCCGCCGCAACTTTAGCTTGTGACCCATCATTATTAATTATCACGTTGTCGAGATTAATTGCGCCATTGGAATAGCCGTATACAGTTGTCGCTCCACCACTAAGAGTGGCGTTATTGATATTTAATGCGCCCCCATTAATTGCCTGAACCGTTGAAGTTCCTCCCGTCGTCGTTACGCTGCCACCATCATAATTAACC
Source organism: Pantoea sp. YR525 (assembly GCF_900116775.1). NCBI lineage: Bacteria > Pseudomonadati > Pseudomonadota > Gammaproteobacteria > Enterobacterales > Erwiniaceae > Pantoea > Pantoea sp. YR525. The sequence goes on from NZ_FPBU01000007.1 coordinate 316,149, forward strand.
ACGGCATTACCGCCATTGGCACGAAGACCATAAGAGTTTACGCGATCGGTGAAGATATTGGTGTTGGTCAGATTAACCGTGCCACCACCGTAAGCTAACACCGCTTCTGCGGACGCTCCTGACGTAGTGATGTTGCTGTTATTGACGTTCAGAACGCTGCCTGCGCCTGCCGCTTTAGCTCCATTTGAAAAGTGACCTTCAGCGGTAATCTCGCTGTTATTCACCGTTATCTGAGCGCCGCCTGAAGCAAAGAGCGCATGTGCGGTATCACCTGTCGTATGGATGAGGCTGTCACTGATGGTGGTATTGCCAGCTGCTCCCGTACTAACCACACCGATAGCACCTTCTCCTACTGTGTTGACTGAGCTGTTAGTCAGCGTCACGTAGCTATTGACGTTTTGTACGCCATAAGCGGTATTACCCTTGGTGGTGACGTGCGCACCGTCGCCCGATACAGTAGCGCCATCTTTGATATAGATACCTTGCGCACCATTCGCCGCAGTCTCAACGGTGCTATTTGTAAGAGTAACTTTTCCCGCTGTACCCGCAGCGACAATGCCGGTTGCATTCGCGCCTGTGGTAGTCACGGAGCTATTCGCCAAACTCACAGAACCATTACTGGTTTGAATCCCATAGGCGGTTGTACCGCTGGTGGTGATATGCACACCATCACCGGTTACGCTACCCGCGCCTTTGGCATAGATGCCTTGCGCACTAGTGCCCGCAGTATTGATTGTGGTGTTATCCAGTTTAATGGTGGCATTGGTATCAACGAAGGCACCAAAGCCAGCTGCAGCAGTAGTGGTGACGCTACCGTTGCTGAAATTAATTACACCGTTGTTAGTGGCACTCAATCCACGCGCGAACTCACCTGAACCTGTCGCGGTAATGTCCTGTCCGTCATAAGTCAGGGTTGCACCATTTGCGATAATTGATACTGCAAATACAGAGGGCGACGCTAAGGCCAGTGCCAGAGCAACCCCAGAAATAGCAAACGTTTTATAAGTTGAGTTACCTGCCGCAATAGCTAAGGAACTTGATTTAACTTTGCCTTTAGCCAGTTCTGAAGCCACAACAAAACGCTGCATCGCTGCATTCCAGACCACACGAAATACTTTATTCATAGGATTGACTCTCTCTATACCCAGCAATTTTTAACCATTGCCGAAATGATAAAGAGCAGGTCTGTAGGGAAATATCGGAGCAGGCGCGGAGTCTTGTAGTCCTTTACTTATCACGCATCAGAATCAGTAACCTGTGTAGGAAGATGTTAATAATTGGTGTGATAAATAACCGAAGGCATAAATCATCGATAAAAAAATTAACTAATTTCCTCAAACTGCCGATGGTTATTAATCTGCCCTCTACCCTGTGCCGCCAAAGCCGGGATGCCTTAAGATTAAGGATAATAAAATGAACATCTCCCAACGTCTGTTTGCCACCTTTTCCATACTGTTTGCTGCCATCATCCTACAAGCTGTGCTCGCCATTTCTCTGCTTTCAGGTTTTCAGGATCGTTTTGAATACGTGCAGGCCAATGCGATTCCCTCGATCAAAGATCTTGGCAAATTGATTGATGGCAGTAACCAGCTGGCCCTAACGCTGTACAAACACAAAAGCCAGACCGACGACAGTAAAATGCCGTCGATTGAGAATGAGATCCAAAAACAGCTGGCGGATTTGAAATCACAAACCGATTACTACATGGCTAACGATATATCCAATGATGAAGATAAGCGCTTAACGGAAGTTGCTTACACCAATATTGAGCGTGTCATTGCAGCGCTTCCGCCCTTCTTAGCGGCATCACGCGCCCATCAGAATGACATTAGTCTGGATTTGATCACCGGACAAACCGGCATCGGTGCCGCAATCCGACAGCTGATAAGTGATTATCAAAAACAGCTGCAGCTGAATATCACCATCGGCGATGAACTGCGCGCCACCAACCGCAGCACCTTCCATTCGGTGCTGTGGACCACCATTGCTGGCGTTATCGCGACCGTGCTGATTTTTGGTGTGCTGTCGCTGTTCACCGTACTGCGCATTCGTCGCAGCTTATCTGCAGCGGGCAAGGTGATGATGACCGCCAGCGAGAACCTTGATTTAACCTTGAAGGCGGATGAAAGTCGTCGTGATGAAGTGGGCAACATGGCGCACTCGTTTAACATCCTAATGGATCGCGTATCAGGCGCCCTCTCGTCCGTGCGTCAGGCGTCACAATCGGTTAGCAGCGCATCGGTGCAGATCACCGCAGGCAATGAAGATCTTTCATCACGTACAGAACAGCAGGCGGCATCGCTGGAACAAACCGCCGCAAGCATGACCGAACTGAGTGAAACGGTACGTCAAACCGCCGATAACACGCGCCAGGCGAGTCAGCTTGCTGCTAACGCCAGCGGATTGTCGGAGAAGAGCAGCACATCACTGACCACCATGCTTTCAACCATGGATAACATTCGTGGTAGCTCGCGCAAAGTGACCGAAATTGTTTCGATCATTGAAGGCATTGCTTTCCAGACCAATATTCTGGCGCTCAATGCTGCCGTTGAAGCCGCACGTGCCGGTGAGCATGGCAAAGGATTCGCCGTGGTCGCCGGTGAAGTGCGTAACTTATCGCAGCGTTCCACCACCGCCGCGCGTGAAATCAAGACGCTGATTGAAGAGTCCCATCGTTTGACCGAAGCCGGTGCCGCGCAGGCCAGCGACGTGGGTCGCAATATGAGCGTAATGAATGATGCGATTCATCAGGTGAGCCAGCTGGTGGAAGAGATTGCCGCCGCCGCCGTTGAGCAGAGCCAGGGCATTGTGCAGGTGCAGCAAGCGGTGAATCAGATGGACGATGTCACGCAGCAGAACGCCGCGCTGGTGGAAGAAGCTTCTGCCGCTTCGCAGTCGCTGCAGGAGCAAGCCGGAAATCTGAATCAACTGGTGGGAAAATTCCATGTTGCGGGTGTAGGCGAGGTTAATCAGACGCATGCTGTGGTGCGGAAGGTTTCATACGTTAAGCCCTCGCGCGTTGCGGTGGTGAATGACGCGGATTGGCAGAGTTTTTAAGGTGTTTTAACCGGTGCGCATGAATGCGCACCCTACGGCAATGTAGGGTCGCCATTCATGGCGACCTAACTGCATCTGCCTGGCAAAACTCTGCAATATTTCACCCGCTATTAGTCGTTCCACTCCTCTCTTTTGAACAAAAATTAGCGTTCATCCCGCTGTAATCTGGCTACCTGTCATTCAGGGAGGATGATTATGGATACGGTTGAGCAGCTTAATGGGACTTACTTCTACAAAGGAGTCAGCAATGTTTCGGCTGGCGAGTTATTTTTTTGGATATTGTTGGAAAAAATTGATGAGCATGTTGGCAGCATAAATAACATTGTTGCGGTGAGCAGCATTATTCTTGGTCTTCCTCTTCTTAGTACACGAGGTAAGCCCGGCAATGCTACGCCTGGCACTTCAATTGCTTCTAAATATTCACGTCAATTGTTGAACGTGAAATTGCCCCGTCCCTTGCCAAAATTTACTAACACTAGCATTAAGTTACTCAAGCCTATGTGGACAAACAATCTTGGTGCTTTTGTTGGTCGTACTGTTCCTGTTGTAGGATGGGCATTACTGACAAATGATGTCGCTCAAATAGTTTATAAAACAGTATCAACCTATAACATGATCGTCAGAGAAGAAGATCGAGTATGGTAGATGAACAACAAGTATTAGACTTTTTCCGAGAAGAGCTTTCTCTTATGACCACATGGAGATTAAAACCCATCCCGATTGAATTTGATACTCCTCTTCAGGGCTATGCCGGATGGGATGAGTTACCTTATGCGATTGAGGATTTTGGAAAAAAATATAATGTCGATACAACAGTAATAAATTTTGATGCTTATTATCCCTGGAAAACAGAAACAGTTTTCCGAAAATACTTTTCGAAGGAACCCATACAACAAACCGTGAAGCCACTAACTGTCCGTATGTTCGCGGAATCGGCAAAGGCTGGGCGTTGGTTGTACGACTAACTAAGGAGATTCAAATGGCTATACCTGTTCACATGTTTATCAAAGATGATGGTGGAGCGGTCATCAGAGGCGGTTCAGATGTCATGCATCGTGAAGGCAGCATTGAACCGACAATAAACTAACAGGGACGCGGCAACATGCTTAATACCGCTCAGTTAAGCAATAAATAGCTTTATATGCAGGTGCGCATTAATGCGCACCCTACAAAACCCTCGCAAATTTACCGTAGGGTCGCCATTCATGGCGACCGACTTACGCTTAACTGACAAGCATTATCCGACAACATGCTCCGTTAATGTTAGAAAAAGAAATTGATTCTGCGTCACCTTATTTATATAAAGCTGTAGCAACGGGTTAGACGATAAATGAAGCTAAAATTAAGTGGTATCGCATCAGTGACGCTGGTCAGGAACAAGAGCACTTCAATATATTAATGGATTTATTGAAAAGAGATTTATCGCAACCTAATTGATGCCGTAATCCTGCATATATAAAGCGCAGGATTTCGGGACAAAATCCAAATATTCTCAGACCTTCAGCATTTTCACAGTGGCATCAATATCGATTTCATCTGCCGTGAAAATCAAGGTCGTGCCCTGAAAAGTTGTAATCGCCAGTTTTTTCAGTGAGCGGACTTCATCCGGCTTAACATCTGTTTTCGGCTTGATGCTATTCATCAAAATACCAACAGACAGCACGGTATTCTCTTTATCAATACGCGTCTCAACCGGCACTTCTTCGCTGTAAACCACGTAAGACTTGATCGACGTAAGCTTAAGACGCTCACCGGCAATATAGATATATTTGCTCTCGGGCGAGACTTTCACCGCATAGGCTGACAAACCCTTGTTATTGGTTGTCGGCTCGAATGTCACCGCCGCATCTTTCTTGATCAGCTCAGGGTTAGCGACCTTAATCACATGGAAATAGCGGTTATCGCCATTTTCATCTTTGATAAATCCAAAACCTTTATCCTGAAACCAGGTTGTGATCGTTCCGTTCATCGCCATTGCCGCCTACCTAATCGTTATCTACTCAGTTTTTTCAGCGCGCAGTGTAAAGCACATTGCCTGCGCAGACCACGTCTTTGCTGTAAGTCTGGACGATAATTTTTGGCTATGCGAGTGCGTATCCACCAGATTCGCCAGCTAGTTGAAAATTCGCTATTATCCGCCTCCCTTCCTCAGCCGGGCGTTTTGATGTCTACCATTATCGATCACTTTATTGCCCCGCCTTGCAATGACGAGATTGAGATTCTTTATCAGGATGATCATCTGCTGCTGATCAATAAACCTGCTGGCCTGCTTAGCTTGTCGGGGAAAAATCCGCTCAATCTCGATTCAGTGCATCATCGGTTAGTAAAGCTGTTCCCCGGCTGTACGCTGGTGCATCGCCTGGATTTCGGTACTTCGGGGTTAATGGTGATTGCCCGCAACAAGGCGATTAATGCCGCATTGTGCCAGCAGTTCAGCCAGCGCAGCGTGACCAAGATTTATCACGCGCTGTTGTGCGGGCATCTGGCTGATGATGAAGGTGTGATCGACGCGCCAATTGCTAAAGATCCGGCGCTGTTTCCGCTGATGACGATTTGCGCAGTCAATGGCAAACCTGCTCGCTCACGTTATCGCGTCATTGAGCGCACGCATGAAGGGATGCTGCCATTAACGCGGGTAGAACTCACGCCAGAAACGGGACGCACCCATCAACTGCGCATTCACTGCCAGCAGTTGGGCCATCCGATTTTGGGTTGCGATCTGTATGGCGGGCGCTTGCTGCCAGGAGGCGAACAAACGCCGCGTTTGATGTTACACGCCAGCGAGTTGAATTTTATTCATCCGGTAAGCGGTGAGTCGGTAAACATCCAGAATGCCTGCCCATTCTGACAGCGCAACCGGCGTTTTGATTACCACATCAAATCATCTGGCACTTTGAAATCAGCGTACGGATCGTCTTCATCCTGCTCTTCCTGACTCAATGCGCTGTTCAATACGATACTGCTCGTATCTCGCTGTGCAATTTTATCCGCAACGCTGGCGGGAATGATCGCGTATTGACTCTCACCATTGCTATCAACGTTCAGTCGCGCGATGGCAAGGCGGCCATTAATCAGCTGAGTTTGGGTCAGCTTATCCACGTCGATTTTTTTGATCAGATTATTGTCGGTGAAATTAAAACCGATATTGCCTTTCGAAATATCGATTTTGTTCATTTCGATTAGCTGCTTAACCTGCGCTTTATACTCTTTGGCTAAAGTCGCCTGTTTTTGCTGTTCGCTCAGCTGCTTATCACGCTCAAGCTGCGCTTTTTTGTTCTCTTCCACTGCTTCTCTGGCTTCACGAGCCTGAACGCGTGATTTTTTAGCGGTTCTCTGGACCTTGTCCATTTTTTTGCTGCTGACTAAGCCTGCTTTCAGCATTTGCTCTTGTAAGGTGAGTTTTGCCATTTTCGTGTCTGACCCGTTAAAAAATTTGGGAAGAGTATACCTGCAATGATGAAGTCTGTGCCAGACCGCATGGGCTGACTGCTGAACACACGATCTTCATCATCACTCTCATCATGAAATTCCTTCATGTTCGATGAAATTAAATCACTTTTTTTCAACCAGTGACTCAGGCATAAAAGTACCATCGTTAATAACTTAAAATAATATGAAGCCTGCTGATTGAGAGTACCCGCTAAGAACATGGGGAAAGCCTAAAAATCCAGCCACAGCAAGGCCTTATATTTATAACCAGGACAGCAGACTAAAATGAATAACGCCTTTACTTTTACGGTTAAGAGCCTTCGTTTCGACGAAAATTACAATCCTTCTGGCAATACACGCATCACCACCAACTTTGCGAATCTGGCACGAGGTGAGAAGCGTCAGGAAAATCTGCGCAACGCGTTGGTAATGATTGATAACCGCTTCAATTCCCTGGCGCATTGGGACAACCCGAAAAGCGATCGTTATGCGGTTGAACTGGAGATTATTACGGCTGAGCTGAATCTCGGTGCTGAAGGCAATGGCAATACCTTCCCTGTCATTGAAATATTGAAAACCAATATCGTTGATAAAAAAACCAATGAGCGCATCGAAGGGATTGTAGGCAATAACTTCTCTTCTTACGTGCGTGATTATGATTTCAGCGTTGTATTGTCAGAGCACAATAAGAGCCACACTGAATTCCGTACGCCAGATAATTTTGGCGACCTGCATGGCAATATCTTCAAAAACTTCGTTAACTCAGACGCATACAAAGCTAACTTCAATAAAGCACCGGTTATCTGCCTGAGCGTATCAAGTAAAAACACCTATTATCGTACCGGTAATGTACATCCGGTATTGGGCATTGAATATCAGCAGGATGAACTCTCACTGACTGATGAATATTTCGGAAAAATGGGCCTGCGAGCGCGTTATTTCATGCCGGCGAACAGTGCTGCGCCATTGGCTTTCTATTTCCATGGCGATTTACTCAGTGATTACACCAATCTTGAGCTTATCGGTACCATCAGCACCATGGAGACATTCCAAAAGATTTACCGTCCTGAGATTTACAATGCTAACTCGGCCGCCGGTAATCAGTATCAGCCAAGCTTAAATCATCAGGATTATTCTTTAACGCGAATTGTTTATGATCGAGAAGAACGTAGCCATTTGGCAGTTGAACAAGGGAAGTTCACGGAAGAGCGCTTTATTAAGCCTTACCAAACTATTCTTGAGCAATGGTTTGCTACTCCCGTTCTTTGATCACCCATAAAAATATAAGGTCACCTGCTATGAAAAAATTATTACCGACTTCCACTGCTGGTAGTTTGCCAAAACCATCGTGGCTGGCTCAGCCCGAAACATTGTGGTCGCCGTGGAAATTGCAAGATCAGGAATTAACCGACGGTAAACAAGATGCGCTGCGTTTGTGCCTGGAAGATCAGCAGCAGGCAGGTATTGATATCGTCAGTGATGGCGAACAAACGCGTCAGCACTTTGTTACCACCTTTATTGAACATCTCAACGGCGTGGATTTTGAGAAGCGCGAGATCGTAAAAATCCGCGATCGTTATGATGCCAGTGTTCCAACCGTTGTGGGTCCGGTAAGTCGTCAAAAGTCGGTGTTCGTTGAAGATGCTAAGTTTTTGCGCCAGCAAACTGACCGTCCAATTAAATGGGCGCTGCCGGGTCCAATGACCATGATCGACACGCTTTATGACAACCATTATAAAAGCCGTGAAAAACTGGCATGGGAATTCGCTAAAATTCTCAATGAAGAAGCCAAAGAGTTAGAAGCGGTGGGCGTCGATATTATTCAGTTTGATGAACCGGCATTTAATGTCTTCTTCGACGAAGTGAATGATTGGGGTATCGCTACCCTGGAAAGAGCCATTGAAGGGCTGAAATGCGAAACCGCTGTGCATATTTGCTACGGTTACGGCATAAAAGCCAATACCGACTGGAAAAAGACGCTGGGCACCGAGTGGCGTCAATATGAAGAGATCTTTCCTAAGCTGCAAAAGTCGAATATCGATATCATCTCACTGGAATGCCAAAACTCACATGTGCCGATGGAATTGATGGAACTGATTCGCGGCAAAAAAGTGATGGTTGGTGCCATTGACGTGGCAAGCAATACCATTGAAACGCCTGAAGAAGTTGCCGCGACGCTGCGCAAAGCGCTGCAGTTTGTCGACGCCGACAAACTCTATCCTTGCACCAACTGCGGCATGATTCCTTTACCGCGCGGCGTTGCCAGAGGCAAGCTGGATGCGTTAAGCGCCGGTGCGGAGATCGTACGTAAAGAGCTGCTGAATAAATAACGCGGCCAAAAAGCACCATATACAAAACTCGGTCCGGGATATGACAATCATTCCCGGACCGAGCAGCTGAATCATTATTTGTTAACCTGCCCGCCCGACTTTCTGAAATCAATCACCATGGTTTGACCATCCTGAAAGGCGTCAAAATCCGGTCCCTGCGAAAGATATTCACGCGGTTTAATGACTCTCATCTCTTCGGTTGCTTTCACCGCTTTCAACCTCAAGCCAGCGTTTTTAATCAAAGCCAGCCAAATCCACGGTTCAGACTCACCCAGCATTTTCATTCGTATATGATCGATGATGGGGAAATTACGAATATTGGTTTGTATTTCTGGAGCATCATTCAGCTGACCAATAAATGCGAGAGAATCAATCGATTGTGCGCCAGGCGCCGACAGCGTGATTTTAATCTGATTCATCACATCCATTTGGTAACGCTGGTCATTCACCACCGTGTTGAAACTTATTAACATCACCACCAAATGATAAAACAGCAAAATGATACTGAATCCCGCCAGCCAGTTTTTTATTGCAGGTAAAGTGTGCACGGATACGTAGAAACAGAACAGGAAAGTAATGCTGCAGGCGCCCAACATGCGTGGCGCAAATAACGGAGTGGCTAATGCCAAAGAAAGACCGGGAATCGCCATAATGACGATTAATCCTGCACTCAACATCAATATGGCCGCGCTTACCGTTAATTTCCGCTGCTGTTTTAAGTTGTGTGCCATCAAAATAAGGCCTAAAAAAAGCATCAGCAAAGGCAACAATAAAAATATCATCAGGTCGCGTGGATAGGCGCTGAGGAAAAGACGACTAAACGTTTTAATCGTTTCAATGATGACCAGCAAAGAATCTGAATTGGGCAGTAACAGCTTGCTGTGTTTCTTGCTGTACCAGTCGATCTCAACCGGCAATAAATAATTCATCGCCAGTTTATAGACCAGAATGGCAATGCCCAGCGCCACTATTTTCCCGGCGAGCCACGTCCATGAAGATTGATCATTATTCAACCGTGAAATAGCCAGCAACGCTACGCAAGCAATATAGACATTAAGTCCTGGCTGATAGAGCGTCTGAATCAGCAGTAATATTAGCGCCGTGTAAATGATCTCCTGAAACGGCTTCGATCGGTTCACCATGCTTGCCAGCATCGCGCCCGCGAATGACAAAAGAATGGTGAGGCTGTCAAAGGTATACAGCATTCCCTGCGCCAGAAAGGGATTAAGCACCACAAAAAGCGGCGGCACAAATGACCAGTAGCCAATCAGGGGAATTTTAAGTTTTTCAGTGAAGAAAACAGCTGCAACACTCAGCACCAGCAATCCAAGCAGTAAATTAAGCGGAGAAACATCGCTGACCGTATTACCAAAAGAGACCAAAGCCTGTAATAACCAGGTGCCCGGTCTTCCGTTGCTCAGCCATACAGATCTATCGCCATCCAGTATCCGGTAAAGGTCATCCCGATAATAAATTTTGTTGGTCCACACAGGGAGCGTGGCGAGCATTCCCATCATCATGGTCAACGCGATACGCTGCATCCGGCTTGCCGACAGAGAATCATTTACGGGCATCATTTTATTAGCGAATTTCCATCGATGGGGGGCGGGCGGACTTTTATTTCCGCTTAGATACAACCTAGTGTAGGAGGTTTTTTAGAAGGGATGCTCTGGGATGATAAACATCATTGGCAGGTGCGAGCAGTGCGGATAACATGTCACTTTATCTCTTTCTAACAGGCAACATTGGCATGGCTCTAATCCCTAAAAACTACACGCGGCTGGAAAGCGGCTATCGTGAAAAAGCATTAAAAATCTATCCGTGGGTCTGCGGCCGCTGCTCGCGCGAATTTGTCTATTCCAATCTGCGCGAATTAACCGTCCATCACATCGATCACGACCACACCAATAATCCGGAAGATGGCAGTAACTGGGAGTTGTTGTGTCTGTATTGTCACGACCATGAACATTCGAAGTACACCGAAGCGGATCAGTACGGTACAACGGTTGTGGCAGGAGAAGATGCGCAAAAAGATGTCGGTGAAGCCACCTATAATCCGTTTGCCGATTTGAAGGCCATGTTGAATAAGAAGAAGTAAGGTTATTGTTTGAGACAGAGGTCGCCATGAATGGCGACCCTACGAAGGCCCGTTCCGCGTACCCGCCAAATTACCGTAGGGTCGCCATTTATGGCGACCTATTATTTACGCTTACTTATTAGTCTTAGTGCTATTACTGAACTGCTCGGTGAGGTAGTTGCTGGTGTTATTCAGCACGCTAACCATCTTATCCAGATTGGTGAACTGTTTTTTATAACGCGCGATAGTGTCATCGATACGTTTGCTGGCGGTATTGTACTGATCGGTCAGCGTATTCAGTTTTTTACTGATGGTATCCGTCGCGCCCTGCAGCACACCTTTGCTGCTAAGGAACGCAGTGAAGGTGGTGTTCAGTACGGTCGAAACGCCGGTTTTCTTGCCATCGCCAACAAACATGTCGCGAATGGCTTCCGGTTTAACCTGCAAACTGCTGGTCAGTTTGGTCGCATCAAGCTTCAGTTTACCGTCGGTTGGGTCGGTTGTAATACCTGCCTGCGATAACGTTTTATAGACGCTGGAACCGGAAGTGTTGGCCAGAATGCTTTTCATCTGCACCTGAATGTTACGCAATGTGCCATCGCCAAGCAGCGCACCATTTTTGCCATCCGGGTCTTTACCCGCGTCCACCGCCGTAAATTTGGTCAAACTCGCCATCGTATCCTGCAGCGAGTTATAGGCATTTACCCAATCGGTAATAGCGGTTTTCGCCTTGTTGGTATCGCTGCTTACCGTCAGCGTTTGGTTGCCGCTGGTTTCATCATTGAGTTTTAGCGTGATGCCCTCCACCGCGTCGGTGATCACGTTGCTGCTGCTCTCAATCGCCACATTATTCACGGTCAGCTTGGCGTTCTGCGCCTCAACGCTTTGCGTCATGCCGCTGCTGCCAGCATTTGTCGCATCAAAGCCGATAAAGTCGTGCAAGGTATCATCGCCGGTCACGCTCAGCGATTTCACCGCATTGCCGGTGCCGGATGCAGAGGAAGTCAGTGACAAACGGTATTCAGTGGCCGAGACCTTAATCAGGCTGGCGGTCACGCCAACGTCGGATTTATTGATGGTGTCACGAATGGCAGAAAGCGAGGTCTGATCTTTGGTCAGCGTAATGCTCTTCTCTTTACCTTCTGCAGTGACAAATTTAAGCGTTCTGGAATCAGCATCACTACCAATCGCCGCTTTGATATCGGTTTTGGCATCGCTGGTTAGCGTTTGCGATTGCGCCAGCTTCTGCACGCTGATGGTGTATTTGCCCGCCAGCGCATTGCCGTTGGAATCGGCGCTAAACGCTGTTGAACTGGATGCGGTGGTCGTCGAGGTATAAAGCGCGGCATCGTTTAATTTGTTGTTTGCCGTCTGGAAAGTCTGAATCGCGGTTTTGAGCGTGCCGTAGGCGGACAACTTGGCGGTCGCCGCCGATTGTTGTTTGGAAATCGGTGCCAGCGATTGCTTCTCTGCCGCAGTCAGTTTGTCGAGGATGGTGCTTAAACCCAGTCCTGAACCGACGCCTAATGTTGAAATCCCAGTCATGAACGCAACTCCTGTTAATTTAACGTTACGGTACTATCGGCAGCCTTAACGCAAACTTTATAAAAATCTGATCATTTCCTTACGATATCCTTACAAACATAAAATGCCGCGTCGTTAGCGTCTGATCGCCAATGATTAATCGCGCTGGAAATATGATGCATTTCACATTTAACTGTCGCTGTGCTTGTCGGGAAAGCTCAGCCGATTATGATCTTGCCAGATTGTTACTGCGTTCAGCGCAGGCAAAACCTGACACGCCGTCCTCCCGGTGGGTCAGGTTTTTTATTTTCAGGGCAGATAAAAATGAAAATCGCGAAAATCCTCAACAACAATGTCGCGGTAGTGCTGGGCGACAACGGCAAAGAACAGGTTGTGATGGGACGCGGTTTGGCGTTTCAGAAGCGCGTCGGCGACGAACTGGATGCGCAGCTAATCGAAAAAGTGTTTGCGCTGCAAAGTGATACGTTGACAGGCCGGCTCAGCGAACTGCTGTCGGATATCCCGCTTGAGGTGATCACCACCAGCGAACTGATCATTGCCAATGCGCGTCAGCAACTGGGCCAGCCGCTGCATGAAAGTCTCTCTATCGCGCTGTGCGATCACTGCCATTTTGCGATTGAGCGCCACCAGCAAGGCATCCCGATTCGCAACGTCTTGAAGTGGGAGATCAAAACGCTCTATCCGCAAGAGTTTTCATTGGGTATCGAAGCGCTGGCGCTGATTAACAAGCGGCTGGGCGTGGAGTTGCCCGAAGATGAGGCCGGATTTATCGCCCTGCATCTGGTGAATGCGCAGCTCGACAGCGATTTCGCCGATGTATCGCACATCACGCAATTTATGCAAGAGATCCTGCATATCGTGAAGTATCGTCTGCAACTGGATTACCGCACCGAGAGCTTGAGCTACAACCGCTTCGTTAACCATTTGAAGTTTTTTGCACAACGTATGTTGGGCAAACGCGGCGTGTGGAGCGAGGATGAATCGCTGCATGATGTGGTGCGTGATAAATATCCGCTCGCCTATCAATGTGCGGTGAAGATCGACCAGCATATTCAGCAGAAATATTTGTATGAACTCTCCAGCGAGGAACGCATGTTTCTCACCATTCATATTGAGCGGGTACGCAAAGAGACGCTGGCGTTGCAGGATGATGCAGACGAGGCGTGAACCAGGTGCGCATCAATGCGCACCCTACAAAAAACGCGTCAATCCTTTGTAGGGTCGCCATTAATGGCGACCGCCAACAGCCTTACTTCAACGCTTCGCCATGACTGCGAATCACGTCCTGATACCAGAAGAAACTCTTCTTACGCGAACGCGCCAGCGTACCGTTGCCCGCATCATCGCGATCCACGTAGATAAAGCCGTAACGTTTGGAAAACTCGGCTTTTGAGGCGCTGACCAAATCGATCGGTCCCCAGCAGGTATAACCCATCACCTCCACGCCATCTTCAATCGCTTCACGCACCTGCACCAGATGATCGTTGAGATATTGAATACGGTAATCGTCGTTAATTTGCCCGTCCGCTTCCACCACATCTTTAGCACCGAGCCCGTTTTCCACTATAAACAGCGGCTTCTGATAGCGGTCATACAGGATGTTAAGCAGAATGCGCAGCCCTTCTGGATCGATCTGCCAGCCCCAATCGGAACTCGGCAGATGCGGGTTCGGCACCATAGAGAGAATGTTACCGCGCGCTTTCTGGTTCTCCTCTTCATTGGTGGTGACGCAGCCGGTCATGTAGTAGCTGAAGGAGATGTAATCGACGGTATTTTGCAGGTCGCGCTTATCTTCATCTGTCATTGCAATGCTGATGCCGCGATCGGCAAAGAAGCGTTTCATATAGGCCGGATACGCGCCGCGCACCTGTACATCGCCAAAGAACAGCCATTCGCGGTTCTGCTGTAAGGTTTCCAGCACGTCCGCCGGGCGGCAGCTCAGCGGATAGAGCAGCGCGCCCAGCAGCATGTTACCGATTTTACCGTCCTTAACGATCTCATGGCAGGCTTTCACCGCGCGTCCACTCGCCACCAGCTGATGATGAATCGCCTGATAGATTGCCTGCTGATCGCTCTCTTCTGCCAGACCCACGCCGGTGAACGGCGCGTGCAGCGACATGTTGATTTCGTTAAAGGTTAGCCAGAGTTTCACCTTGTGCTGGAAGCGGGTAAATACCGCGCGCGCATAGCGTTCGAAGCAATCAATGGTGATGCGATTGCCCCAGCCGCCGTACTTTTTGATCAAGCCATACGGCATCTCATAATGCGACAGCGTCACCAGCGGCGTGATGTTGTATTTAGCCATCTCATCGAACAGGCGATCGTAGTAGGCCATGCCTGCTTCGTTAGGTTCCGCTTCATCGCCCTGCGGGAAGATGCGCGTCCAGGCAATTGAGGTACGCAGCACGGTAAAGCCCATTTCGGCGAAAAGTTTGATGTCTTCCGGGAAGCGATTATAGAAATCGATGGCAGTATCTTTGATGCCAAAATCGTCACCGCTGCGCTCGACGCGCGCACCGAAAATGCCTTTGGGTTGCAGGTCGGACGTCGATAAACCTTTGCCACCTTCCTGATACGCGCCTTCAACCTGGTTGGCGGCCACGGCGCCGCCCCATAAAAATCCGTCCGGGAAACGTTTAGTCATCTGCTTGCTCCTCATTATTTCAGCACGGCCAACAACGGAGCGCCTTCGCTCACGGCCGTGCGGCTCAGGGTTAACACATCCACAAAATCATCGCTATTACTCACCAGCACCGGCGTGGTGAGGTCAAATCCTGCGGCTTTAATTGCATCGAGATCGAACTCCAGCAGCAGATCGCCCACTTTGACCGGCTGATCGTTGGCGACTTTAGGAGAAAAATATTGTCCATCGAGCTTCACGGTATCGAGGCCGACGTGGATCAGCACTTCCGCGCCCTGCGCCGATGTCAGGCCAATCGCATGGCCGGTACGGAACATCGACGACACCACGCCATCGATCGGCGAAACCACTCGGCCACTCTGCGGGATAATCGCCGCGCCTTTGCCGAGCAAACCGCTGGCAAAGGTTTCGTCTTTAACCTGCTCCAGCGGAATGACATCGCCCGCGATGGGGCTGACCACGCTTTCGCGGCGCGTAAGATTGGTGGGCGGAGAAACCGGCGCGGGCGGCGCAACCACTTCGGCTGCGGGCTCGGTCAAACCGAACAGATAAGTGCTCATGCAGGCGAACAGCAACGCCACCGCCGCACCGGCAAACGCCGCCAGCACGCTGGCATCAATGCCGCTGTTCGGCACCACCTGAATAAAGGTGAACACGCTCGGGAAACCAAACGAGTAAATGGTGGTGTGCCAGAAGCCGAGGATCGCCGCGCCCAATGCGCCACCGATGCAGCCGAAGATAAACGGACGACGACGCGGCAGCGTCACGCCATACACCGCCGGTTCGGTGATGCCGAAGATGCTGGCGGTAAAGGCCGATCCCGCCATCGCTTTGAGTTTCGCTTCGCGAGTTCGCAGGAAGATGCCGAGCGTCGCGCCCGCCTGTCCGAGTACTGCTGGCATCAGCAATGGCAGCAGCGTGTCATGACCAAAGTTAGCGAGGTTGTTCAGCATGATCGGCACCAATCCCCAGTGCAGACCGAAAATCACGCACACTTGCCAAATCGCGCCCATCACAGCACCCGCAATCATTGGGCTCAGGCTGTAAATCCACAGATAGCCTTCGGCCAGCATGCGGCTCAGCCAGGTCGCCGCCGGACCAATCGCCAGGAACGTCAGCGGCACGGTGATCAGCAAGCAGCACAACGGCGTAGTGAAGTTACGCACCGCGCTGGGTGAACGCGGATGCACCCAGCGCTCAATCAAACTGGAAACCCAGGCCGCGAAGATAATCGGAATCACTGAAGAGCTGTAGTTCAACACTTCGAGCGGGATGCCGATGAATGTCAGCGCATTGCCCTGCTGCTGCTGTTGCAGCACCTCGAGAATCATCGGATGCACCAGCGCAGCGGCGATCGCCATGCTGACAAACGGATTGCCGCCGAATTTTTTACCGGCGCTGTAGCCGAGCAAAATGGGCAGGAAGTAGAACAATCCATCGCTAGCAACAAACAGCACTTTGTAGCTGCCGCTGTCGGCGCTCATCACGCCGAGCACCAGCGCCAACGCCAGCAAACCTTTGATGATGCCGGTGGCGATCATCACGCCGATAAACGGGGTAAAGATGCCGGAAACCAGATCGATAAAGCGTGCAAACAGGCCTTGCGGTGCAGCGTTATCTGCGGCCTCGTTCTGATTATCCAGCGCATGGCGCGCGGTGAGTTCGCGATACACTTCCGCAACCTGATTGCCAATCACCACCTGATATTGGCCGCCGCTCTCCACCACCATGATCACGCCGGGATTGTCCTTTAACGCGGCGGTCTGCGCTTTTTGACTGTTTTTCAGCTTGAAGCGCAAACGCGTGGCGCAGTGCATCACGCTGATAATGTTCTCTTTGCCGCCAACACCGCTAACGATGTCATCCGCCAGTTCCTGATATTGCATCACTCTTTCTCCTGAACAATGCCCTAATGCTCGCCAGTTAAGCGTCTTTCGGTCACCATAAATGGCGACCCTTCAAAGGATTGGCGCGTTTTTCGCGCAAAAAAAAACCTGAGACGCGCCCTCTTCAATTGAAAAAGGGCGCGTCTCAGGTTTTGCCTGCCGAACAGTAACAATCCTTAACGGGCGCTATCATGCTTACAGCGCGGAAAAAGTGGCAAGCAGTATTAGCGAACAGCGTGGAGAAGTGTGAAGCGGGTCACCGATTAGAGGCGTTTGAGTGCCGCTAACGCCAGCACGCTAAGCAGCGCACCAATCACCATCAGTAGTAAATAACTCATCCACTGCAGCAACCAAATCCCCAGCACGCCGCCGCCTAAAAACGCCAGTACGGTGTAAAAATGCAGCTTAAGTCGCTCGATATAGAGCGGCGCATCTTTGGGTGATTCTTTGCGGCGCAGCACATCAAACAGCATCGCCAGCTCAATACCGATATCGGTCGCGGTGCCTGAAACGTGCGTGGTACGCACACGCGCGTTGGAGATGCGCGTCACGACGGCGTTTTGCAATCCCATCAAAAAACTCAGGCTAAGCACCAGCAGCACGCCGGAGCCGCTAAAGCGGAACCAGCTTTCAATCACGCCCAGCACCAGCAACGCGATGCCTTCAATCAGGATATTAATGGCGTAGATGCCGCGAATCTGGCGTCGTCTGCCGGAGTTGATAATCAGCGTTGAGACCGACGATCCAGCGATAAACAGCAACACGATGAGCAGAAAAAACAGTCCGACGTGCAGATTGGCTTTGGCCAGATGATCGGAAAGTGAGGAGACATTGCCGGTCATGTTTGCCGAGAAGAAACCGACGGTTTCAAACGCTGCGGTGTTGAGTGCGCCCGCAACGGCGGCCAGCGTGCAGGCCAGCCGAATGTCGGTGTTGAAAGTGCGCGTGTTCTCGGCGGTGATCAGCATGGGAAATCCTGGCCCGGTGAAAGATGCGTATCTTCCTCCCGTGACCAGGAATTCTCAAGCGCCGTTAGGCGGTCTGTTGATCCTGCTCCTGCTCGCTAAACCGCTCACGCATTTCGTTTTCGATCTGCTCAAGAGATTTGCCTTTGGTCTCAGGCAGCATGGTGATCACGAAGATCAGCGAGCCGACGTTGATGGCCGCAAAGATGAAGAATGCGCCATTGCCGGTGGCAGACAGCAGCGGCGGGAAAGCAAACGCCACCGCCGCGTTACAAATCCACTGGAATGAAACCGCAGCGCCGGTCAGCACGCCGCGCACTTTCATCGGGAACAGCTCGGACATCAGCAGCCAATACACCGGCGAAATGCACATCTGCATAAAGAACAGGAACACCAGAATCGCCGCCAGCGCGAAGATACTTTGCGTCATGTCTTGTGGCATCAGCAGCAGCACGCAGCCGAGCACCAGCTGCATGGCGATTACCACTGTCAAACCGGTCATCAGCATGGTGCGACGTCCAAAACGTCCCACCGCTTTGATGCCCACCATGGTCGCCAGCACCGAGACAATGCCGTTACCGATAGTCGCTGCAATCGACGCGTTGGTGCCCATGCCGGTGGTTTTCAGAATCACTGGCGTGTAATACATAAAGGCGTTCACGCCGGTGAACTGGATAACAATGCCCAGTCCCGCACCCACCAGCAATAAGCGAAGAATCCATTTCTCTTGCAGCAGTTCACGCGCGGAAGGCCCCTGACGCGCCGCCTTGGCGTGCTGGCGCATTTCCGTCATCTCCTTTTTCACTTCACGCGGTGTTTCACGCAATTTGTGCAGGATCCGGCTCGCTTCTTTGATACGCCCTTCCGCCACCATCCAGTGCGGCGAAGCCGGCACAAAGAAGGTGCCGATGAAGAGCAACGCGCCCGGAATCATCGCCATCGCCAACATATAACGCCACAGATGCGGATCGTTAAGCGTGAAACTCATCACCGCGCTGACCACATACGCCAGCAACTGACCGGAAACAATCATCAGCTCGTTGCGGCTCACCAGCGGCGCACGACGTTTTGGTCCGGCGATTTCGGCAATAAACACCGGCACGGTTGAGGAGCCACCGCCAACTGCAATCCCGAGCAGAAAACGCATCGCCAC
This sequence comes from Pantoea sp. YR525, assembly GCF_900116775.1. Taxonomy (NCBI): domain Bacteria; kingdom Pseudomonadati; phylum Pseudomonadota; class Gammaproteobacteria; order Enterobacterales; family Erwiniaceae; genus Pantoea; species Pantoea sp. YR525. The sequence continues at coordinate 335,232 of NZ_FPBU01000007.1, forward strand.
CATCACGTGCAGGTTCGGCGCTAACGCGGTACCAATTGCGCCCAATACAAAAATCAGCGCCAGAGAGCGCAGCGTGATACGGCGACCAAAACGATCGGAGAAATAGCCACTGAGAAAAGCACCCAGCGCGGCACCAAAGATCAGTGATGAAGTGACTAAACCTTCGGTGAACGGAGTGAGATTGAGACCGCCCTGATCAAGCGGCAAGGTCATAAACGGTAAGGCACCCGAGATAATCCCGGTGTCATAACCAAAGGCCAGCGCGCCCATGGTCGCCACCAGTACAACGAAGAAGATGCGCTGTTTGACGGTGAGATTGCTTAGCGCTGAATCGTCGTCACTGTTTTGCTGCGATGTGTCCATTCCTGTTCCCTGCATATTGAACGCGCTCTGGAGCGCAAAGGTTGAAACCCAAAAGGCAGAAGTATAGTCAGGAATTGTAAAATGTGACGGAGGTCACTGTTAAATCGATAAACATCCAAAATTATTTTCATGATCCGTTTCAACGATCGTCATCTGCGCCCTGGCTTTACCTCAACGGCATACTAAAATTTCAGCGTGACTAGCTAGTCCTCAAATCTCACGGAACATTGATAAGAGGTCTTCCTATGAAACAACAGAGCTACAGAGGCGGCGCAGGGAATTTTGCCAACGATCCAGAACGTGCGAAAGAAGCTGGCAGAGCGGGAGGCAAAGCCAGTGGAGGCAATTTCAGAAACGATCCTGAAAGAGCCGTTGAAGCGGGACGGAAAGGGGGCAAAATTAGCCGTCGTCCTCCAACGAAGTCTGAGTAAGGCGCCTTAGGATTTTTTATGCCATGGATTGGCTTCACTGCTTGATCGTTTGTTTCTTACACCCTTCAATAGGACGTGTTTATATGAAGCGATTTTTAGGTGGGCTTATTATCTTTTCCGCCCTGATAACGTTATCAGGCTGCTATCACTCTGACCGCCCTATTGGCCCCGATGGTCGCCCTAATGTGCAAACCGAACAACCGATTCCCGGCGGCCCCATGAGTAAAGGACCGGTTGGGCAGCCGCAAGCTTAATCAGGCACCCATCATTAAATTTTATGCCGGTGCGCATGAATGCGCACCCTACGAAAAACGCGCCAGTCCTTTGTAGGTTCGCCATTTATGGTGACCCTCATCGCACGCTATTACCGAAGCGAAGATGCGGGCGGAAAGGCCAATGCCTCGGCGACATTTTCGCTAACCTATCAATGAACCGCGTTGTCAGAGGGAAAAGCCGCCGCTTTCCCTCTAAAAAATTTCCCCTTTGCAAATCCGCTAATTCCTGAGTAGCCTATATACATATCGCATACATTTCATATATAGGTTTCATCATGGGCATCGTAAAAATTTCCGACCTGATGCATGAGAATCTGCGCATCGCCAGCACGGCGATGAGCCGTTCCATCAATGCGCAGGCAGAACACTGGATGAAGATCGGCATGCTGGCCGAGATTTATCCGTCACTCAATCATCAGGAATTAACGCGCTTGCTGATGCGCGTTGAACGCGACAGCGGCGCGGATTTAGCGCAACTGCTCGACCATCCTTTATTCACCTCGCAGGGAATCGCGTAATGAGCATCAAACTGCATACCGCTGAAGAGATCGAACTTGCGCGTGCCGCCGGACATGCCGCCGCTAAAGTGCTGGAGATCATCACGCCACACGTCAAACCGGGCGTTACCACCGATGAACTGGACGCGATTTGTCATGACTACGTGGTAAACGTGCTGAAAGTGATCCCAGCGAATATCGGCTACCACGGCTACAGCAAAACCACCTGTACCTCAGTAAATCACGTGGTGTGTCACGGCATTCCGGGCGAGAAAAAGCTTAAGGATGGCGACATCGTTAATATTGACGTCGGCATCATCAAAGATGGCTGGTACGGTGACACCAGCCGCATGTATTACGTCGGTCAGCCTTCGGTGCGCGCCAAACGTTTGGTAGATATCACTTACGAATCAATGGTTGCAGGTATCAAAGTAGTAAAACCGGGCGCGACCTTAGGGGATATCGGTGCGGCAATTCAGCAGGTGGCGGAAAAAGCCGGTTTTTCCGTAGTGCGCGAGTATTGCGGTCACGGTGTTGGCGAGGTGTATCACGGCGATCCGCAGATTCTGCACTACGGCACGCCGGGCGCGGGATTGGAATTGCAAGCGGGCATGATTTTCACCATCGAACCGATGATCAACGCGGGCAAAGCTGGCACCAGCGTGCTGTCCGATGGCTGGACGGTGGTCACCAAAGACCGCTCGCTGTCGGCGCAGTGGGAACACACCATCGCAGTGACCGAAACCGGGTTTGATTTACTGACGCCGTGGCCAGAAGGTACCGGCGAATATCAGGCTATTTAATAAAAAGATCCAGAACGCGAAGACCGTTCTGGATCCACATCGCCTTAAGCGGTTTGACGCAGCGTAAACACGCTCACGCTATTCACCATATTTGCCGCCTGCTCACTCAGCATCGCCGACGCGGCCAGCGATTGCTCCACCAGCGACGCATTCTGCTGCGTGGTGATATCAATCTGGCTAATTGCAGTGTTGATCTGGCTGATGCCGTCGGCCTGCTCGGTGCTGGCCTGATTAATCTGCACCAGTAGCTCTTTCATTTCGGCCACATTCGACATCATGCCGTTCATCAACTTATTGGCGTCGGTGACCATATCGCGCCCATCGGCAATGCGCGTGGAAGACTCCTCGATTAAATTGCGGATCTCATGCGATGAGGTTGCGGTTTTCTGTGCCAGCGCGCGCACTTCCTGCGCCACCACGGCAAAACCACGACCATGTTCACCGGCGCGTGCGGCTTCGACCGCAGCATTCAGCGCCAGAATATTGGTCTGGAAAGCAATCGAATCGATCAGATTGATGATGTCCGCCATACGGCTGGCAGAATCATTGATCTCGGCCATTTTAGTGGCGACGTTGTCCATCATGCTGGCATTACGTCCCACCGTGCTTTCCGCTTTGGCGGAGAGATCGGCGGCAACGTGGGTGTTATTTCGCGTGTTACTGATGGTGGCGCTGAACTCCTCCACCGAGGCCGCCGTTTGTTCCACCGAGCTGGCCTGCTCTTCCGTGCGGGCGGCGAGATCGTTGGTGCCTGACATTATTTCGCTCGCGCCGCCGGATATCTGTTCAGCGCTAATGCGAATATGGCTGACAATATCCGACATTTTTTCCTGCATCTGCTGAATGGCATTAATTAACTGCCCCATTTCATCTTTACGCTGCTCATAAAAATCAGAGCTGAGGTCGCCATCCGCCACGCGGCCAAGGAATGCGATCACATGTTTTAATGGCACAGTAATCGAGCGGATAATGATCCAGCCAATTAATGCGGATACTAAAATAGCCACCACAAAAATAATCAGCATAGAAATTTTGGTTTTACTGTAAGACGCCATAAAATTATCGTAAGAGCCATTCATTTGCTGCTCTTGCAGATTAATGAAACCCTCAACTTCATTGATGTAATTTCTTTGCGCTGAGGCAAGAGTAGAAAAATAGAAATCCACCGCTTTTGTCACATCACTATTCACTAACTCGAAGAAAGCGTTTCGCTCCTTTAGAAAGTCAGCACGCTTCAATTCAACGCGTTTGAGAAAGGCAATGGATTCCTCATCCGTTGCCAGCGCGCCTAATTGCTTGTAGGTTTCGCTGATCTTTTTCGATGCTTCCTGAAGATTATTTTGAATGGTCGCTCTGCGCTGCGCATCAATGGGGCTCAGCAGCAGCGCCTGCTGCTGCACCGTTACGTTGATTTCATCAATCAACTGGTTGCCCAATGCGATGGTCGGGTAATCATCCTTCATCATGCCATTGACGCCGGTTTCCGCTAAGAAAAGCGAATTTAATCCGAGCAACGCCACTAACAGTAGCATCGCAATATTCAGTACAGAGGATATTGTAAGTTTGGTTCGCAACTTTACATTACGCGAAAATCTTTGAACTACGTCCATTTAGAAACCTCAATGATTTTGATTGAAAAGGTGTGAAGACAACGGTGTTATTTTAAAAATGGAAGAGGCTCCGGAAGTTAATCGGCAGCATCCCTGCTGTTATCGTCAGCTATTTCATTAACATTAGAGACGCAGTCACATTAAAACACCCTGTGAAAACTGCAATTTGGTTGAAATCGATTTCATTGATCATTTTCATTTATTGATAGCGAGTAATATAAAAGCAGCAAGCTGGTTTTTTTGCTTAATTTAAAATAAATGATTAAGTGGACCTTACGATTAGCGAAAGAATGATCTTTTTTTTGCCATTTAGCGCAATTTGACTCAAAGGAAATAGTTTATCTAATCGCATACTTTAAAAATCAGCGTCAAATGCTGCGACCAGCAGATGCATGACCGCCGCTTTAGCACACGACGAACTGCCTTCGATCGCCGCGCCCGGCAGTTGATGAAGTCGCCAGGCCAGAGACACAAATGCTTGCACTGTTCGTGAGAAGAACCGCGAAGAGGCGGTTTCAGTGTCAGCGGGCAGGTGGGTTAAACATCAACTTAACCGGAGTAATAAATTAGAATAAGCGAAGCGTTAATTAATACGACATGAGCAGATTAATTAAACATAGCAGGCAAGCATGAAGGCAAGGTAATACTAACGGAAATTGCGATTAAGTTTACAAGCAAACACGCCTACCGCTTCGCTTATTATCCGGCCTGCACCACTTTCTTCTTGACGTTAAAAAACCCCAAGCCATAACTCATGCTAGTTACATTTAGAGACAATCGAAAATTTAACTGGAAGTAATACAAGCAAGCCTCTTAGAATTAAGACTTAAGATTAGTCCAGGCTTGAAACTGGTAAAAATGGCACTACATTTATTTTGCATCAAGTTGGTATTTAAGAGAGAGGAGAACCAATGACGGACGCTAAGAAGCAACCCGATGAGGAAGAAAAAAAGACGCAACGTCGTGGTGGTGCAGGCAACTTCGCAGAGAATAAGGAACGTGCAGCTGAGGCTGGGCGCAAGGGTGGCCAAGCGAGCGGCGGCAACTTCAAGAACGACCCGGAGCGCGCCATTGAAGCAGGACGGAAAGGAGGAAAGATTAGTCGACGCAAATAACATTCTTCGCACAAGAATAACCATCTAACGGCGTTTTACTTCTGCACAAAACTCTCCTGACTCCGTATTTACGCTTCGCTTAAATACAGATTTAACGATGTCAGGAGAGTTATTTATAGCGAAAAATCCGAATAACTGATCATTTCTTGATCAATCTCACCCTATTTACCGCTTCGCTTATCCTGGTTTTACCCTTGGCTTATTAATCAGAAAACTATATTTGCAGGCTAATAATAAATTGCGGACTTAACGTTCTATTTGTACACCGTCTCAAGGCTGGTACAACTTTCGAAGGATTATTCTTACGGGCCACTAAGAATAATCATGAATAGTTATCGAAGCGCTAAAACAGGAAACCGAAACACACAATCGATCCGGAACTCGTAGGGTCGCTATTTATGGTGACCAGGTGCGCATGAATGCGCACCCTACGAAAAACGCGCCAATCCTTTGTAGGGTCGCCATTTATGGTGACCAGTTGCGCATGAATGCGCACCCTACGAAAAACGCGCCAATCTTTTGTAGGGTCGCCATTTATGGTGACCAGGTGCGCATGAATGCGCCCCTTTCGATGACGGCACACGCTTGACTCATTGCTTGTTCTCAGAAATTTCACATTTAGTCTTATCGATTATTATTTTGTTGTTGAAGAACCTAGGATTGCAGCACATTCACCTGCTAAAAAAGGATATTTTAATGAAAACTCTCTTTACCTCAGCCAGCGCTATCCTGATTGCTACCAGCCTGTCAGCGGGAGCAGCACAACCGGCAGCAGCAAAAAATCCGCTCAGCGTACATGTATTGAACCTGCAGACAGGCTCACCGACAGCGGGTATTGAGGTTGAACTCGATCAGAAACAGAACAATAACTGGGTGAAATTAGCCAGCGGCAAAACCGACAGCAACGGCAGAATCAGCGCGCTGTTCCCTGAAGATAAAACCGCCAGCGCAGGCAGCTATCGCGTGGTGTTCAAAACTGGTGACTATTACAAAATGAACAACCAGAAAACCTTCTTCCCGGAAATTCCGGTGGAGTTCAATATGGAAAGCAACGGCGAGCACTACCATATTCCGCTGCTGTTGAGTCCGTTTGGTTATTCGACTTATCGCGGGAATTAAATTTAAAACGGTCGCCATGAATGGCGACCCTACGGGCTTTTCGTAGGGTGCGCATTTATGCGCACCTGGCTGAATTAAAGCACCATCCCTCTTTCGTTAAATGCCTTGCGCCAATGCGTTGGCGTGGTATTCAGCCGCTGTCTGAAGTGATGCCGCAAGGTTTCCGGCGATCCAAATCCCGCCTGCTCAGCAACCTGGTCAATGCTCAGTTTGCCGCTCTCCAGCAGTGCGCAGGCTTTTTCCAGCCGCACGCTCAACATCCACTCTCCTGGCGTGGTACCGGTGGCGTCATGGAAGCGGCGCAAAAAAGTGCGGCGGCTCATGCCGGCTTGTCTGGCGAGCTGATCAATCACCAGCGGCGTATTGAGGTGATTGCGTAAATCATCGAGCAGCGGCGAAAGATTCTTTGCCGCCCGTTGCGGCACCGGCTGCTGAATCAGCTGCGCCTGGTTCCCTTCACGCAGCGGCGGCGTCACCATACGACGCGCGGTGCGGTTTGCCACTTCAATGCCATAATCGCGACGAATCAGATGCAGACACAAATCCACGCCCGCTGCGCCACCCGCTGACGTAATGATGTTGCCCTCATCGACATAAATCATGCCGTGTTCAACCTGCACCTGTGGGAAGCGTTGCGCCAGAATCTCGGTGCTGTTCCAGTGCGCGGTAGCGCGTTTACCATCCAGCAAACCGGCAGCGCCCAACACGAAACTGCCTGCGCAGATCGAAACGATACGTGTGCCGTTTCGGTGTGCTTTTTGTAATGCAGCGATAAGCGCATCCGATGCCGGTTCATGCACGCTGCGCCAGCCGGGAATCACGATGGTGCCCGCCTCTTCCAGCAGCTCAAGTCCGCCATCGACCACCAATCGCACGCCGCCTTGCGCGCCGAAAACACCCTCTTCCACCGACGCCACGCTCAAATCATATAAAGGCTGGCCGAACGCGTCGTCGACGCGCCCAAAGGCCTCAACCGCCGTGCCGAATTCAAAGGTACACAGGCATTCATACGCCAGCAGAACCATGCGGCGGTTAAACGGTGCAGGCGAACGGGCATGTAACGGAGCAATCATTTGCATTAAAGGTCACCGGAGAAATTGGCACGATCTTGACGATATATGGCATGCGGGCAGATTTCCACTGTCACTACAATCTTTCATGCTGGCACGCTCTTAACGTATCGCAGGGATTGAGTATGAAGAACATGTTGGCGCTGATGGCGGTTTGTCTGGCCGCATTGATGTCGGGATTGGAGATTTCGAGCGTACCGGTGATTTTGCCGGTGCTGGAAAAGGAGATGCACGCCAGTTTTCGCGAACTGCAGTGGATCATGAACGCCTACACGCTGGCTTGCACCGCCGTGTTAATGGCAACCGGCACGCTGGCAGATACCTATGGACGCAAGCGTATTTTCATCATCAGCATTATCGCCTTCGGCGTGACGTCGGTGATGTGCGGGCTGGCGGACAATGCGTGGTGGCTGATCGTCGGACGTTTGCTGCAAGGATTAAGCGGTGGCGCAATGTTAACCTGCCTGATCGCCATTTTGTCATTCCAGTTTCCACAGGGAAAAGCGCGCAGTCGTGCGTTCGCCGCGTGGGGCATTACCTTTGGCTTTGGGCTGGGATTCGGGCCAATCATCGGCGGCATGCTGGTCGCCTGGTTTAGCTGGCAATGGGTGTTTTTGGTGCACGGCTTTATCGCATTGCTGACGCTGATCCTCGCACTGAAAAATGTGGTGGAATCGCGTGATTCTGAAGCCAAAAAGCTCGATCTCGGCGGCCTGATCACCTTATCAATCAGCGTGGTCGGCGCAACCTACCTCATCACGCAGGGTAGCAGCCTCGGCTGGAGCAGCCTGGCGGCACAGCTTATTTTGCTGGTTACGCTGCTCAGCGCGCTGCTGTTTGTATGGGTTGAGAAGCGTCATCCACACCCGATGTTTGATTTCTCGGTGTTCCGCATCCGCGACTTTTCCGGTGCGCTGATGGGCTCAATTGGCATGAACTTCAGTTTCTGGCCGCTGATGATTTATCTGCCGGTCTATTACCAGAGCGGGCTTGGCTACAACAGCATGGCAACCGGTTTGGCGCTGCTGGCTTACACCTTGCCGACCTTACTGATGCCGCCGCTTGGCGAGAAATTGGTGGTGCGCTTTGGCGCGGCGCGCATGATCCCGCTGGGATTATTCACCATCGGCGCGGGCTTTATGCTGATGAAGTTTGCCGCCGCGCAGCAGATGAGTTTACTGCCGGGCGCGCTGCTCTCTGGCATCGCGCTCGGATTGACCAACACGCCAGTCACCAACACCACAACCGGATCGGTGCCAGGAAATCGCGTTGGCATGGCGTCTGGCATCGATATCAGCGCGCGCCTGATTACGCTTGCCATCAATATCGCGCTAATGGGCAGCTTGCTGGTGGCGGGCATCGCGGCGAGTCTGCAACGCATTATGCCGGGACAAAGTAATGTGTATGCGCTGGCCGAGCGCATCGCCGGCGGCGGCGAGGTTTTACTTACCCACGATATTGCCGCCCAGGTGCTGACCGACGGTTTTTCCAGCGTGTTGCTGTATGGCGCGACGGGCGTGTGGGGATTGGCGCTGGCGAGTTATCTGCTGTTTAACGTCCGTCGCAAGGCGCAGGAACAATGTACGCCTTAGTTACGGATGCACCCATTTGCTGTTGGTGAGTGCTCCGTCTGAGCGGTAATTCAGTAACGCTCTTTGATTGTTTTCGCGCGCCAGCAAGCACCAATCCAGCAGGTTGATTTGGATGATCAAGACGCCGAAATTATCTTCAGCATTGACTATGTTTCTTGATGGGTTGCCAATATCGCTTCCCGGCGCAGCGCCAGCATAGGTTTGCTGCGTCCGGTGCGATAATCGTTGCCACGCCGCTTCAGCTACTGCGCTGTGCGCGGCGTGCAACTCGACCGTTCCCTGCAACCGCAGCTGGGTTTTCGCGCTGTAACCCAAAACCGTAACCTCTGGATTCACCGCCAGCGCCTGCCATTTCGGGCTGCGCATATCGGTATGAAACTCCAGCGTGCGTTTTTCACGATCAACCGCGCGCAGCACCAGCGTTCTCGCCTGCGGCTTGCCCTGTAGATCAACGGATGCGAGCGTTAAGATGTGAAACCCGGAATCAGGCTCGCGTGCGCCGGTTTCCAGTTGTTGCCAGCAAGCGGTATCAATCTCGCGCAATGACATCTGTTGCTCCTGTTCGGTTACTGGTGACGTTCCACCAGCGCCAGAATCAGCGCCTGAAGTTCCGCTAATCCTTGCTGCTGGCTGATATCGCCACATACCACCGCATTAGAAATCGCATCGGCAGCGCCTAACATTCCCCACATGCTGGCTTGCGGCAACGTTGCTTCGGCAAACCAGCCACGGAATTTTTCAATAAAATCGAGCTGGTACTTGCGCTTCACTTCCGCCAGCTCCGGCGAGCTATCAAGCGCTGACAGCACATCCGGGATTTCACGTCCCTGCGTCAACACGCAATCAACGTAACTCGACGCCACCACGTTAGCTCGCTCAACAAGGCTGGCACCGGCGGCATTCATTGCCGCCTCGATAATCGCGTTCTGGCGCAGATCGAAATCTTCATACAGCGCCGCGAGCAGACCGTGGCGTGTACCAAAATGATCGTAGACCACCGGTTTACTGACGCCCGCTTCTTCTGCCACGCGCCCTAACGTCAGCGCATCGCTGCCCTGCTCGCGCACCAGATTCCACGCCACGCTAATCAGTTGCTGACGACGTGCCTGATGCGACATGCGCTGGCGAGTGGGTTGATTCATGCCAATTCCTTCACGTTAAAAATTCGCTGTCCAAGTTGGTGGGCCAGCGTGTAATGCGCGTCGGGATAATTGTCATCGGTTGGCAATAGCAATTCGCTGGTCACCACCGGCGCGCCGCAGTAGCCAAAAATCCCCTCATCGATTTGCGTGCGCATGCTACTGAAATAGCCACGACGCACATAGGTGCGCTGACTTGCCGCGCCCAGCGCCAGCAGATGCACCTGCAAATGGCCGAGCTTTTTCACCACGGTTTGGCCGTCATCATCGTAGGCCCAACCTTGAGTGAAAACGCGATCGATCCAGCCTTTCAGCTGAGCCGGGAACGACCACCAATAGATGGGATAAACCAGCACCAGCGCATCCGCACGGTCCAGCCGCTGCTGTTCAGCCACAACGTCGGCAGGCGACGGCGCAACACTTTTGAACTGATCAAAATCGGCCTGATTGAAGCGCGGATCAAACTGCTCCGCCGCCAGATCGGCAATTTCATAGCTGTGGCCGCCAGCAGCAATACCATGCGCTACCTGAGAAACAAGGTGATGAGTATAGGAGTTAGGATCTGGATGAGCAGTAACAATCAGAGCATGCATAGCGACAACCTCCGTCATGAATAAGCTACTAGTAGTAACTTACCATTGGTAGGTTGTCAATTTTACCGCGCTCGCAACATGTAAAAAAGCCCGCCGTCAACTAAACCGGCGGGCTTGTGAGGGTGACCGTTTTATCAAAACACCCAGCGTACGCCCGCGTTGTAATTCCAGCCTTGTACGCCGTTACCGTCGATCTCTTTGCGGTAATTGGCTTCGGCATACAGCGAGAGATTATTGGTGAAAGCCGCATTGCCGCCGATGCCGGCATCCCACATCTGGCCGAACTTGCCGCTGTTGAAGCTCTCGCTGACGTCGCTGTTGTTGGCACCGACATTCACTTTCGCCGTGCCGCCCCAACCGCGATAGTAGTTAGTGCGCAGATAAGGCGTATATTGCCCGCTGCCGCTGTCCTGCCAGGTACGCGCCAGACGCGCGCCGACGCGGCCAATGGTTTGGTCATAATCGTCATAAGAGACTTTGGTTTGATCGTCGTCGGTGAAGTCATCCATCTTCAAATGCAGATGCAGCAGTTGCGCTTGCGGCTCAAGACGAATGCCGTTCGCCAGCTGGAACGGATAACCACTCTCCAGCGATGCGGTCCAGCCTTTGCCTTTCAACTTCGCCACCTCTTTCTGTCGCGCGATATCGGTGTCGCCACGATGCCAATCGAGTGAAAACGCGCCATCCAGATAGAAGCCACTTGCGCGCTGCCAGGTGCCGTAAATTGCCAGGCTGTCGCTGTCGAAATCGGTTGAGCTGTAACCATCAGCTGCATTCGGTCGGATGCGTGCATTGCCGCGCGTGTAAGCCAGGCCGCCGCGCAGGCTGTCTTGCTCGCCGTCCAACCGCAGTAGGTTGCCGCCGAACTGCACCGCGCTGTAATCGAGGTCAAAGTCGTAACCGTAATGCGACGTATCGAGGTTAGATTTGTACTTCTGGTTGGAGCCGGAATAACGGATGAACATTTCTGCTGATCCGTCTGGATTCTGCCGCAATTCGCCCAGGCGTTGATGTAAATCACCAATGGTTGCCAGGGTGTAATACGCCAATCCGACCGGCGCCGAAATGTAGGAAGGAAGCTGTGGAATGACCGCCGGGCGCACCGCGCCGCTGCCTGCTGTCTGCGGCTGGCAAATGGAACCCTCTTCACAAATAAAGTTATTGGCCAGACGATAATCCCAGGTTGAATTGCCATTCGCGGGTGCAAAGCTGTAAAGCCCGTATTGCCACGGCCCTGCGGCGACATAACCCCGTTGCAGCGCAAAGCTATTGGCGCTGGCGCTACCAGCAACCTGCACCAGAGAAACGCCTTCATTGGGGGAGATCACGCCATCTCGATTGCTATCCGCCAGCGTGGCAGCACTCAGCGCATCGTTGATAAAGGTAGTGCCGGTAACGTTGCCGTTAACGCGTAACGTGTCGCTTTGCGCGCCCTGCGTACGCAACGCCAGCTTGCCACCCGCCGACGCCAAATCACCGTTGATGGTCAACGTGTTGCCCGCCGCGCCGTTGGTGAGATCCAACGTACCGGCGTTGTTCACCACCAGCGAATCATCGGTTTCGCCCGACAACACCGGATTGACCTGATCGCCAACAAACAGCGTTGAGCCGCTATCCACGTTGATGGTGCTGTGCGCCAGCTTCAGATTGTCGGTAAGGGTAAATTGCGTGTTGTAGAAGTTGATGGTGCTCCAGCCCGCGCCGAGGTTGACGCCGCGCGTCAGATCATCGTTGCTGAACGAACCCCCGCGCGCGTTGATCTCGCTAAAGTTCAGCGTGCTGCCGCTGCCGCCTGCGGTGGTGATGTGGCGGGTGTTTGCCAGACTGACGTTAGCAATCGTCGCCACATTGTTGCTGCCGGTTCCCATCGTCACGCTGCCGTCAATGGTTCCGCCGGTGAGTTCGACCACGTCGGTGCCGTTGCCGGTGTTCACATCGCCCACCACGTTGCCATCGACCAGCGCAATCTGGTCATTGGTGGCGCCACCCGCAACCACAACGGTTTCAGGGTAAGGCGCGGTGACGTTGCCTTCATTGATAAATACCGAGTTGCCGCCACGCAGATCGATAATTGGCGAAACCAGGCTGAGCGAAACGATGGTGCCGCGGTTGATCACCTCGCTGGCGGTGCTGGTGACGATCGCCGAGCCGCCATCGGAACTGTTAACGATGATGTTACCGTTGGCGATCACCCGCCCGGTGGTGTTGGCGCGCACACCAGTTGCCGGACCATAAACAAAGAAGCTGTAACCTTGTGGGATGATCAAATCGTTGCTGGTGGTAGAACCATCTTCTTTGCTGAACACGTAGCCCGTCGCGCCTGCGCCACTCACCGCACCGAGCATATAACCGTTGGGATCGAATGAGGTCGCGGAGCGAATTAACGTGCCGCCATCGGTGTTCATCCCGACATCTTGCAGCGAAATGTTGCTGGTTTCCGCGCGATTATTCAGCACAGTGCCGCCGCCAGAATTGTAGAGTCCGATGTTGCTGGCGGTTAACGACGCTGCGCCTTTATCCAGCAAAATGGTGTCTGCACCCGCATTGGCGTTGATGGTGCTGTAGTAAAAATTCGGCCCGGCAGTATCACCATTAATCGTTAGCCCGCCGTTATTGCCTACGCGCACTGCGGCGATGCCGCCTGCATCCATTCTGCTGTGATCGGTCCAATAAACGGTATTGCCTTCGGCGGTATCCAGCGCGACGCCCGAGGCAATTTCGGTAACAGAGCCATCGAAGATATTTCCGCCACCGCGAATACGAATGCCAGTGCTGTTGGGCCCGGTGAGATATATGTAACCGCGCGGCGTGGATTGATAGATCACGCCGTCGCGGATATCAAAAGCAGTGGCATTGGCTCCGTTGCCGGTAATCTGTGCGACATTGGCGAAGAATCCGCCTTGCCCGGTGCCCGCAATGGTATTGTTGCCGTTAAGCTCAATCGGGTTGGTGATAGTCACGTCTGCACCCTCCGAGCTCTGAACCGCAATCGCCCCTTCGCCATTAACGTGATAGCTGTCGGTGCCGTACAAGGTGGTGCCGTAAAGTCGTGAACCGGCACCTGAAGCGACAATGCCGCGTGTGTTGGCACCGCTCAACGTCACATCGGCAGCCACCACCGGATTGAAGATCACGCCGTCACTCAGGCGATACAGCGCCGAACCTGGCGTGGAGACATCATAACTGCCGCCGTTGCTATCGATGTGCGCATAGTTGGTGGCTTGATAACCGGTTTGATTCGGCGCGTAGAAATGCAGTGAACTGGCATCGCTGATGGTTAATCTGGCGTCATCCCTCACATCAACGCCAACCGCGTTTTCGCCATACAGATTGATTCTGCCGTTCTGGGCAAAACTGGCCTGGCTGCCCGAAACGGCAACGCCCGTCGCGCCCTTGCCTTTCACATTGATGGTGCCGTTATTCTCACCGCTGGCATCCTCGATACGGATGCCGGTGCTGTTAATCGCGGTATTGATCACGCCATTATTGGTGAATCGGCTGCCACCGCTCGCATACACGCCGGTGCCGCCCGCGCCAACCGTCGAGGCATCGACGCCGCTGCCATCGGCATTATTGAAAAAACCGCTGTTGATGACGCCGTTGTTAATGCCGCTGCTACCGTTCAACAGTTCCAGTGCGTTGCTGCCAACGCTGGCCAGTTTGCCATCAATCACCGCCGTCGCGCCGTTGCTGGCACGCATCGCCGCGCTGCTGGCATTTACCACTTCCAGAATGCCGCTGCTGCCAATGGTTGCCCTGGCATTGGGGCCATCAGCGCTTAACACAATGCGTTCGCCAATCGGCTGCGTCACTTCGTCGTAGTATTCGTCGGCATCGATCACATAGGCGATCACGTCGCTGCGTAAGGAGAGCGCTTTATTGAACTCGTTGCTGTAGCTATCGGCGGCCAGGTTACCATTTTGCAATTGCTCAATCAGCCAATTGTTGTAGCTCTGCAAACTGCTGACGTTGGACACGTTGAATGAAGTGGTGGCGTTGTCCAGCGTGGTGACGCTAAACGCGCCGCGCCAGGAAACCACGTTGTCGAACCAATGCCCCAGTTGATAGGTATAGGGCGTGTAGGAGCCAAAAAATGAGATGCGGTTGGCGGAGTTCCAGTTCATGGTGCCGCTACCGCTGGCGGTAAATAATTCGCTCTGTTTCGCCGCCATCGACCAGCCGTTGGTGCTGGCGGTGGTTGCTGCGCCCTTCTGCCCGATATCAACATTGATGGTGCCATTGCTGACCTGCGCCACGCGCGCGTTGATATATTGCCCATTATTAACGTTATAAAAATTCGGCAAGGTATTGGTTTCAATGGCGCTAATCGCGGCGGAGTTATATATCTGCACGCTATTATTGCCGCCGCCATTGGCGTCTGGCACGTTAATCACATAATTCTGCGCACCCAGATCGACGCGACCTGAATCTTGCCAGGAATACGAAATAATTCTGCCGCTGCTGAGCAACTGTCCGATGGATATGGTGCCACCGCCGTCCTGACCGGGCGCAAATCGCTGATTGCCACTTAATGTTTGAGTCGAGCCATTACAAATACAAAACACCCCGGCACGATTGTCATTTAATTCCGGCGTAAAAGGCTGAAGCGTCGCCGCCCAAACTGGCGAGGCTGGATTAAACACACCGTAAGCGGCAATAAGGCTAATAAACAGCGGATGCAATCGAAACATCATCGTTCACTCCAGAGAAGCATGCAACGCTGCCGCGATGCGTAAAGACATCGCCAGCAATGGGCTTGGCTAATATTAATTTGTGTAATTGAACGTAAAGAAATTCTGCGACGCGGCAATAACATCACTTTACGCGATACAGTTCCAGCGCGACTTAAGCCAAATAGCGATGATTAGATAACTTTAAGAAAAGGTCGGGGATTGAATACAATTATTCGTGGAACTGAAATAGCGGAAAGGATGTTGATCGTGTTAACAACAATATAAAAATAAGAAGCCACCATTAAGTGGCTTCTTACGATTTATTAGAATGGTCCCCAGTTGATCGCCACACCAATTAATAAGGTAACAACACAAATGGCAAACCAAATCGCCACTACCGGCGCAACGAATTTAATCCATTTGCCGAAAGAGATATTGGCGGTGGCCAAGGCTGCCATTAACACGCCAGAAGTTGGGCTGATGGAGTTGACGATACCTTCACCCAGCAACACCGTTTGCACCGTCACCTGACGGGTTAAACCGAGGTTATCGCCGAGCGGCGAGAAGATCGGGATCAGCAAAGCGGATTCACCGGATCCGGATGAAATACCGAAATGCATCAACGCCGCGCTAATGAACATGCCCACCGCCGCAATGGCGGGATGAACCGGCGCCAGTAAATCAGACAGGAAGCCAACAATCGGATCAAGAATATTGCCCTGTTGCAGCACCACGGAAATCGCGCCAGCCATACCCACAATGAAGCCGCCTTTGACCAATTGCGAGCAACCCGTAAGGAATGTGTTGGCAATGGCAGAACCCGACATGCGACCAATCATGCCGACCATAATCGACAGAATAATAAACATCGCCGACATTTCATTGGTGGCCCAATGCAATTGCACCGTACCAATCATAAATACAATCAGCGTTGCGGCGCAGGTGATCAGAATCAGTTTATGCCGACCAGTAATCGCCAGTGATTCATCATTCTGCGCAATTTGTTCTATTCGCACTTCACCATTATTCCGCGCGCGTTTCACCGAGATAATCAAATAGGTCATCACCGTTAAGACGAACAATAAACAGGTAATGCCGCGCAACAACATGCCAGAGAACAGCGGTAACTGCGCCAGATGTTGGGTTAAGCCGGTGGTGGCTGGACCTAATACCGCAACGTTAAAACCGGCGGCACAGGTTAAATACACCAATGCCATACCAATCATTGGCGATAACCCCAACGGACGCGCCACTAATAAACCGATCGGCACAAACGCCACCACCGAGTTTTGCACCACGCCAGTGGTGCCGAGAATGGCGAATATCACACCAAAAATAATGATAATACGCGTATCGCTAATTTTGGTACTGCGCGACAGTGAATTAAGCGCCGTAGCAATAGCACCCGTCGATTCGATCACCGCTAATAACCCGCCGGTAAACAGAATCAGGAAAATGATCGGCGCGGCTTTGATGACCCCTTGCACAATCGCCATAAAAATTTCGCCGGGATATACGCCCGAACGCGCGACTTCATGCAAACTTCCCTTGATGGCGAAAGTAATGCCATTACGGGTTTCATGATCAAACTTGCCCGCCGGAATAATCCAGGTCGCCACCGCCGCCAGCACCAAAATAATAAACAGCAGCAGATAAGGACTTTGCTCGGTTTTCGCTGCTGGCGGTTGGCGCAGCGTATTTTTCTCAACATTAACCTGAGACATGCGCTTCACCTCCGAGGATCAAGCCCGCCACCAGCGCCGCGCGTGGGGCAATATCGGCAATGATGATATGTTCATGGCGCGCATGAATACCTGCGCCGGTTGCGCCCAAACCATCCAAAGTTGGAATGCCCAATGCAGCAGTGAAATTGCCGTCGCTGCCGCCGCCAACCGCTTTGCCTTCCACGGCGAAACCCAGTTGCTCGGCAACTTGCTGCGCACGCTCCATCAACACCAACGATTCCGGTGTTTGACGCATCGGCGGACGCGATTGTGCGCCGCTAATATCCAGCTTGATGCCAGCTAAATGTGGCGTGATCTGGCTGATTTCGGCGTGAATGCGCTCGGCTTCTGCTTCGCTGGTAACGCGCGTATCAATGCCTAACACCGCTTTATCCGCCACCACATTGATGCGGTTGCCGCCTCGCGCAATTCCCACATTGACTGTGGTGCCGCGCTCCGGCGCATTTAAGCTGTGCAAGAACATGATCTGATGCGCCATTTCTTGTACCGCGCTGATGCCCTCTTCAGGGTTGTTCCCGGCGTGCGCTGCTAATCCGTTGATGGTGATTTCATATTGTCCGGTACCTTTGCGCGCTGTTTTCAGTGCGCCCGATCCCGCCACCGCAGGCTCAACCACCAGCACTTGCGCCGATCCTAAGGCGTGGTGCGATAACCAGGCGCTGGAGCTTGGGCTACCGACTTCCTCATCGCTGCCGCACAGAAACACAATGCGTTTGCCCGCCAGTAAATCGTGATGTTGCAACGCGCGTACCGCCCAGATGGCCTGCACCAGGCCGGCCTTCATATCCAGCACGCCAGGACCGTAAAGCTTGCCGTCTTCTTCACGCATCACCAACTCGCCTTCATCCCAGACGGTATCGAAATGCCCGAGTAATACGGTTTGCTCGTCACCGTTTCCCAGCGTGAACTTCAGATGATTGCCGTAGTGCGGCTGCTCATCAATCTCTGCTTCCACGCCCAAACGTTTGGCAAACAGCGATTGTAAGACCTCGCCACAACGATCCACGGCGGCTTTATTCATTGATGGTGATTCCGCTGCGACCAATTCCCTGATATCCAAAAGAATTTCCTCAGCATGTTGTTGCAGGTAATTTTTTATAGTTTTCATTTGTACTGCCCTCGCATAGTGAATCTTCGAGTATGGAGATAAAAATGCGCTTAAAAAATGGAGATAAAAGGCTATTATTGTTGACCTCAGATCAACAGATAGGAAAAACCTATGGCGATGCTGCTCTATCCCGAAAAATCCATAAGGTATCTGTATGAAGTGGGCAATTACGGCGGTATTCGTCGGGCGGCGGAAGCCTTAGATGTTGATCCCGCCGCCATCAGCCGTCAGTTATCGCAACTGGCGCGGGAGATGCAGTTGCCGCTGCTGGAGCGACGTGGCCGCAATGTTGTGCTGACCGAAGCCGGCAAGTTATTGGCTGAAGATTACGCGCACACCCATCAGCGCCGCAGCCAGTTGGATCGCCAGCTAAAAGATCTGCGCCATAAGCGCGGCGGCTCGATCAAATTACGCGTCGGTCAGGGCATGGTGGATGAAGTTGTCAGGCATGTATTGCAGCCGTTTTCGCAAACTTATCCCGACGTATTCATCGATATCCTGTCGGGCGATATGCAAACCACCGTGTCGCTGATTGCCAAAGGCGACGTTGATATGGCGGTGGGTTTTGGCCCGATTGGTCCTCCCGGTCTGAAGTGTTTGAGTTTTCACCGCGGACCCATCTGTGCGGTGGTGCACAGCCAACACCCCATCGCGGATTTCCTGCAAATTGAAGTGGCCGAACTGGTTAATTATTCGTTGATTGGTATGGACAAAAATTTTGGCATTCAAAGTTATATGAATGCCATGTTCAGTCAGGAAGGATTTATATTCAGCCCGGCTTATAGCTGTAATCTATTTTCCAGCGCCATCGCCTTGAGCCAGGCCGGCATGGGCATCGCGTTTATGACCGCCAAAGTGGTTGAAGACGACCTCATCGCCAAGAACTTAGTCGCCGTGCCGATTCACCATCGCATCGCCCGTGAAAGCCAATGTCACTTATTACGCAGCGCCGATCACCGCTTCACGCCCGCAGCGCAACATTTGTGGCAATTGCTGGTGGCGTTTTTTGAAGGTACGGCGGGAGCGGTTTAATTGATGCTTATTTGATTACAAATTTAATAATGGCTTGCGGCTCTCTTTTGCGGGTTCGGGTTTGAGTTTCTCAACTGGAATTCGGCACATCATCCCAGCAGTTATGCCTATATGAGAGTTATCCGGGAATGACTCCCACTGTCCTATTTCGACACTCGCATGAACAAGTTCGCCTTCGGCAAAAGGTTTGGAAAAGAAAGATCTTCCCATCACGGCACGCTGATTTTTATCACAGTTAATAACATATATTGCCCGTGAACTGGCAATGTAAATCGGCGGATCTCAGACTGGGCATCTGACTGAATTTTATTGGCTGAGGAGTCAGAGCCGTACTTTTTTACCCAGGCATAGAGGCTGCGCGTGGTGATATCAAGACGTGTGGCGACACTTGCAATGGAATGGCCACGATCAACAACCTGTTTAACCGCGCTCATAGGTACCTCTCTTTAAGCCATCTTAAATGACTCTGAGGTGTCTGTTAAACCCGTGGCGATTCAGTTTGAGTCTCTTCAATGTGTCCTCTATCCCCTAACTTTTCCAAACGTGTTAGCTCAAAAGATCAATAAATGAAATATTATATTCAGACGACTCGAAAGGGTTCAGGTTCGTAAAAAGCAACTCATCACCTGCATTAATTACGAAAATGTCAGGGTTGCTATTGAATGATAATCTTACTCCAACTATAGCATTGTCATCCTGTGAAAGAATAGAGTGAAAATTATTAGGGCTTAACCCAATATAACGTGAATAAGGCTCTGCATCCGAAATATCCATAACTATTTCCTTTCCATACTCGCCTAAGTCTCGATTAATTAACCAACCACGCTCTAATGCAAGAGTGGATCCATCCCTACCGCATGAAAATTGATATTCCTCATTGCAGCCTGAGAATTTTATTTGCAATCTTTGAGGAGCATCTAAATCAGGACCATCAAGGAAATAGATAAGACCATAAATAGCCTCTATCTCTTTATCAAAGGATTTTTTGGCCCATATTTTCATGTTTTCCAATGAGCTGTTCACCTTGCATCTCCTTTTAAAGAATTTATCATTTAGGTGTTTTCATTTACACCGTCCTTAAGAATTGTGACAAAGCTTCCATCAGGTTTTGTCACCACTGCGTCATTTCTTTTTATCCTGAAAAACACATCTCTACGGCTTGCCCCAGGTCCTATACTTTGGCCAGCGAACCTTTCAGGAATTACTTCATCTGGATTTTCCCTATATCATTGATTAATTCTACAACCGGACCTGACGCCACAGCCACCTGGGAGGCGTCAGTTCAGAGGCCTTCGAAAAGGCCTCGTCGTGAGGACAGGGAATGTCTACAGGTTTTGGGGTTCAGTGCAGGCAAGGCCCCCTTCTAAGCCTGCTGCCAACTGGCTCAGCGCACTCACTGTCTGCTTCTGGCTTTCTGTAAGGTCACTGACCTTAACGCCAGGATACATTCCCGACACTATCGCCCAGGCTATCAGCTCACCACCTGCGCCTCCAGCAGCACCGGCCGCAGCATCTCCACCGCTAATCTCTGCCAGAATCGCACCTGCCACGGCGTGAGCCATGGTGTTTGATACCAGATTAGTCTTTTCTGTGCCGTCAGCGTTGTATGATGTGGTGGCTTTCTTTATAGCATTAGCAATATATGGTGCCATCGCGCCGCTGGCTGCCGCGCCCATGTTGTTGGCACTTAAGCCGCCAAGCGCACCCGCGACTGCACTGGCCACCATCGAATAAGAATTTTCCAAACAATCTTGACGGGCGCTTTGGTAAAGAACCAAACGCCAAATTTGTCTAAATCCGGCACATACTGACTGGATATTTACACTCAAGTAGGTGATTTTTGCTAATTCTGTCTAATGAATTTTCAGTTATACAAGGCTCGGTTCCTTAAAGAATCGCATATTGCTTAGGTTATCTCCTTGAAGTAACAACGCCCATTTACATGATTTTTTAATCATTTATGACGCATGATAATTCCTTTGAAGAACATCAGAGCTCCAAGGTTAAACGATTTTTACGACGTCCATATCTTATACTTAGAGAATATTATTAATCCATTTGAAATCATCATATAGTTCAGATCTGATTTTATCGAACTCTTCATTTTCATCGATGCTGATCTTTCCATTTATATAAATCAATAAATCATTTAGCGACCCCATTCCACCATACAAACTCAAAAAATCTGAACGGGCTCGTTCGGGGGAGTATTCGAAATCATTAGCAAGACTTCTAATGCTTGCCGACCAATCATTATAGCCGCCTAATTGCAGCAGTACGGCCATACGATTCATTTTTTCTATTATCCTAGACTTATCTTCAGACGTCATTTTAGTGGTTTTATCTCTATGATTTCGGTGCCTGCTAAAGACAACGGCTTAGGTACGACAATTTGCTGAGTTCCACCCACGTAAAATCCGACTCGTCCTTGCCGGTTGAAGCTATTTTCAGCTCACCGTCGCTCTGCAACAGCTTCAGCGCGTAGGTCGCCTGCTGCACTCCTTCCTTCTCGGATATCGCCAGGATTTTGTGCTGCAGTGAGGTTTAACCAAATTTCTTTTATTATGGGCCTACCCACGTTAATTTAGACTTCAAATCATCAGGTACTATATTAAATAACTCTTTAATATAAGTAAGATGGTAATTGTAATTTGGCGATATATCCTCATTGCATTTTTCAACGTAATATTTTGCTTGATTACTTAAAAACCAAACATCATGTTCTGTAAACCTTTTCTCCAAGATAGTAACAGTTAAATTATGAACAAGCTCAGCCTCCAGGTAGCAAGATAAATTAAGTATTTTTTCTTTCTTTTCTAGTCGCTGTATGTTTCTTATATAAGGTAGCGCAAGCCCTAACATTTTTACGTATATTTCATTTTTATACATGTAGCCATCCTCATGATTAATATTCATAAAATCCATCACCTTCTTGTCGGCATAGCCGAAGCTCCAGCCGGAGCATTTTTACTGTGTTAATTTTTATACTTTCCTTAACCTTAGAAAATAAACCACCAACATAGAATTGGTTAGATCCTAAAGCTGATTCAAAAGCTTTTTCTTTATTAACCCCTTTCGGATGCTCTGTGTTCAATGCATAAACCGTTAGTTTATTAACATCTATAATTGCTTTGTCCGCATTCCAGAATCAATGCTATTATTTCAACCTATTTTTGTTGACAGTGTTTAATAGACTTTCAAGCTCAATTCCATATTCATTCGGCTCAAAATCTTCAGTGATACCATTCAACATAAATTCATTAGATATTAAATTGCATATAACTTCAACGTCATCCTCAGTAAGCTCCCCTGAAATTGCTTTTTCAGCAAGTGACCGTTCATACACACTACCATGACTTAATATTTTGAATATTAATTCCTTATGATAAACGCTCAATAATTCATTCATTTTGCCGTTCCTAATGATGATTTGGCCCAACCAGTAACTACCTTTCCATCTTGGTTTACAACAATCACTGCGTCATCCCCTGTGTATCTAAAGGTTGGCCCATACTTTGATGGTACGTACTCTATATTGTTAGGGCTAGCCCATGCGTTATCCATTGCTATTTTGCTAACACCTATACCACCATCCCTGCCTGCCATCTGATCCAATGCATGTTGGGAATAACTCGTTATTTCAGTTGGCGCTCTAACCCCGGCAGCTTGCTCGGCTCTAAGTTGCATATTCAAGCGAATCGCGTTGAGAGAAGTTTCCTCCCCGTTAATGGTTGGCGCCGTTGATCGTGACGTCCTGACCCGCTTTCACCGTCAGGTCGCCCGCTGCCGTCACTTCGCTGTTATGGTGGGTAACGCTGCTGCCGTTGCCATTAGCACTGCTCTGGCTGGCGGCCATTTACCACCGGCCAGCTGCCCTGATATTCACCGTTCCGATAAGTGATTATCCGGCTTACTAATGAGTAAGTGGCTGGTAAAACGATCTTGACGCGATTCCTAGAGGCATTTCATTTAAGCTGATAGTCTTCATATTCCCAAGCAAAAAAGTGAGAGAGTTTTTGTGCTATCTCCGTCCAGTCATTGCCTTCACACCGATCGATGTAACCTGTGATGTTTTTTTTAATTTCGTCCAGATCGTATTTACGCACCAGAAGCGTATGCCGCATCAGTTCCGGAAGCCAGAGGTGCTCGCAAAGCCATTCCGGGGTACAAATACGGAGATCGAAGTTGTCTGCCCCAGAGCTATCTTCACCTCCAATACGCAATAACAACCGGAGCGAAAAACGCTGCTCATCTTCCGGATGAAAATTATCCAATTCAAAATCGTCATTTGAAATATTTTTCAAAATAGCCTTCATTTTTATTTCCTATTCTATATAAAGATGATCATTACCAATCTTACTCCTATCTCCAGTCGTCGGGTCTTATTACAACAAGCCTAAGTGTGCTCAAGTTAAAATGACGTTAAGCTGTAGAAACCCGTTCTTAAAATAAATCCCATTTAATTAGCTTTATTGACACAATCCTGAGCGCCTGTGCATCCAATAACACTCTGATGCTGTTCTGCATTAAGCTTTTTATAATTTTCAATGACGTTCTTTTCACAGTCAGAATTGCCCCTGCACTGTGTCATTTCGTGAGCGCGTGACTGGTTCTGCTTAAGAGTCAGCCGACGCTCACCGCTTTTCCCTGTGCAGTCAGCAGCTTGCAGCACATTTTTGTCGGTGCGTTTCCGGGACCAGAGTTTTTTGCCCCGATGCGCTTTTTGCCACTGTTATGAATAATCAGCCGCCGTGCATTACATCAGTGCTGCCGCTGTGATTACTGCTGCCCTTCACCTGATGCACCCGTTACCGATTTTGTGTTTGCTCACTCTGACCAAAACCGAACCGGGCAGATGATAATTCGCCTGGCAATAGACGATTGCTCACTCCATGCAAAGGCTCTCTACCCCAGGATAGAACACAGCATGCTTATAACGAGCCGACGACCCCATTACTGCGCCCCTGGCACTCAGTCCGCTTCATCGCTAAGCAGATCATTTTCGTAATCCTGCCCGCCGTGCCATACACCCAGAACACTCACTGTCTTATCTCGGACCATAAAGGCGATGATTGTTCTCTTGCGATAGTTCGTAACTCTCAGCCCTGGCAGGATATCGTCCCGGCGATTTCCCCGATGCGGAAAACGCTCCAGAGACTCACAGTAACTGATAACGCCTTCCGTATAGCTCAGAGCCGTTTCCGGTGTCGCCGCCTTTGCGATGTACCGATACAGTTCCGCCAGTTGTTCTTCCGCTTCCGGTGCGAATACTACCCTGTAGTCCATTGTTACTCTCCGGTTGCCTTCCTGTGCTCGGCTTTCAGTCTGTCCCTGATATCGTTACCACTGAGGCTTTCTGTTTCACCGCGTTGCAGTGCTTCCCAGGCCGGTACAACCTTTTCCCGTAGCCATTGTTCCACCGCATTATCACGAGCCATCAGCGCCCGCAGACCTTCCCGGATAACTTCACTCTCTGAGGCATATTCGCCACTGGCAACGCGTGCTTTCACCTGTGCCGCCATTTCATTCGGCAGCGTGATACTCATCTGCTGTGTTGTTCTCATTGGAACACCTTCACTCCGCTAAGTAGGATTAAATCCTACTTCCTTTTTTCGGCATTGTCAGTGATCTTTACCTCGTTTTCTTCGATTTTAGTCAGGCATTACCTCAACAACGTGCTTAAGCGCAGCAGCAGGAGACAGGCAGCTGACAGAGAGAATTTTTGGCGCGGACTGAACGTGGTGAGACGTCGACAACCCTCTAGCCACAACGACTAGAGGAGCGAGTTACTATGGCTGAACTGCATCAGAAGTCAGAGGTGTCATACGCCCGCAAGCTGTCACCGGCTTTACAACGCAGGTTATGTGCGAGATTACCGAAACTTCACGCAGCCACCGGCCATCACCCTGAAGGGGTACTGGATGGCGGCGCTGGGGTTTGAGACCGGGCAGAAGATCGAGGTGATCACGTAGCCGGAAGAGATGATCATCCGGCTGGCGATAGCTGGCTGATAATGTAAAATCCCGGCTCGGTGGCCGGGGTTTTTTTTAGCTTAACTGATCAGCAATGTGTTGTAGCCACGATTCTGATGAGTCCCATGCATTAGGGTAGTAATAGTTACAATCCATTTTATTAAGCAATATGTCCTGCAATTTGTCCTCTGGCAGAGCAAGTACAATCAGATTTTCTATTTCAGTTTTCATCTTCGACTGCTCTTCTGCTGTTTCCGTCACTCGGTAAGCTGCTATGGTTTCATCAGCGCTACCGAACAGCACATCAAAATCCTGATGGAAATAACTTGTTAAAAAATAATTCAATAATGGATACTTTTCTTCAATATTCACGGTGTTGGATATCCTGTAATAATTTTATACCCATCAGGCATAGAAGAATCTCTTCCATTAACAACTTTCGCATTTGTTGCCTGAACTGCACTTGTTGAGCCATTTGTAACACTAATACCAATCGCAGAGGAAGATTGGTAGTTAAGTGTCAAATATCCCTTTTGATTACCAGATAGATAGCTTTGGATAGCGGCTGCCGGTCTGGTGAAGAACGGTGTTGCTGACGTAACGCGTATCAAATGCCGCATCTCCAAGGAAGCGGTAATCGTTGTCAGGCTTGTGGTTCAGCCTGTCCAGCAGATAGGACGAACCGAGGAAAGTATTCACGTCGGTATACTGCTGACGGGTTTCCTGTGGTGCGCTGCCAGGCTGTTTACCCAGAAACTAATTGAGGTCACCAAACAGGCTGGCGTCCAGTTGCCAGACCGTTTAATTTCGGGTTTACGGTGATGAGATAGGGACTACTGCTGGTCAGGCTCCAACAAGATGGAGCAGAGCCGCGATTTGGCATTTCTGCATGTGGCATATGCCACGTTGCTGCGTGTCAGTGAACTTGGACATCTGCGTGTGCGGCATCTCTCTCGCGCAAGATGGCCGAATCTTTCTAGATGTGGCCTGGACCAAACCGATTGTGATGACCGGTGGCCTGATAAAAGCGCTGGGCGATCTGTCGTCGCAAAGACTTACGGAGTGGCTAAATGAATCAGGGCTGATTCACAAACCGGATGCATTTATCTTCGGTCCTGTTCACCTCACTAATTGTGCGACAGCCGTAACGCTAAAGCCTTTGTCTACTCGGGCGCTGGAGGATATTTTTGCCCGCGCATGGCGTGAAGCAGGCTCCGGGCAGGATGCGCCGCCAAATAAAAATCGTTATCGGGGATGGTCAGGCCAAAGCACTCGCGTGGGCGCTGCGGTCGATATGGCCACAAAAAATATAGCACTGCGCAAATTATGCAGGAAGGTACGTGGACGAAACCAGAAACGGTAATGCGATATATCCGGCATGTTGACGCTCATTCCGGCGCTATGGTCGACTTCATGGATAATTACGCTCAAAACTAAGAACTTAAGTCTACAGTTAGTCAACATTAAAAGCATACGGTGGCTTTGATCTTAGTATCGAAACTGTTCAACCTTTACTCTGCCTCAGCGTTGCCACAAATAAAGGAATATTATCCTGCAGCTTGCGATAGCTCAGCGTTTGGTAAGACAGGAGTTAACGCGCCTGCGACCTACCACCGACTTTAAACCGTGCATTATGTTCGAGAGCAGGGGAACCACAACGTAACGGGCCATCCTCCGGAGGTGCACTGAATGATGGCACATGGGTTCAGGCTGGCCGAAAAATCGTGGTGATCCCGAGGTTGGTAGAGATGAACACTTAGCTGACAACTGCTGGGTGATAAGGTAAAACCCCGGTTTGGTGACCGGGGTTTTTATCATACAACCAACTGTTTCATATGCCTAAATGGAGCATCATTCACATCTAACCCCATGTCTTTTGCAAGCGCTATCACTTCGTCATACTCTGCTTGATTGAGTGCTACGTCATACTCACATATATGATCACAGAGAATCTCCAAAGCCAAGGGCTCCTCATTAAAATTTATATAATCCAAAGCACCTTTTAAAAGCTCCTGGTCTAACTTGTCATCAAGCTTGCGTCCAAAGTTAGTTATTCGATCAGCAAACATCCCTAATTTACCTCTATTGTTTTGCCGGTTTGTATGGTGGCATTGGGTTACTATCTGGGAATGCAGTTATTATTTTACCATTAGCGGGTTGGTAGACGACACGAATACGTACTCCATCTCGCTCTTCGTATGCAACCCACTTAGCAGGGTCCCCTTTACTGGTATATTTACCACCAGTACCAGTTTGGGCATACCAGACAGTGTCCGGTGAAGTAGCAATATCACCTATTTCATGTACAACCTTATCGGCTGTCCAATCTTGTGGAAATACTGTTTTTCCTGGATTTCCGGGGTATAAATGCCCCCCGCTAGTCGGCCCATCTCCATATAAAATATGCTGCTTAGCTTCAGGCGAAAGGATATCAACATATTTCTGATTTGCCAGGTTGATTGAACTTTCAGCGATTAATCCGTTTAGTTTTCCGGCAGCAGCAGCACCCAGCACTGGCGCGACAGATGCAATAACCAGCTTCATCCCATCATAGGTTTCAATGTATGCAGATGCCGCGGCTTTATCAGTATGGAGATACCCCATGACATAGTTCACCATCGCATCTTTCACCTGCTGCTGATTTTGCGCATCAACGCTGGTGATGTTCAGCAGGTTTACTATCTCGCCGTAAGCATCGGCATACATCTGGCTGGCTTTCGAGTTATAGTTGCCGGTGCTTTCGTACTCAACCTTCACAGCATAAGCCTTCAACCTAGCGCTAGCGCAACCCGCACTTGCCGCCTGACCATTGCTACAAGCCGCTATCACGTTCTCATCCCTTGATAAACTGAGTTCCGCTAATCGGGTAATATCTTTCTCAGCTTGCTCACGCTCTGCCGGGTCTCGGCTGTTTTTAAGTTTTTGCTTCGCTATTTCAAGTTCTGATTTTTCCGACACACTCAGATAGTTATTTTCAACTTCCGTCCTACCCGCCGATGCACCACTTACAACACCAACCCGCCCATCTACTGCGCCTCCAGCCACTGCACCCGCCAGAGTAACGATGTTGGCGACCAGCATTTTTTCATCTTCAGAGAGTTCAGAAACAGATTTGCCAAAGAACATCTGGCTCAGCTTGTCACTTGAACTCATTACACCGGCGGCTAACCCTCCGGCAGCTCCACCTGTTGCGCTGCCGCCCTGCGCTTTGGCAATTAAACCTGATGCGAGAGTGTGCAGAATCACGCGCATAGGCTCATTGCCTTCAGACACCACTTTCACCATCTTCGCCAGCAACGGTGCTGCCCCGGCCGCTACTGCGCCGCTGACGTTTCCACCCGCGAGACCGGCAAACACGCCGCTGATGGCCTGCGCCGCTATCTGCAGGTCCGAACCGATGCCATATTGTTTTTCGACCTCTTTGTCACGCTCGCTGAGATATTTCTCCTGCTCCAGTGTCGTCATTTCATTGAAAGCTTTATCGTTCTTTAGCTTGTTGCGCTCCTGCTGCTTCGCCTGAAGCTTGAGGTAGTCGAACGTCTGCTGAATGACCTGCTGACCCAGCACGGCCATTTCACGCTGTACGGCCATACTGTCCTCGGCCTTTTGCGCATCAAACTTATCCTTCAGCGCATTCTCCGCAGAGGCGGTATCACGGCTGATTTGCGACACATCCTGCTTTTGAGCATCAGGATTACGGATCTCAATCGTCCCTGGCGAGATGGCGCTGTAGGTGGTTGAACTCGCGCGATCTTTAGTCTGCTCCAGTGTCGCTACAGGCATAGGATTGTTACCCGACTGCTGCGACAGCCCACCGTTCGGTAATTTTGAAATAAAGCTACCGGATTCCGGCACAGTAGGAGCGCCCATGCTGCCACTGACCGCCATGCTGTAGCCATTGCCGCCCGAGTTGGCGTGGTTTTCTATATTGGTCCAGCCGAGCGTCCCGGTGCTGAGGTGGTTTTTGTCCGGCGTTGCGGATGAAGCGATGATCGCGCCGTCCAGCTGTGTGTGGTTGCCGACAAAAATGTTGTAGCCGTTGTCACCCGCAGTGATACCACTCTGCTGCTGCACGGAGGCGTAATCGTTATAGATTTTGCTGCCGCTCATGCTGGCGCTGCCCTGCACCGGTACGCCGGCACAGATAGGCGGCACGCAGATGCTGGCGCTGAAACCCGTGGAACTTTGCTTGCTGTCGTAGCTGGCGCGGTCCTGCTGGCTGGCAATCTCAAGGTTACGGCCTGCATCCAGGTCCACGTGGTTGCCGTTCAGGTTGGCACCGTTGAGCGTGACGTCCTGACCCGCTTTCACCGTCAGGTCGCCCGCTGCCGTCACTTCGCTGTTATGGTGGGTAACGCTGCTGCCGTTGCCTTTAGCGCTGCTCTGGCTGGCGGCCAGCTCAATTGAGAAGCCGTTCTGGCTGCCGCCGAGACCAAACCCAACTCCTACGCCGTAGTGGCTGCCACCGCTGCTGGATTTCTGGCTGCTGTTGTCCTCACTGCTGCTTAGTGCGATATCGCGGCCTGCGCTGAGTGAGACATTGTCGCCACTGATTTTTGCACCCTGGACGGTAATATCCTGCTTTGCAGTCAGAGAAGTATCACCGCCGGACTTAAGAACGGTGCCGCTTTGTTCGCTGCTGTTCTGCTCCATCGACTGGTGACTGCTGCCGGCCGTGGCGCTGACGGTGACTTTTACCGCCGCAGTGCTCTGCGTGTATGCCGAAAGCGCGGTCATCGCTGCCTGCGCTGCATAAATTGCCTGCAGGCGCTGATCGCTGCTGTTCTTGTGCGAATCAACTACCTTATCTGCTGCCTGTGCGAGGCTCACGCCATAGCCTGACATTTGCACCGTCACGCCGTACTGGGTGGATTTGCTGTCGCTGCTGGCTTTGCTGCTGTCCTGCGAAGTCGTCAGGTGAATGTTCTGGCCGTCGACGTCCAGTTTATTTCCGGCGTAAACGTCCGCTCCCTGCAGCGTCACATCTTTACCTGCAAAGACAGAGACGTTGCCCTGTTCGCTGACCACGCCGCTGCGCAGATTATTCTGCTGGCTGGCGTTATTCGCTTTATTCCACGCGGTGCTACCCCAGCCAATGGTGCCGCTGTAACCGTCGCCGCCAAGCGAGCCGATGGTGGTGCTGGAACCGTGCGCACTCATGCTTTGCTGATCTTCGCCGGTGGTCAGGTTGACGTTGCCCTCTTTCGCCGTCAGCACCACACCCTGCTGCCCGGTCAGCGTAGAGCCGGAAACGGTGATGTCGCCTTTATCGCTATTCAGGCTGACGGTATTGCCGGTAATGGATGAGGTGTGCTGGGTCAGATAGCTGCCATCGCTACTCTGTTGCTGGCGACCCAGTCCCACCGGAGAGGCCGGTGCGCCATTGTTGGGTGAACCGCCGACCATGCGCGCCATCGCACCGGCCGAAACCGTGGTCGTGAAATCTTTCTGTTTGCTGCTGCTCTCTGAAGTGACCTTCTGACTGTCCGCAGCGGTCAGCACATCAATATTGCCGCTCGCCTGCAGGGAAGCGGCTTTGCCAGCGCTGATGGAACTGCCCGCAATCAGGATATTGCCGTTATCAGGGTTACCGGCATTACCTTTGGCATTTAGCGTGACGTTTCCACCCGCAGTCAGGGCGCTGCCGCTCTGGTAGACGCTCTGGCTGTTCTGATTCGCCTTTGCCGATGCGCTGTGATAGGTCATACCAACATCGGGCGTATCGAGCGCCGTGGCGCCCAGTTCATTGCCAACGGCTTTCCCCTGCGCATACACCGAGCTGTTCTGGTTTATCGCATCACGCAGGTTGCGCACCGTATCCAGCAGCGTGCCGGTCAGACTCAGCCCGATACCTGAACTTTTGCTCTCCTGTTTGTAGTTTTCGTTTACCTGGTCCTGGCCCGAGACGATGGCGATGTTTTTCGCCGTTATGCTGATGTCGCCTTTCTGACCGCCGGCGACCACGTCGCTGCCTTTGATAAGCACATTGTTGCCTGCGGTCATGGTCACCGCGCCGTTGCCCGCACCGACCAGGCTGCGCGCATCGCTTTCCGTTACCTTGGCGCCGTCATACTCACTCTTTGCCGACTGCTTGCCGTAGCTGATGCCCAATCCGCCGCTGCCCATCAGACCGCTTTTCTTCACCTCTTTCAGGCTATAGGTCGATGCGGTATTGGTGGCGGTGATCAGGTTCAGGTCGTTGCCCGCGTTAAGCGCCACGCCTTTATCACCCGCGATGGAGGAGCCCTGGATGGTGAGGTTATTGCCTGCCGTGACCGACACATTATTGCCGCTCAGATGTGAGGCTTTCTCAATGGTTGAACTGTCTTCCTGAATGGTATGGGTGGTGGTTTTCTTCAGGAACCCTTTTTTGGTTTTGGTTTCTTCTCTGTAGGCATAATCGCTTTCGGTCGCCGTAGAGATGTTCACATCACGGCCAGCCTTTAGAGCCAGATCCTGATCGGAAGTTAAATCACTCGCCTTGCTGGTGATATCGCGGCCTGCGACCAGAGAGATATTGCCGCCACTGGTAATTTCAGTGCCCTGCTGGCGTACGGTTTCGTTGATAACCGTTTTTTTACTGCCGCGCTCGCTGTTGCCGGATGTTGTTGCTTCCGCCTCAAGATTGATATCACGCCCCGCCTGCAGACCAATATCACCTTCCGCCGCCAGCGCTGCCGCCTGGCTGGTGATATCCTGCCCGGCTTTTAACGTCAGATTGCCGCCGCTGGAAACGGTCGTGCGTTCAGCACCTGAGCTATGCGTTTCCTTGTTACCTGTTTTACGGCTTTCGCTGGTCTCGATGCTGTTGAGACTGAGGTCGTGCCAGGCATTGAGCAGCAGATCGCCGCCCGCATTGAGTGAGGAGCCGGTGAGGTTGATATCGTTGCCGGACTTCAGGCTGAGCGCATCCAGCGACGTAATCGCCGCCGTCTGGCCAAGCAGCGTCTTGCTTGCCTGCACTGGCCCGTTGCCGCCGATCGTCCATTGTGAACTGATGGTGCTGTTGTTGATGTCACCGTTGACGCTTTCCAGCGCCACCTTTTTACCGCTGATTGTCGAGCTGACGTTGTTGATGCTATTCAGCGCGCTGAGATTCAGCTCGCCTCCGGCTTTAATCAGCCCGGCTTTAAGGTTGTCGATATTGTTCTGGCTGTCGGCGTTGACAGCGTTCTGCGCCACGATAGTGCTGGCGCTATTGGTGATGTTACCGCCGGAAAGTGTGACGTTGTTCCCGGCAATCACGCTGCCGTTGTTCATCGCCGCATCTTTTTCGGACAGGTAGACTTTCGGCACCATCACCGTCTGGCCATTCACCGAGGTGGCTTCCCACCAGATGATGCTCTTATCCAGTGAAGCAACCTGATCCGCGGTAAGCGATACACCAAACTGCAGGCCTAAAGACTGCTGTGACGCGGCGGCGTTATCCATCAGATAACGCATCTGGTCCAGATCGGAGCCCACGCCATTCAGATAGCGGCTGCCGGTCTGATTAAGAACGGTGTTGCTGACGTAACGCGTATCAAATGCCGCATCGCCAAGGAAGCGGTAATCGTTGTCAGGCTTAAGGTTCAGCCTGTCCAGCAGATAGGACGAGCCGAGGAAAGTATTCACGTCGGTATACTTCTGACGGCTTTCCTGTGGTGCGCTGCCAGGCTGTTTACCCAGCAACTGATTGAGATCGCCAAACAGGCTGGCGTCCAGCTGCCCCAGACCGTTTAATTTCGGGTTTACGGTGATGAGATAGGGACTGCTGCTGTCGCCCGGGACGAAGTAACCATTGTCACTGGTGGGAAGTGGATAGGCGCTGGTATCCACCGCTGAAGCACCATAGCTGCCCAGAGCCGACGGTTTTACTGCGCTGCCTGACGCCAGTTCAGCGGCCTTACCAAGGTTCGCGTTGCCCTGTTGTTTGCCATTGTGATTTGAGAGCCCAACGGTTTCAGGCTGTGCATTTTGCAGCGATGTGCCACCGTTGACCTGCTGCAGGGCATTATGCAGTTGGTCGCGCCATTCGGGAGAGTTGATCGCCACCTTATCTGTGGCGGCGAGTTGCTGGCGCTGCTGAGCTGCCACCTGGCCGATTGCGGCGAGCTGATTTAATACAGGCGCATTGACAGAGGTGCCTGTCCAGCCGGCGTTGGAAGTCGTGGAGGTATTGCTGATATCACCACTGAAGCTGGCGTTAACGTTGCCGCCTGCCTGAATGACGGCACGATAGCTATATCCGTCTTCTATCGAGACATATTCTGGTTGGCCTATAAAGCCAAAACGGAAAGAGGAGGCGTTAGAAATTTTCCCATCTTTGACATTTTGGCTGCAGCTGGTGAACCTTGTGGCGCCACAATCATATGTTTGCCAGGTCTGATAACGTCCTGTCGCAGAGGAGCTATTGTTCAGACTATCACCAGATAAGAAAGCGTTCCTCCCGGCCAGAATATCACTGGCTACATTATCAAGCGTTGTAGCGCTGGCCATTATATCGCGACCTGCTGAGATTCTTGCTGATCCTCCACTGGCAGTCGCGCCTACAATTTTCTCTCCGATTAGAACCTTTTGCTGATGCTGATCCTCATTAAGGGTTAACGGATAGCTCGTATGGCAGCTATCATTTCGCCCTCCGCCGCAGCTAACTTCTTTGGTTAAGGTGTACTGCGTTGGATCGAACGTAGAAAAAGGCAAATCGATGTAAGCAGCGCTGCCGTCGAAATACTGGTGCGTTTCCTCCGTGACCTGATATCCGTCTCTCTGATTCAGCAGATGTCCGGTCCTAATCGTGATATCACCATTCTGTGACTCAATGGTTCCCGAAGTATTGATCACCTCGCCATTGGCATTCCCCGCCGCATCGCGCTGCATCCACAGACTGTTGCCTGCCAGCATATCGCCACGCTGATTTTGAATGCTGTTAGCGTACAGGTAGAGATTCTGTCCGGCGTAAAGTAACGCCGTATTCACAATGCTGCCTGGCGAGGAAATGGTGAGGCTGCCACGCGTGCCGGTGAAGCCATTGAGTGCTAAGTCGCTGCGGCTGATCAGTGCAACATTGCCGCCGCCCTGCAGCGTGCCCGCGCTGTTCATATTGATGCGGTTACCGCTCAGGCTGCTGTCGCCGGTTCCGGTGGTGAGCTGGCCATTGTTCGTCAGATCGCCGCCTGCGTTCAACGTCAGTGCCTGCCCCTGCAACGTGCCCTGGTTCTCAATCGCTTCGTTACTGCTGATAGTCAGGCGTTTACCTGCGGCCAGCGTATTACGTGCTGTAAAACTATTGATGAGTTTCAGCGTGGCATCGCCCAGCGCCACCACCTGACCCAGTTGATCAAAACCGGTGCTCTCCAGCAGCAGATTGCCACCGCTCAACAGCTTTCCTGCTGCCTGCTGCGTGACCTGGCTGGCCTTCACGTTCAGCTGATTGACACCCAGCAGCGTGCCGCTGTTATTGAGCTGGCCATAATTGACCGCCAGCGAGCCACCCTGCGCAGTTCCCTGATTCAGCAGTTGCGAGCCGGTTAAGGTTCCCTGCTGATCGGCCAGCAAAGTGCCGCTGTTGCTGGCGTTGGCAGCATTTAGCGTCAGCTGCGCTGCCTGCAACCAGCCGCTATTGGTGAGTTGAGGAGTGGTGAGAGTGAGCTCACCCGCAGACAGCATTTTTCCGCTGTTCGTAGCATTGTTGCTGGCGGTGATGCGGTTAGTTGCCCCCTGAATCAGGCCGTAGTTATACAGCTCTGGCGTGGTCAGCGTCAGACCGCTCTGGCTTATCAGCGTCCCGCTATTGTTGTTGGTGATGCGGCCACGGGTGTTCAGCAACAGGCTGTTATCTCCCTGCAACCGCCCGTTGTTAGTCAGTGTTCCAGTGGTGATCGTCAGATTACCGCCCTGAATGCGGCCATCATTGCTAGCCGTCGCCGCCTGAACATCCAGTTTGCCACCTGATAACAGCGCGCCATTTTGCTGCTGCGTCAGCGTGCCGCCGAGCACTGCCGTCAGTCCGTTAACGCCGGAGATTTCTCCACCGTTGTTAAGCGTCGTGCCTTTCAGCGTCAGGTTTCCGGCAATCCACTGCCCCTGATTGGTGAGGCTGAGTGCGTTGAGCGCAGCGTTGCCGTTGGCGGTGATTTTGCTGCCCGTGGCGGACGTCAGCGCATCGCTGAGGTTGAGCGTCAGATCGCCAGCGCTCTGGATGGCGCCGTTGTTGGCAAGGCGGGTGGCGTTCAGCAGGATTTGCTGTCCCTGCCAGCTGCCGTTGTTGGTGATGACATCACCGGTGATGTTCAGCGTGCCCTGCGTCAGCAGCTGACCGCCAGCATTGTTGATTAATTCACGTGCGGGCTGCGACTGTACCGCCAGCATGCGGAAACCACGGGTCTGCGCCGGACCGATAGTCAGCGATTGCAGGCCAATTAGACTGCCCTGATTGGTCACGCTGGCCGGGGTAATTGCCAGCGTTTCGCCCTGCACGCTGCCGCTGTTATTCAGCGCGCCGCCACTCAGCGTCATCGCTTTATCCGCCAGCAGCGAGCCGCTGTTATTCAGGTTCTGCGCGCTGACCTGTGCCGTGCCCTGCGACAATATTTCACCGCTGTTGCGCAGCTCACCCGCAACGTCCGCAGACACATATGTGGTGCCCAGCAACGAGCCCTGATTCTGCCAGCGTCCTGCGCTGATTTGCGCGTTGTCACCCTGGATTGTGCCCGCCGTGTTGAGCTCAGTTGCGTTCAGTAGCAGCTCGCCGCCGGTCAGCGTTTTGCCGCCAGCCGCCTGTGTCAAAGCGCCGCGCGATTGCGCATCCAGCGAGGATGTTCCCTGCCATAAGCCACTGTTGCTGAGGCTATTTCCGCGTAACACCAGATTACCGGCCAGTACCTTACCGCTGTTTTGCAGGTTGCCCGCCGTCAGGCTGGCATTGCCGCCCGCTGTCAGGCTGCCACGGTTATCCAGCAGCCCGTCGGACTGACCTTTAAGTGCGTCAATACCGTAAACCGTGCCACTGTTGGTCAGCGAGCCAAACTGATAGTCAATGCTGTTGCCCTGCAACACGCCGGCGTTGTCAGCTGTGGCGCCCTTCACTGCAAGAAAACCGTTGCTGAGAAGCTGCCCCGCACTCAGGTTGCTGAACTGCCTGAAATTCGCGTTAAGTCCGCTGTCACCCTGTAGCAGGCTTTGATTCTTCAGCACATCACCTGAAACGTTCAACTGCTGTGCCGCAATCGAACCACTGTTATTCAGCGTGCCGCTCAGGTCTGCATTCAGATTGGTTGCGGTGATGCGTCCGCTGTTGGTCAGGTCACGGCCGTTGATGTTGAAGTCATCCGCCACCTGTAGCAGGCCCGCATTGGTCAGCTGTACCGGGGAAAGCGTCAGCGAACCGCCGCTGATAAGCTGACCGCTGGCGGCGTTGGTGATATCCGCGCTGTTCAGTGATAGCGAGCTGTTACCCTGCAGTAGTCCGGCGTTGGTCAGCTGAGGTGCTGTGATGCTGAGTCGGTTGGCCGCCAGCTTACCGCTGTTAGTGATGTCGTTGCTGATGAGAGCAAAATCGTTCTGGCTCAGCAGTGTGCCGCTGTTATCCAGCGCGCCGCTCAGGGTGCCAAGGAACTGTGTGGTCGCCTGGGCGCTGCCGGCGTTCTGCCAGCTTTGCAGCCGCATATCAAGCGTGTCGGCCTGAATGCTGCCCTGATTATCAAGGCTTCCAGCCTGAGCAGTCAGCGTGCCGGCACTCAGTAACTGGCCGCCGGTTTTATTACTGAGTTTATCGCCCGTCACCGTAAGTGCATCACTGCCCTGAATCAGCCCGCTGTTAACTAAATCTCCCTTAAGCCTGAGCGCCTGCGCCAGCAACCAGCCGCTGTTATCAACAGAATCTGCTTTGAGCTGTAGGTTCTGCTGACCAAGAATTTTGCCGCTGTTATCAAGCGTTGCGGCGTTGAGTACGCCATCACCCGCACTTAACGCATTGCCGCTGTTATGCCAGCTGCCCGCCGTCACCGCCAGTTGCTGTCCCTGCAGCTGGCCCCGGTTAGTGAGCGTGTCTGCTGCGATGGTTAATTTGCCGTCACTCAGTAACGTACCGCTGCTGGTTATCACCTTGCCGCTGGCCTGCAGCGATTGTTTGCCCTGCAACGTGCCGCTGTTGTTCAGCGTACTGGCATCAACATGGGTTGTCGCTGCGGCGATTTGACCGTCATTGGTCAGCGCAGCGTTTTGAAGATTGAGGGTGTTATCCGCGAGCAGCAGGCCGCCCTGCTGGTTGTTCAGCTGCGCGTTTGAGGCAAACAGGCTGGCAGCGTTGATTTCGCCGCTGTTGGTGAGCGCGTTGCCACTCAGCGTCAGTGCTGCCTTGCTGGTGATGAGCCCGCTGTTAATCAGCTGCGGCAGATTGAGTGCAAAACTGTTGTCCGAACTCAGGGTGCCGCCCGCCAGATTGTTCAGGCGGTTGCCGCTGTAGGTCAGCGCTTTGCTGCCCTGAATCAGCCCGCTGTTGTCAGTTTGCACGCTGCTGAGTGAGAGCACCGGCGCGGACAATACGCCCTGATTCAGCAAGCTGTCGCTGCTGAGGCTTAGACTCTCTGCGCCGGAGATGGCCGCGCCCTTACCATTCTGCAGGCTACTTGTGGTGATGCCGGTGGTGTTACCGGCCAGCATGCCGTGATTATCGAGTTGTTTGGCCGTGATGTTGAGGCTTTTTCCGGCCGTCAGTTGGCCGCTGTTGCTGAGCCGATCCTGCGCCTGCAATCGGATATCGTTACCGGCTTTCGCGACGGCATTGCTGTCGGTAATAACGGTTACGCCACTGAGCTGAATATCACGTCCTGCAGTGATGCTGGCGCCATTGGTGGTGAGATTTCCTTTCGCCGTGACGCTTACTCCGGCGTCGCTGACCAGCGTGCCTTTATTGAGCGTTGCATCCAGCTGTGCACTGAGCGCGACCTGTCCGGACGCTTTGTTTTCCCCACCAAGCGTCACTGATTCAGCATTCGCCGTCAGCGCCCCGCTGCTCAGGCTGTTATTCAGCGTCAGTTTACCGCTGGCATCCAGCTGAATATCACCCTGCTTCGCCACCAGGTTACCGAGGTTAACCCCAACGCCCTTTTCGCTCGACACCAGATGAATGCGATTGGCATACATGCCGCCAAGCGCGCCGGTATCCACCGCCACCGACGGCGCCGCACCTTCACCGGCAATCGGCGTGACGGAACCATCCGCACCCACGCGGTTTGCCCCGACCGTCACCGACAAATCTTTCGCATGGATCCCGGCGTTGATCTCGGTTGCACGCGCGACGATCGACACCGCATCGGCGCTGCTGCCGTCCAGTCCCTGACCTTCGACGATCACCGATCCTTTCGTCACCTCCAGCGCAGCCAGATTGCCGTTGGCATCCAGCTGCGGTTTACCGGTGGTCAGCGTGACATTCGGCGTGTTGATAAAGCCGCAGCCGTTACAGGTAATACCGTACGGGTTGGCTACCATCACGTTAGCGGCTTTGCCCGCTACTTCGGTGTAGCCCTGCAACTGCGAACGGTTGGCGCCAACCACTTCGTTGATGATCGCCTGCGCTTCGTGCCCGGCTTTCAGATTAGGGTTGTTCTGGATCAGGCCGCCCAGCTGCGTCTGGGTAAGCTGGCCGGTGGCGTTATTGAGGATTAAACCTTCTTTGCCAACGTTGTACTGCTGGTACTGGTTATGCGAAATCCCGGCGCCGTTGGGCGTGGTGATATTCACCACCGGCACGCCGTTGCCGGCGGCATCCATTTTTGTGCCCGGCGTTACCGGCGTAATTTGCGCGGCGACAGCAGGCAACATCGGCTGGACCGCCACCAGATAGCAAATCAGGTAACTCAGCGCGCGACGGGCGAGGGAAACGGGTTGACGATCGTCCATAATCTTTGCCTCTTAGAAAACCAGCCCGACGCGGGCGTAAATGCTGACGTGATCCGGCTGGAGATGGCCGGGATAGCTAAGCGGAATGCCGACGGTGTACTGGGTGTAGAAGTTGCGGCCGCGCGTGTTGAGACCTACCGCGCTGCCCCACAAGGTGCCGGTGGACTCGCGGTTCTGCGCGTCGCTCTTTAACCAGCCGCCGTCGATGGCGGCCAGCGCGCTGACGTCGCCCAGAACCGGCAGCGTGAACAGGCTGTAACTCAGTTCGTTGCGCAGATAGCCACCGGCATCTCCGGAGAGATACTGCTCCTTAAAGCCGCGCACCGAGCTTTCGCCACCCAGCGTCAGGCGTTCGCTGCCGTATAGCCGATCGGGCGACCACTGGCCGTAAACGCTGCTCAGCAGCCACAGTTTGTCAGCCAGCGGCCGCTGGAAACTGCCGCTGATACTCCACTTGCGGAACTGTGCTTTGGGCAAATCGCCGGTTTTTCCCGCGTCATCTTCGGCATCAAACCACGGCATGCCGCGGCTGAACGTTGGGTTGAGCGTAGCGACGCCGCCGAGGATTTTCTGCGTGTGATTGAGTCCCAGCTGCGCGCTGGTGATTTTGCGGCTGCTGCTCTGCAACAGGGTATTGTTGAGATAGTTGTGGCTGGAGTAATGATTCAGGCCGAGCTGGACGCCGGTTTTGATATCGCCGTTGCGGAACAGCACCCACGAACCGTTTAGCCGGTGCGACACGTTGTCGCCGTTGCTTAGCCAGGTAAAGCCGTTATTAACGAAGCTGCTGTGATAGTTGCTCCAGCTGTAGCTGTAGTCGAGCAGGCCGTAGCCGTAAGGCACGCTGACGCCCGCCTGCAGGTTCTGCGCATCACGCCAGTTGCTGAAGGCGCTGCTGCGTCCGCCGCTGATAAACCAGCGGTCAGCCAGTCCCAGCAGATTGTTTCCCGTCAGCGAGGCGTTGAGCTGACCAACGCCGGTACTTTTCTGTCCGCTATTATCGAAACCTAATGATGCGCTGACCGGAAATTCCGGTTTGGCCGTTAGATTGACGACCGAATAACCGGTTTTAGGCGACGGCTGTATTTCAATCTGTACCGGCGTGGTGCGCACGCGGTTAATCTGCTCCATGCCCTGCTCAATATCGCGCAGGTTAAGCACCTTGCCTTCCAGACCGGGAAACGCCATCTGTAATGAACGCGGATGCTGGCCGTCGAGACGAATGGCATCCAGCTTCCCTTCCAGCACCGGAATAATTAACTCGCCCTGCGATAAATCCTGTTCAATTAAAAATGCCCGGCTGGTGATATAGCCGCGCTGCATATACCAGTCAGAAATGGCATGCACCAGCGAATTAATTTCGGTTAAGTTCAGGCAGCGGTGGATATAAGGTGCGACCAGCGATTGCTGCTGGCCAGCAGAAATTAGCGTGGCGTTGCGAATAGCGATATGCTGCAGCGGAAAGCAGGGACCGGCCTGGCCGGAATCCGCTGCTGGCGTGCTCTGCGGCGCGGTAGCACTCCACAATGCGTCACGCTGCTGCTGATCATTTTGCAAACGTTGCTGTTGCTGGTTCTGAATATAATCACGGTCGCCGGGATTTAACGGTGCCGCCAATGCAGAAGTTGTGATCATACCGACGCATAGCGCCAGTGACATCCATGTTTTTGCCATCATAATAAGACTTAAGGGAAATTGATTGTAAATTTTGTGTAAGCACTTTTGTGCAGAATATCACCTTAACAATCAGAAAGTTCCTGGCTCCTTATAAAAACTTTAATTTCCTGTTTATTCAATTTTATAAATCATGAAGTTTCCCCTTAACGCAAATAGTCAGTCATTCCATCATTTTCATCGATAATGTTTACTTTCATGGTCATGCATGTTGAATGAATTGATGAGGGAAATGCATATACAGAATGAGGATCTTCACTGCATTGATTAGCAGCCTGCGGGGAAAGTGGTGGTTGCGAGCCCTAATCGAGGCATAAGCGCCTACCTTTGGTTGTTACATTATAACATACTTTAGGCCCAGCAATGGTTGAACTGATCCCCAAATCCATCCTCTTACCTAGGGCTGTCAATTTACAGGCAAGTGATTTAGTTGTTCATTATAATAACGGGGAATACATGTTTAAAAAGGGTTGGGTTAAGCAGTTTTATATACCGGTGTTTATTTCGCTCTATATCGGCGTACTTCTTAATATTCCGATTTTCATCCGTCGCTATACGCAACTGCAGTTTGATAACACCCTTTCATTAGTGACGGAGATCATCGCTGCATTTTGTTTGGTAATGCTGTTGACGTTGTTAACCTCATTAACCGGGAAATATCTATCGCGCGTATTAATGACCATGCTGGTGATATTCTCCAGTGCGGCCAGTTATTACATGATTTTCTTTAATATTGATATTGGTTATGGAATTATCGCCGCTGTTTTAGCCACCGATTCATTAGACCTTTCTAAGGAATCGGTGGGTTGGCACTTTATGCTGTGGATGGTGATCATTAACATCCTCCCGCTTTGGCTAATCTGGCGCGGAATGCGCATTAATCCCGTAACAAATATCAGTAAAAAGCGTTACTGGTCTTATAAAACCATCGCCATTATTATTGCCGCATTAGGTTGCTGGTTGCCGTTGAATTTAATGGGCAAAGTGCAGGATGAACAGGATAAGAAGAATAATCGCATGATGGCCAGCTACGGCGGCATTGTTGCGGGTACCTATTCACCGTCTAACTGGTTATCGGGCGTTGGCTTGCTGGCTTATAGTTCGTTCAGCCAGGCTGAAGATAATCGTAATCTTTACGATCCCGCTGAACACTTTAAATACGTTCCACCGAAAAATGCGGATAACTTGTATATCGTGTTTGTGATTGGTGAAAGTGCCCGCCGCGATCATATGGGTTTATACGGTTACGATCGCAACAACACGCCTTATCTCGATCACGAAAAAAACCTGGTTCACTTGCAGGGTTACTCTTGTGATACCTCCACTAAGCTCTCGCTGCGCTGTATGTTTGTTAGAGAAGGCGGCGCTTCAGAAGCCCCGCAGCGCACGCTGAAAGAGATGAATGTCTTCACGGTGATGAAGAAGCAAGGATTCTCTGAAGATCTCTACTCCATGCAGAGCGAAGCCTGGTTCTATAACAAAGTCATGGCCGACAGTTATTCGATGCGTGAATCTATTCAGGCGGAGAAGCGCAATGTTGGTAAGCCGGTGGATGATATGGCGTTGATTAATGAATTGCAGGACTCAATTCAGCGTCATCCGCAGGGTAAACATATTGTGATTCTCCATACCAAAGGCTCACATTATATGTATACCGAACGCTATCCACGCGCGTTTGCACGCTATACGCCGGAGTGTCAGGGCATTGATGATGCCTGTAGCACGCAGGAGATGATTAATTCCTACGACAATAGCCTTTTGTATACCGATTATTTTCTCAAGCAGACTTTCGATAGCCTGAAAGATAAAAATGCCATCGTGTTTTATGCCTCTGATCATGGGGAATCGATTTCCGATAATCTGCATTTCCACGGCACACCACGCGATCATGCACCAATGGCGCAGCGCACGGTGCCGATTATGGTTTGGGCATCGGATAAGTTTTTAAGTGACAGTAATAACAAAGCGTCATTTGCCAAACTTCAGCAACTGCAGAATGACAAAGCGCCGGTATTCCACGAGAAGTTATTCGACTCGATCTTAGGCTGCTCAGGTTTTACCTCACCGGATGGCGGAATTAATTCGCTCAGGAACTGGTGCGCGCATTAAGGTACAATCCAGGCGGCAGTTTTACGTCCAATTAATAATGGATGTTTAACTGCTGCTGCTTTTATTTGAGTACGATTACCGCATAGCGACAACGTTGTTCCGAGTCATTCCTGAAAATACAGTCAGCAGGATCGCCCAATTCAAGACAATCGCCCGTCTGCATTTCGAAGATTTTATCGCCTTCTTGAAAACATAATTCACCCTCTAAAACCCAGATAAGCTGACGGCGCGACACATAGGAAATGACCGGCATCGGCACGCTAACGCCGGGCGGCAATTCTATGCTGACAAGATCGAGCGGTATCTGCCCTGGCGACACATGTCGTCGGATATATCCCGTTTCAGGATCCTGCCAAACCGGTTGCTGATGCTGTTTCAGTAATGTGCCCGTTTGCACTTCGCTCAACGCAATCAGTTGCGACATGCTCATATCAAACGACCCCGCCAAACGTGCCAGCAACGTTGCTGTAGGACTGCTTTCTCCCCGTTCAATTTTATGGATCATCGCCCGTGATACGCCTGACTGCTCAGCCAATTCGGTCAAAGACCAGCTGCGTTTTTCTCTTTCAGCCTTCACTTTTTTGCCAATTCGCGCGTTTAAATCATCTTCTTTAGTGGATTTTTTGTCTGACATAGTAGATATATAAGATAGTGTACGAAGCGTCTACTTTAGTGGCATAACAGCGAGGTGTCTATGGTGAACATACGTCCGGCAGTTGAA
Organism: Pantoea sp. YR525; assembly: GCF_900116775.1. Lineage (NCBI taxonomy): Bacteria > Pseudomonadati > Pseudomonadota > Gammaproteobacteria > Enterobacterales > Erwiniaceae > Pantoea > Pantoea sp. YR525. Next base: position 378,754 of record NZ_FPBU01000007.1, read on the forward strand.
AAAGATGCAGCGGAAATCACGGATATTTATAACCATGCGGTGCAGAACAGCACAGCCATATGGAACGATAACACGGTCGATATTGCTAACCGAATCAAATGGTTGTCAGATCGGCAATCGGCAGGATTTCCGGTTCTGGTCGCCGTTGATGAGGATGATATTGCGCTCGGTTACGCTTCCTATGGTGACTGGCGTCCGTGGGATGGATACCGCTATACGGTTGAACATTCGGTTTATGTCCATAACGCCGCACAGGGAAAAGGTCTTGGATTAGCATTAATGCGGTCACTTATCACGCATGCGACAGCGCAAGGCAAACACGTGATGGTGGCGGGCATTGAGTCTGAAAACACACCTTCAATCGCGTTACATCTCAAGCTAGGATTTACCGATGCCGGACAGATAAAACAGGTAGGAACAAAATTTGGCCGCTGGCTGGATCTAACATTTATGCAGCTACGGCTGGATAACAGGGACAAACCTTAATTGACGATGACCTGGCTGGAGCCAAAGCCCAAAATGGAGGACATATGACGCCAGAAATCAAAACGGAACGACTAATCCTGAAGCCGCTGGAAAGCCGCGATGGGCAGGCGATGCAAATCGCCTTCCCACGCTGGGAGATCGTGCGTTATCTCAATGCCAATGTGCCCTGGCCTTATCCTGAAGGTGCCGCGCAGGATTATGTCGATAACGTGGTGTTGCCCGCCGTCAAGGAAAGTCGATGCTGGTGCTGGAGTATCAGACGCCAGGAGAAGCCTGAGGAATTAATTGGGCTGATCGAACTGCGTGATGGAGAAAATGATAACCGCGGATTCTGGTTGGTACCTGAGTGGCAGCAACGCGGATTCATGAGTGAAGCCTGCAACGCCGTTAATGATTTCTGGTTTAAAACGCTGGGCCGCGAAGTATTACGCGTGCCAAAAGCGGCGGTGAATACCGGCTCGGTGATCATCTCACGTAAATCTGGCATGCGTCTGATAGAAACCGGTAAAAAAGAGTATGTGGCGGGTGTTCTCGATTACGAATTGTGGGAGTTAACCCGTGAAGAGTGGCTCGCATAAAAAATCAGCCAAATCAACGTAGGTCCGCCCGTTTATATCTTAATGCTCGTCAGTTCGGTGTCTTTCGGTCGCCATAAATGGCGACCCTACGGGGTTTGTAGCGATGGTAAATCAGGAAAATGCATAGTTGCTGCAGCGCGGGGGTTGAGGCGACATCCTAAACCGCTGAACGAATGAGGGATTCCAGGGCGAGCCGCATGGATGCGGCGAGAGGTGGCGCTGAGCAGGAGCGAATCGCCACCGGTCCGTCAGGAATCGTGAATGAGTGAAGGTACCGCGCAGCGGCGGGTTGGGCTGGCGCAGGGCCCGGGAGTGCAGAGGGCGCGGCCATGCACTGAACCCCAAAACCTGGACACATTTTACATCTCTTTTGATGCCCGGTATTCCACCGGGCTCATGCCCGTTCTGAGACAAATTCGTTCGTG